>JAKAJU010000068.1 GCA_021813655.1 Chloroflexota bacterium | reverse complement strand
GGGCGCGGCGCGCGATGTCCGGCCGCGAGGCGCCAGGGTCAGGCCTCGAGGCGGACCACCACGCGCGTCGCGCCCGGATGCGGGCGCGAGGCCGTCTCGGCGGCGACCGCGAACCCGGCCCGCTCGAACATGCCGAGGGTGCCGGTGTACGCGAGGGCGGACGGCACCCGCCTGCCGGCGGTCCGGACCGGGTAGCCCTCGACCTCTCTCGCGCCGTGCACTCGCGCGAAGTCAACGGCCGCCCGCAGCAACAGCTGCGCCACGCCCGACCGCCGGACCTCCTTCGCCACGACGAAGCAGGTGATCGCCCAGACCCCTTCGCCGGGGAGATGGGGGATCGTCCGCGAGCGCTCGAGTCGCACGTAGTCACGGCGCGGCGCGACAGCCACCCAGCCGACGGCGACGTCACCGCGGAACGCGACGAGGCCCGGCGCGACGGGCGCGTCGGCGAGGGCGCGGAGCGCCGACCGGTTGTCGGCGACATCGTGGCTCGCCCAGCTGGTGCCGGAACGCCGCCAGTACGCGCACCAGCACCACCGGGGGTCGCCGGGCCGCTCGAAGAGCGCCGCGAGCGCGTCCCAGGCTGCGGCGTCGAGGGGCCGGATCGTCAGGTCCCCGAGACGCGGACGCGGCGACGCGGCGCCCCTGCTCGCGCGTGCGCCAGTGCCGACGCCCGGGTCCGCGTCCGTTCGGACGACCGCGTCCGTGCCCGCGCGACCGTTGCGGGCGGTCATGGTCGATCCCGGTCCACGCCCCGTGGCCCCAGCACGTCGATGAGGAATGCGGCGGTCGCGACGGCCGCCCGGAAGAGCCCGTGCTCGCCGTGCTGGAAGAGGCGGAGGTCCATGACGCTCGACTCCTCGTCTCCCGCGACTGCAACGGCGACCCGCAAGGAGGTCCGTGTCGTGTCCGTCCGGGCGACGACCGCGCAGCCGACCTCCACGCCGGCGTCGCGGGCAGCGTCGGTCGCCCGCGCCTCGACCGGCCACGCCTCGGGGTCGGCGTCCGCCGCACCGCCCACGACGATGCAGCGCTCCACGGCGGGCACGCCGGCGAGGAGCGCCGCGAGCGCACCGCGCGTCCCCGCTTCCACCGTCGCGATGCGAACGCCGGCGGCCTCGGCGGCCTCGGCCACCAGGTCCGCCCACCCGGTCTCGCCCTCGGTGCGGACGTGGCCGGCCAGGGCAGCCCGGACGGCCTCGGTGGTCTCGTGGAGGATAGCCGCAGCCGGCCGGCCATCGCCGCCGTCCGGGGCGGGCTCGTCCACCGCCGAGATCCGAACGTCGAGCCAGTCGGCGCGCGCGTATGTCGCGACGATCGGGTTCGCGCGCCGGAGCATCGCGTCGCCGAGGAGGTCCGCGACGGTCGATTCGCCGATCCCATAGAGGCGCAGCGTCCGGCTGATCCGCCCGTCGCCGAGACCGCGCTCGCGCAGCCGCGGCAGGGCCCAGCCGGTCCACATCGGCCGCATCTCGCGCGGCGGCCCGGGCAGCAGGACGACGACGCGGCCGTCCGGTCGGTCCACCCACCAGCCCGGCGCCGTGCCGTTCGCATTGGGGATCGACGTCGCCGACGGGATGAGCCACGCCTGCTTGAGGTTGACGGCGAGCAGCGGCATCCCGCGCCGGCCGAACAGGTCGCGCAGCCACGCCTCCAGCTCGGGATCGACCTCAGGCGTCTCGCCCACCGCCGCGGCTATGGCCTCCCGCGTGAGATCGTCGGGAGTGGGTCCGAGTCCGCCGGTAGCCACGACCAGGTCCGCGGACGCGAGCGCGTCGCGGAAGGCGGCGGTGACGGCTCCGAGGTCGTCCGGAAGGGCAGAGATCCGGCGGACCGTGACTCCCTCGGCCGCGAGCGCCGCTGCGAGCTCGCCGCCGTTCGTGTCGCGCGTCTCGCCGTTCGTGAGCTCGCTGCCGATGGCCAGGAGCTCGGCGGAGCGCAGGGCTCGGGATGGACGGTCCGGATCAGGGCTCGACATGCGGTGCAGGGTACGACGACCGCGGGATCCGCGACGCGGTAGCCCGACGCCGGCAGGCGTCCCGAGGCACACAGTCTTGCAATATCCGGTTTCTTGGATGTATAGTCGGACCGCAGCCCGCCGCGACGATCGGTGGCTGACCGACCGTCCGGATCCTGGAGCCTCCGCCTTGACCCCCGCGCCCCTGGCGTTCGCCGACGCACTCCCGTGGCTGCTGGCGCTGACGGTGGTCCCGCTCGCCCTGGCATCGGTCGCGGCGCTGGTGCGACCGACCGCGCGCCTTGCCGCACCCCTCACGGTCGTCGGATCCGTCGGCGCGGCGGCGCTAGGAGTGGCGCTGCTGGCGGGCGCGGGCACGCTCGACGTGCGGACCGGGTCGCTCGTGGACGGCCTGAGCGTCGTCGACCTGCGCTACGACAGCCTCGGCGCCGTATTCCTCGTCGCGCTCGGCCTCTCGGCCGCCGCATCGGCGGGCTCGATCGTCGGGACCCGCGCCCGGTCGCGGCTCGAGGGTGCGGCCTTCCCGGCGTTCCTGCTCGCCATCGTCGTCGTCCTCGGTGCCGCGAACGGGTTCGCGTTCCTCTTCGCGTGGGAGCTCATGGCGCTGCTTTCCGCGATCCTCGTGATCGGCCTGCGGCCCACGCGCGCAGTCCTGTCCGCTGGGTACCTCTACGTCGCGATGACGCACGTCGCGACCGTGGCCATCCTCGTCGCCTTCGCCGTCCTCGCCGCGGGCACAGGGGCCGGACTCGGCTTCGACGCGTGGCGCGCCGCCTCGCCCGCGCTGGACCCTCGGGCGCGGGACGTCGTCTTCGTCCTCGCCCTCGCCGGCTTCGGCACCAAGGCCGGCGCCGTGCCGCTCCACGCGTGGCTGCCACGGGCCCACCCGGTCGCACCGTCGCACGTGTCGGCCGTGATGTCGGGGGTCATGATCAAGACCGGCATCTACGGCCTCGTCCGGATCGTCGTGGACGTGCTCGGCGGCGGACCGGACTGGTGGGGGGTCGCGGTCCTCGCGATCGGCGCCGCGTCGGCGATCCTGGGTGTGCTCTACGCGCTCATGCAGCACGACATCAAGAGGCTGCTCGCGTTCCACAGCGTCGAGAACATCGGGATCATCCTCCTCGGCGTCGGCGCCTCGCTCGTGCTGGCCGCCCACGGGGCGACGACGCTCGCGGCGGTGGCCCTCGCGGCCGCCCTCTTCCATTCCCTCAACCACGCCGCCTTCAAGACGCTCCTCTTCCTCGGGGCCGGTGCGGTCCTGCATGCCACCCGGGTGCGCGACCTCAACCGGCTCGGTGGCCTCGCCCGGCTCATGCCGGTGACGGCTCTCACCTTCGGCGTGGGAGCCGCGGCGATCAGCGGCCTCCCGCCCCTCAACGGGTTCGCCAGCGAGTGGCTCACGTTCCAGGGACTCCTCGGGACGGCTGGCGAGACTGCAGTGCCGCCACTTGTCCGATTCGCGGGTGCGCTGGCGATCGGGGCGCTCGGCCTCACGGCAGCCCTCGCCGTGGCGTGCTTCGTCAAGGCGACGGGGATCGCGTTTCTCGGACTCCCCCGGAGCAGGGAGGCCGCGACCGCCCACGAAGCGTCACGGCCCGTGCTGGCTGCGCTCGTCGGCCTTGCCGCCGCGTGCGTGGTCCTCGGCCTGGGGGCGGGCGTGGCGTCGGGGACGCTCACCGATGTCGCCCGGTCGATCCTGCCCGCGGGCCTCGCCTCGCCGGTCCCGGTCGCCGCGGTGACCTCCCTGCCGCGCACCGAAGGGGCCGCGACGTACGCGGCGCTCGCGGGAGGGCTGCTGATCGTCATCGCCGCTGCGGGCGCGACGTTCCTCGTCGGCCGCGGGATGCGCCGCGCCCGACGCGCCGAGACGTGGACCTGCGGGATCGAGCCGGCTCCCCAGTTCCAGTACACGGGGACGAGCTTCGCGAAGCCGATCCGCCTCTTCTTCCGGCGGATCCTGCTGCCCGAGCGCCGCGTCGAGGTCGAGTACCACCCCGGGACACGCGTCCCGGTCTCGATCCACTATCGGGGCGACGTCACCCTCGTCCTCGAGGACCGCGTCTTCCGACCGGCGCACGCGTTGGGCGTCCGCGCGGCCCAGGCGGTCCGGCGACTCCAGGCGGGCGCGATCCAGCTCTACCTCGCGTACATCGTGGTCGCGGTCCTCGTCCTGCTACTGGTGACGCGATGAGCTGGGGCCCGGCCGTGACGACGATCGTCCTCGTCGCGCTCCAGCTGGCAGTCTTCACGGCATTCGCCCCGCTCCTTACGGGGACGATCCGGCGCACGAAGGCACGGCTCCAGGGCAGGCGCGGCGCCCCGCTCATGCAGCCCTACCGCGACCTCGTCAAGTGGTGGGGCAAGACCCCCCTGGTCGGTGGCACATCCGGACCGGTCGCGCGGCACACACCGGCTGTCGTCCTCGCCGCGCTCCTCGTGGCCTCCCTCCTCGTCCCGTTCGTCGCCGTGCGCCCGCCTCTCGCCGGCTGGGGTGACCTGTTCGTCGTCATCGGCCTTCTCGCCCTGGCGCGGTTCGCGATCGCGCTCGCGGCCCTCGACGCGGGAGGGGCGTTCGGCGGGATGGGCGCGAGCCGCGACGTCGCGATCTCCGCCCTCGCCGAGCCGGGGCTCGTGCTCGCGCTCGCGGGCGCCGCCCTCGCGGCGGGCTCGAGCGATCTCGCAACGATGAGCGCGTTCGGCGTCCACGCGGGGGTCGGCCTCCTCGATCCCGCGCACCTCCTCTCCGCCGTCGCGGCCGGGATCGTCATCGTCGCGGAGACCGGTCACCAGCCCGTCGACAACCCCGACACGCACCTCGAGCTCACGATGATCCACGAGGGGATGCTCCTCGAGGCCTCCGGGCGGTCGCTCGCCACGCTCGTCTTCGGGTCGGAGCTCAAGCTCGTCCTCCTTGCGGCCGTGTTCGCCGCCGCGTTCGCGCCGTTCGGCGCTGCGACCGAGCTCACCCCGCTGCCGCTCGCGATCGGCGCCCTGGCCGGGATCGCGAAGCTCCTGGTCATCGGGCAGGTGCTCGCCCTGCTCGACGCCACGGTCGCGAAGATGCGGATCCTCGCGCTCCCCGATCTCCTCGGCCTTGCGTCGCTGGTCGCGCTCGTGGCGATCGGGACGCAGCTCATCCCGCTCGGGTCGTGACGATGGATCCCGCTGCCGCAGCCCGCCTCATCGACGCCTGTGCCGCCGGCATCGTCGTCATGGGCATTCTCATCGCCGGCACGCGGTCGATCGGCCGGTCGATCTGGCTGGTCGCCGGCGAGTCGCTCCTCATCGGCGTCGTCGGCGTGGGCGTCGGCGTCGCGACCGGGGCCCCGCACCTCGTCTTCGGCGGGCTCCTGGCCGGGCTCACGAAGGGGTTGGTCGTGCCCGTGATCCTCGGACGGATCCTCCGGCAGAGCCCGGTGCGCACCGAGCGCCACCCGTACCTCGGGCCGCGGGTCACGCTCGTGGTGGCCATCGTCATCGCGTTCGCCGCCGTCGCCACCGTGGACGGCGCGGCGCTCGGCGGCCGCCTCGTCGCGCCCCAGGCGCTCCCCGCTGCCGTGGCCGAGATCCTCACGGGCCTGCTCATCGCGATGACGCGCCGCAAGGGCCTGTCGATCATCGTCGGCCTGCTCGTCTTCGAGAACGGCGTCGCGCTCACGGCGTTCAGCCTCACGTACGGGATGCCGCTCGTCATCGAGCTCGGGATCGTCTTCGACCTGCTCATCGCGATCGCCGTCGTCTGGGTCTATGCGCGTCGGATGCTCACGGTCTTCGGCTCGATGTCCACCGACGAGCTGCGGAGCCTGCGCGGATGACCGAAGCCCTCGTCCTCGCGCTCGTGGGCCTGCCGATGGTCGCGGCGATCCCCGCCTGGTGGTCGCGTGGCGTGGTCGCGGTCGGGCTCGCATGGGCCGCGTTCGGTGGGGCGGCAGCGGCAGGGGTCGCCCTCGCCGTCGCGGTGCTCGCCGGCGGACCTGTCTCCGCGTTCGGCGGGACGGTCGTCGTCGATGCGCTCGGCGCGTACGTGCTCCTCGTGATCCTCGCCGTGGCCGGTCTCGCGCTCGGCGGGTCGCCGCGGTACGTCGGCCACGAGATCGCGTCCGGCGCGCTGCACCCACCCGATGAGGGCCGCTACTACGCCCTCTTCCTCACGTTCGTCGCGAGCCTCGTCGCGGTGCCGCTCTTCGACAACCTCGGTCTCCTGTGGGTCGCCATCGAGGCGACGACGATCGTCTCGGCCCTGCTCGTGGGGATCACGCGGACGCCCGAGGCGATCGAGGCGGCCTGGAAGTACCTCGTCCTGGGCACCGTCGGCGTGGGCTTCGCCCTCCTTGCCACGATCCTCGCCTACGCCTCGTCGGTCGGCGTCCTGGGCGAGAGCTCCGACGCGCTCGCCTGGACGCGACTGGTCTCGATCGCACCCGCGCTGGACCCGGGCCTCATGCGCCTCGCCTTCGTCTTCGCGCTGGCGGGCTACGGGACGAAGGTCGGCCTGGTCCCGTTCCACACGTGGCTGCCGGACGCCCACAGCCAGGCGCCGAGCCCGGTGAGCGCGGTCCTGTCGGGCGCCTCGCTCGCGGCGGCGCTGTACGCGCTCGTCCGCTTCTACCTCGTGGCGGTGGGGACGCTGGGCCCGCAGATGCCGGCGACGCTCCTCGTGGCGCTCGGCCTGCTGAGCCTGGCCGTGGCGCTCCCGTTCATGGTCGCCCAGGAGGACCTCAAACGCCTGCTCGCGTACTCGAGCGTCGAGCACATGGGGCTCCTCGCGCTCGGGATCGGGTTCGGGGGCCCTGTCGCGATCGCGGGGGTCATCCTCCACGTCGGTCTCCACGGGCTGCTGAAGGCGGGGCTCTTCCTTGCGGCCGGCGAGCTCGTCCAGCAGTACGGGACGCGGCGCCTCGCGAGGATCCGGGGCGGGCTGCGCGACGCACCGGAGGCGAGCGGCGCCCTCGCCGTGGGGATCCTCCTCCTCGCAGGGCTGCCACCGTCCGGCATCTTCATCACCGAGTTCGCGATCGTCGTCGGCGGCGTGCTCCGCGGGTACGGGCCTGCGGCCGCCATCGCGGCCCTCCTCCTCGCCCTGTCGTTCGTCGCCGTCGCCTTCCACGGCTTCCGGCTCCTCTGGGGCCGTCCGGTGCCGGGCATCACCATCCGGCGACCGGGCCGGACGACCCTCGCCTGGCTCGCGGTCCCGCTGGTCGCGGCGGCGATCGTGGGCGTCTGGGTGCCCGCCCCCCTCGCAGATGTGCTCGCCAGCGTCGGCTCGATCCTCGGCGTGCGGGGCGGATGACGATGACGACGAGCAGGCGCGCCGCGGCCTCCCTTGAAGCCGGCGCGGGTCGGGCGTCACGAGACGGTGGCCGGGGTGCGCACGAGCAGCCCGCCGTCTGTGACCGGGCGGCGGCGCTCGCGTCGCTCGAGGACCGCCTCGGCCATGCGGTGGAGGCCTCGGGGTCGGACGATGAGGTGGTGGTCGCCGTGAGCGGCGCCGAGCTGCCCCGCGCGGTGGAGGCGATGACCGCGCTCGGCGCGACGCACGTCATGTTCCTCGGGATGGATCTGCGCGGCCTCGACCCCGACGGTGGTCTCGCGGTCGAGGAGGTTCTCGCGACGCCGGGCGGCCCGCTCGTGCGGCTCCGGGCGCCGCTCTCGCCGGAGCGACCGTCGCACCCGTCGCTCACCGGGCTCGTGCCGGCCGCCGCCTGGGACGAGCGGGAGTCGCACGACCTCTTCGGGATCGAGCCATCCGGCCACCCGGACCTGCGCCCGCTCGTCATCCACGAGCCGATCGAGGGCCTGCCGCACCCGCTGCTCCGGGCGCCGCTCGCCTCTTGCGAGCCGCGCCCGCCGCGTCCGTTCCGCGCGTTCGTCGCGCACGGCGAGGGGGTGTACGAGCTGCCGGTGGGTCCCATCCACGCGGGCATCATCGAGCCCGGGCACTTCCGCTTCTCGGCCGTCGGCGAGTCCGTCCTCCACCTCGACGCCCGCCTCTTCTACACGCACCGCGGGATCGAGAAGCTCGTCGAGGGACGGACCTTCGAGCAGGCCCTCGCGATCGTCGAGCGGGCCTGCGGCGTCTGCACCGTCACCCACGCGACGGCGTACAGCCGGGCCGTCGAGCGGCTCACGGGGACGGAGGCACCGCCGCGGGCCCGGGCGGCACGTGTGCTCCTCGCCGAGATGGAGCGCCTGTACAACCACGTCGGCGACCTCGGGAACATCTGTGCGGGCGTCGGCTTCCATTTCGGGACGTCGCGCCTCGGGTGGCAGAAGGAGCGGCTCCTCCGCCTCAACGAGGGGTTGACCGGTCATCGCTACCTCACCGGGATGGTGGCCCCGGGTGGACTGCGGCTGGACCTGGACGGAGCGGCCGTCACCGCGCTCGCGTCGGCCGTGGACGGGATCGACCACGACGTCCGCGCGATCGTCCGGCGTCTCGTGCGCTCCGACTCGTTCATGGGGCGCCTCCACGGGACGGGCGTGGTCACGGCCGCGACGGCGCGGAGACTCGGGGCGGTCGGCGTCGCGGCGCGCGCGAGCGGGCTCGCCACGGACCTGCGCGTCGATCGCCCGACCGACGCCTACGCCGAGATCGACGTCCCCGTGGTCACGCATGCGACGGGCGACGTCGCCGCACGCTTCCACGTCCGGGCCCAGGAGGCGCTCGTGTCTTCCGCGATCGTCCGCGAGCTCGCGGGACGCCTGCCCGACGGACCGATCCGCGTCCCGCCCGCCAGGGTCGCCGAGCCAGGGACCTCCACCCTCGCCGGCGCCGAGGGGCCCCGGGGCGCGTCCTGGCTCTGGCTCATGGCCGGGCGCGACGGGCGCGTCGAGCGCCTCCATCTCCGCTCGGGCTCGTTCGCCGACTGGCCCGTCGTCGCAGCGGCGGTGCCCGGCAACCTCGTACCCGACTTCCCGCTCATCAACAAGAGCTTCGAGCTCTGCTACGCCTGCACGGACCGCTGACGATGCCTCTCGACGTGCTTCATCGCCTTCTCGCCCCGCTCCGGGAGCCGCCGCTGAGTTCGCGCTACCCCGATGCCCCGCCGCTCGTCCAGCCGGCGACGCGCGGGCTCCCCGAGCTCGACCCGGCGCGCTGCGCGCGCGAGCGTGCGTGCGCGGACGCGTGCCCGACGAGCGCGATCACCGTCCTCGGGGACGCCTGGTCGATCGACGCCGGGCGCTGCGTCTTCTGCGCCGCGTGCGCGATCGCATGCCCGAACGGGGCGATCCGGATGGGCGCCCGCGTCGAGCTCGCCGCCGTCGACCGCGCGACCCTGATCGAGGTCGTCGCGCTCCCGGACGCGGGAGGACGACCGTGAGCGACGGGGCCGTCCGGGCGAGCGTCCCCGTGGACGAGCGGCTGCGGTCGAGCATCATGCGCCGCCTCGGACGCTCCCTCCACGTGCGGCACCTCGACGCCGGGTCGTGCAACGGCTGTGACTGGGAGATCGCCGCCCTGCTCGATCCGTACCACGACGTCCAGCGGCTCGGGATCGACTTCGTCGCATCACCGCGCCACGCCGATCTCCTGCTCGTCACGGGGATCATGACGCGCAACCTCGCGGACGCAGCGCGACGCACGTACGAGGCGATGCCCGAGCCAAGGCTCGTCGTCGCCCTCGGCGCATGCGCGATCAGCGGCGGCGTCTTCCGCGGCACGTACGCGGGGTCGGACGGCGTGGCAGAGACCCTGCCCGTCGACGTCCTCGTTCCCGGCTGCCCGCCGCGACCCGAGGCGATCATCGAGGGGATCCTCGTCGCGGTCGGACGCCTCGACGTCCGCCGTGCGGGACGTCAGGCGACCTGACGACGCCAGGGCGGCGATCGGCAACGATCGACGACCGTGGCCGGCGGTCATGCGGTGGACCGAGCGTTGAATGCCACCTACTTCTAGTTCTTGCAACATTCAGCACTTGCGCAGAACATGCCCTCCCGCTACTGTGTCCCCATGCCAGCGAGCCACCGGCGCGATGACCCCGACGGCTTGCGCCAGTTCAAGGCGGACTTCTTCAAAGCCCTCGCCCATCCGCTGCGGATCCGGATCCTCGAGATCCTCCGCGGGGGCCCCCTCAGCGTGGGCCAACTCCAGGAGGCGCTCGGCGTCCCACCGTCGTCCGTGTCGCAACAGCTCGCCGTCCTGCGGAGTCGCGGGATCGTCTCCACCGAGCGGCGCGGGACGACCGTGATCTACGCGGTCCGCGACCCCGACCTGTTCCAGCTCCTCGACGTCGCCCGGCGGATCTTCAACGCGCACCTGTCGGACACGATCGACCTCCTGCGGCTTGTCGACGCGGAGCCGGTCGGGTCCACGCCGGTCTGACACCCGACCGCCAACGGTCGAGGTCGCCGTGCCGTCCCCGATGCCCGATCGCCGCGCCAGCACGGCGGTCATCGTCCGAGCCCTGCCGCGGGGCCTTCGAGCACCGTCGCGGCAGCGCCCCGCGTTGACCCTCGGGCATCTTCCGCGTATGCTCGATAATCGATGATTGTTGAGCTGGCGGGCCACATCGACGCGTCGATCGGGTCGCGGCCCGGTGCCAGCCACAGAGGACATCCCCGACACCACGTGTCCTTCCGGCCCGACGGTTCGGCGACGCAGCCGATCCGGCCTGGCGGTCGGGACCACGCGTGCAGCGGAGCGAGCACACGATCCGGCGGCCCGGCGACACCGGGCACGCCTCGGAGGGGAGCACGATGAGTCAGTCGGATCTCTTCAGCCTCGCGGGACGCGTGGCACTCATCCCGGGCGGTGGTGGTGCGATCGGCGGCGCCATGGCCGTCGCGTTCGCGAGCGCCGGCGCCAAGGTCGCGATCGCGGACGTCACGCTCGACCGCTCGGAGGCCGTCGCCGAGCGGATCCGCGCGGCCGGCGGCGATGCGCTTGCGCTCGCGGTGGACGGGACCCAGGAGGCCGAGTGCGACCGGATCGTCGCCGAGACGGTCGCGCGCTTCGGCAGGCTCGACATCGTCCTCAACGCGATCGGCGGCGGTGCCGGCAAGGTTCTCTTCGACGCCGAGGAATACCCGCGCGACGCGTGGGACTGGATCTACGAGCTCAACGTCCGCAGCACGCTCCTGGCCACCCAGTCCGCGGTGCGCGCGATGATCGCCGCGGGCAACGGCGGCCGAGTCGTGAACATCTCGAGCGTCCGCGCGTCGCTCGGCATCAACGCCGGCTACTCCGCGTACGTCGCCGCGAAGGGCGCGATCAGCTCGCTCACGCGCCAGTGGGCGACGGAATGGGCGAAGCACGGCATCAACGTGAACGCGATCGCCCCGACCTTCGTGGACACGCCGCAGGTCGCGATGCTCCTCGACGATCCCTCGTTCAAGGCCGGGATCGTCAGCCGTATCCCGCTCGGTCGGGTCGGCGGCACCGACGATCTCGTCGGCGCGGCCATCTTCTTCTGCTCCGACGCGTCCTCCTTCGTGACCGGCCAGATCCTGGGGATCGACGGCGGCCTCACCGCGACCCAGTAGCTCCCGGAAAGGGGTCACCTCCATGCAGATGGAGCAGGTCACCGCGAACGTCTTCACGAACACGAAGCTGCGTGGCTGCAACCCCAGCTTCGTGACGACGGGCGACGGGGTCGTGGTCGTCGACACGCCGCAGCTCCCGACCAAGGCCGTCGCGATGAGGGGGCTCGCGGAATCGCGCGGTCCGATCCGCTACATCATCAACACCGAGCACCACGTCGACCACATCTTCGGCAACTACTTCTTCAAGGGCGCCGGGACGGTGGTCAACCACCAGGGCCTGTACGAGCGCTTCATGGTCGTCTTCCCGGAGCTCGACCCATTCGCGTACGCGTTCGAGTCGCTGCCCGGGCCCGAGGCGAAGGGCACCGACCTCGACGACCCGGAAGGTCTCGCGCTCTGGCCGGACCGCGACGAGTACTACCGGGACCCGAACAAGGGCAGGATCGTCTTCACCGGCGACCTCACCCTCCGCGTCGGCGACCACACGTTCAACCTCCTCCACACGCCCGGTCACACGCCGGGCCAGCTCGCCGTCCACATCCCGGAGGAGCGGGTGGTGTTCACGGGCGACACGATCTTCTCGGGCTGCCAGACATGGCTCATGACCTCGAACGTGGACCAGTGGATCGCATCGCTCGAGCGGATCCGGGCGCTCGACGTGGATCGGATCGTCCCGGGACACGGGCCGGTCGTGGACCTCTCCTACGTCGAGACGCAGCGGGCCCATCTGCTCGCGTGGAAGTCGGCGGTCGCGACGGCGGTCGCGAAGGGCTGGACCCGAGAGGAGACGATGGCGCGCGTCAACTTCAAGGACGTGTTCGGTCCGGTGGACATCGGGCAGGGCTACATGCTCGAGTACATCCAGACCCTCAACGCGGCCTCGCTCTACGACAAGTTCTGCGCGCCGGCGCCGGCTCCGGCGCCGTAGCCCCGCGTGCATCCGCGCCGCTCGCCTTCCCCGCGAGGCGAGCGGCGCTTCCATTCCCCGTCCCTCGCGGCCGACCACCCGGGAGTAGTCCGATGACCGACACGATGCAGGCCCTCGTCGTCCTCGAGCCGAACCGGTTCGAGATCCGCGAGGTCCCGGTCCCCGTCCCCGGACCGAACGAGGTCCTCGCCCGGGTCCGCGCCGTCTC
>JAKAJU010000019.1 GCA_021813655.1 Chloroflexota bacterium | reverse complement strand
AGGGTCGGCCTGCGCGTACGACGCCGGCGCGTACCCGGCGGACGCGGCCCGGGCAGGTGCCGCGGATGCGGCGGGAGCGGGCGTCACCGGACGCTGCTGGATGCGCATCGAGCGCGGCGCAGGCGTCGTGTAGGCCGCGGCGGCGACCGCCGGGCGGCCGGCGGGCCGGTCGAAGTCGACGCCGCACCAGGCGCAGAGGACCCAGTCGGTCCCGACGAGCTTCCCGCAGTTGGGGCACACGCGGCGCAGGCGGGTCCGGCACGTGGGGCAGACCATCCAGCCCTCGTCCACCCGGCGGCCGCACCCGAGGCAGTGGTCGAGCTGCTCGACTTCGGCGAGCATGGCCTCCTCGGCGAGCATCCGCTCGTGCGCCTCGCCCACTCGCTCGTGCGGCCGGATGATCCGGTAGAGGATCGCCGCGAAGACGAACAGGAGCGGCGTGAACGCCACGATGAGGGCCGCGGCGAGGAACGGCATGATCGGGTTGGACGTGCGGCTCTTCATGTCCTGGTAGGCCCAGAAGGCCGTCGCGAGCCAGAGGATGACGACGTAGATGCCGATCGCGCGCATCGCGAGCTGGACGAGCTCGCTCGAGAAGATGCCTGCGATGGAATTGCCGAAGTCCTTGAGGATCTGGTCCATCGATCTCCGCCGTCCGCCGGGCGCGAGGGGTTCCTGTGCGGCCGCCCGGCGTCACGCCGCCGCAGTGTAGCAGGGCGCCCCGGCCCGTCTCGGATGCGGATGGGAGACCGCGGCGCGGTCGTGGAAGACGGTCAGCCCGGCCTGATGCGGCGAGGCTGAGTCCTCGCCGCGGCCGCCGCGAGGGAGGCCCGGCGCCAGGCCGCCACGGCCGCGGCGATCGCCAGCGCGGCGACGAGAGCGCCCACGAAGCCGACCACGCCGAGGATCGCGCCGACGGGATCGCCGCCCTCCGCGAGCGCCCGGCGCGCCTCGCTCCATGCGGCGGAGCCGGCCGCGAGCGGGACGCCGAGCCCCGCGACGAGGAGGACGATGCCGACGGCGAACGCGCCGAGCACCGCGGGCGATCGGCGCAGGAGGTCGCTTCCGATCCTCACGAGCGAACGCGCCGCGCCGTCTCCGTCCGCGACGACGTGGACCGTGGCGAGGCCCGCGACCAGCTCACCCACGAGGATCCCCACGACGAGCGCCGCGAGCGCGTCGGGGACCATCGACGCCACGCGGAGCGCGAGGGGCGTTGCGAGATCCTCGGGCAGCGTGAGGGCGCGGTACGTGGCGTCGGCGACGCGCGGGACCGCCCAGGCGGTCGCGACGAGCGGCGGGATCGCTGCGACGAGGCGGATGGCGACGATGCGCGCGATCGTCGCGACCGCCCCGCGCCCGCGGGCCCCGTGCAGGCCGGCGTCCTCCGCCCATGCGCCGAGCACGACGCGGTCGGCAGCGGCGGCGAGGACGATCGAGGCTACGGCCGCGACGACGGTCACGGCGGCGAACGCCGAGGCGAGCGCGACGAAGCGGCCCGTGGGGCCCGCCGCCGTGATCGCGTCGGCGCCGACCCACGAGGCGATCCCGATCGGGGACGGCAGGACGAGGAACGGGATCGCGACGACGACCAGGCCGCCTCGGAGGAGGAACGCGAGGAGGGAGGCCGGCAGGATGTCCGGTCGGCCGACGGTCCAGCGCGTGGCGTCACGGAGGACGCCGGCGACCCGCAGGCGCCGGCTGCTGGCTGAGGCGGCCATCTCGATCGGATCCGCGGCCGCCGCGGACCCCCCGGTCACGGCGCCGGGCTGGGTGTCGGGAGCTGCGTCGCGATCGGGGCCGGCGTCACGGGCGCAAGGCTGGGTGCGACCGCGGGCGCCGGGCTCGCACCGGTCAGGCGCGAGAGCTCCGCGAGCGCCGCCTGGACCTTCTTCATCTCGTCGCCGTACGTCGCGAAGTCGCCGGCCCGGAGTGCGCTCTGCGCGAGCTCGAAGTGGAGGTTCGCGTAGGCGATGAGGCCCGCCACGTCAGCGGGGACCGCCGCGCCGCCGGGCGTCGCGGTGGAGGCCGGGGTGGGCGAGCCGCCCGGCGTGGGCGCGGGCGAGACGCTGGGGGACGGGGATGCTCCGGGCTGGTACGTGACGACCTTCGCCAGCGCAGCCTCGAGCGTGTCCGCCCACTCGACGGTCGTGGACGTCGCGACGACGATCTTCGTGAACTGCGGGAAGGCCGAGGAGGTCGACTGCAGGTAGATCGGCTCGAGGTAGACGATCGCGTCGCCGACCGGGACCACCAGGAGATTCCCGCGGATGACCTGGCTGCCGGACTGGTTCCACAGGGTGATCTGTGACGAGATCACGGGGTCCTGGTCGATCCGGGCCTCGATCTGCGTCGGTCCGAAGATGGACGTGTCCCTCGGCAGCTGGTAGACGCGGACCTGGCCGAGCGTCTCGGGGGTGTTCCGGGCGGCGATCCAGGAGATCATGTTCGGCCGCTGCGCGGGCACCATCGGCTGCAGGAGGAGGTACTCGGCCGCCACCGTCCCCGGCATCCGCATGATCACGTAGTAGGCCTCGGGGGGCAGCTGCTGCGTCGCGCCCGCCGGGTTCGTCGGGATCGTCCAGAGATCGTCCTTGTTGTAGAAGGACTGCGTGTTCGTGACGTGGTAGCGGGCGAAGACGCGCGCCTGGACGTTGAACCGCTCCTCCGGCGTCCGCAGGTGATCGCGGAGCTCGGCCGGCATCTGGTCGAGCGGGTGGAAGAGGGTCGGATAGATCTCCTCGTAGGCCCGGATGAGCGGGTCGGACGGGTCGGCGACGTAGAACGTCATCGTCCCGTCGTACGCGTCCATGACGATCTTCACGCTGTTGCGGATGTAGTTCATCGTCTCGCCGACGAGCCCGCTGTCGGTGCCGAGCGTGGACGTGTCGAAGTACTCGGCGCCCGGGAACCGGTCGCTCACGGTGTACGCGTCCTGGATGTACTCGAGCTTCCCCTCGGGCGTCACGACCATGTACGGGTCCTTGTCGAACCGGAGGAAGGGCGCGACGGCGTTCACGCGCTCCGAGAGCGTCCGGTTGATGAGGATCTGGCTGTCCTTCGTGATCTGGTCGGTGATCATGAGGTTGAGGTCGCGGAAGCGCAGCGCGAAGAGCAGACGCGTGAGCGTCGAGTCGACCCTGATGCCGGTCGCCCCGCTCCACCGCGTCGTCGTCTCCCCGCCCGAGGTCTGGTCGCCCACCGGGTAGTCGAACTCGGGCTGCTGGGCGCCGACGAGGACCCAGCTCGACGGGCGCTCGCCGAAGTAGATCCGCGGCTGCGTGACCTCCGGGGCGCCGCCCGACGAGACAGGCGGGAGGTTCTCGATGATGAGATTGGGGAGCCCCTGGTCGTCGACGGCGTTCACCGGGACCATCGCGAGACCGTAGCCGTGCGTGAACACGATCCGCTCGTTGATCCAGGTCTTGGCCTGCGGGTTCTTGTCGAGCGCCATCTCGCGGCCCGAGAGCATGACCTGGCGCATCTTGCCGTCGAGCACGTAGTGGTCCACGTCGACGTCGAAGAAGTCGTAGTACTGGCGGACCGTCTGAAGCTGGTCGAGGGTCGTACCGAGCGGGCGATAGTCCCACAGGCGCGCGTTCGTGAACGTGTCCGCGTCGTTGACGAGCGCGTCCGCGGTGAGGGTGGCGCTCCCGTTGTAGGGCGTGGACGTCCAGTCCTGGAACCCGTACGCAGTGCGGGTCATCGAGATGTTGTTCGCGATGTACGGCGCCTGCGTCGCGTACTCGTTCGGGGCGACGACGAACCGCTGCACGACCTCGGGATAGACCGTCCCGAGGGCGAACGACGCGACGAACCAGACCGAGACCGCGAGGACGACCGGCCACAGGGCGCGGGTGAAGGCCGATCCGACGAGGAAGGCGGCGGTGAGCGCGGCGACGACGGTCAGCACGTCGAACGCGAGGAAGCGCGCGTTGGCGTCCGCGTAGCTGACGCCGGTCGTCACGCCGTTCGACGCGTACGACAGCTCGAGCTTGTCGAGCTGGTAGCCGAAGGCGACGACGAGGAGCCACAGGCCGGCGAGGACCGCGAGGTGGAGCCGTGGCGCCGTCCCGAAGCCCAGCCCGCCCCGCACGGCCGCGATGAGGTACCGGCCGAGTGCGAGCAACAGGGCGGCGATGAGGATCCCCGACGCGACCGACTGGACGAACCGGAGGAACGGGAGGTCGAAGAGGAAGAAGCCGATGTCGCGACCGAAGATGGGGTCGGTGACGGCGGGCAGACCCCCAGGCGCGTACGGGACGCGGTGCTCGAAGAGGAGGATCGTCTGCCACGCACCGGAGACGGTGCCGGCGAGCGTCAGTGCGGCGAGGAACGCGATCGCGATCAGGACCCACCGGCCGACCGGCGCGAGGTCCGGCATCTCGATGTCCATGTCGATCGACGGCGCGCCCGGCCGGCCGCTCGCCTCGGGACCGAACGGGCTCCACGGGGCGCCGTAGCGATCCCGCTGGCCCATGCGCGCGGCGGCACCCTGACCGGCCGTCGCCGCTTCCCCCAGGCGATCGATGAGCTCGCGGATGCGGTTCCCCCCGGTCCCTGGCGGCGGCGCGAGGCGGCCGGCGAGCCAGAGGTCGACGGCGAGAAGGACGATCACGCCAACGAGGGTCGCGACGAAGAGGACGGCCTGCGTGCCGACGCGCGTGTAGAAGACGCTGTCGAACCCGATGCTCTTGAACCAGATCGCGTCCGTCACGAGGTCGAGGATCGACCCGAGGAACGCGAATGCGAACAGGACGACGGCCGCGAGCGCGACGAGGGCGACGGCCCGCCCGGAGAACCGGAACGGCCGGGCGCCGTCGGTGGGACCGCCGGCCGGCGGAGTGCCGCCGCCGCGGCCGCGACGGCGGCGACGCCGGATGGGCGTCGGCTCCTCGGCTCCCGCCTTCTCCTCGTCCGTCGGCGTCGCGTCCTCCGCGTCGCCGGCCGCCGGCCGCGTGTCCTCTCCGGCGTCCTGACCGCCGGGGGCCGCGTCCGTGTCGCCGCCGTCGCCGCCACCGGCGTCAGTGCCGTGCTCGCGCCGCGCGAGCTCGCGCAGGTACTCGTCGAAAGGGTCACTCACGCCGCGAGCATACGCCGCTCCGGCGCGTGTGAGCGCGGGATGCCGCTCAGACGTGCGCCAGCGACGCCACCGCGCCCGCGAACGCCTCCAGGGCGGCGGACGCCAGCTCCGTCGGGCGCGCCGCAGCGGCCCGCACGGGATCCCATCGGACCGCGAGCTGGACGACGGCAGGCCGGTCCCACGGCCGATCTTCTGACGCACCCGGGATCGGGAGCCGCACCTTCACCGCCTGGCGGCCGGCATCCTCCGCGACGCGCCCGGAGAGCGCGCCCGCAAGCAGCACGCCGATCCGCGCCGCCGGCGACTCCGCCGGTGGCCCCATCGCGGGCGCGAGGGAGCGGCAGCTGACGATCCCGTCGACGTCGGCGACCCAGAGCAGGGCGATCCACCATCCGTCGGGCAGGGCCGAGGGGAGGCTCATGCCGGCGCGGAGCGCCGAGTCGCGGACGCGGAGGTCGATCTCGCGAAGGTACGAGGGTCCGGGAGGCGGCAGCCGGTCGGGCACGGCGGGCGCGGCGGGCGGTCAGCCCGGGCCGGACGTGCGATCAGGATCGTCCGCGACGCCGTCGATCGGCGTGTCGTCCGCCCCGGCGCCGGGCATGGGGGCGGCGGTCGCATCGGCGGACGTGCCGGTCGCATCTGCCGCGGGCGTGCCCGCCGCGTCGCCGGGCGTGCCCGCCGCGTCGCCGGGCGTGCCCGCCGCGTCGGGGAGGGGCTCGTCGAGCACGTCGCCCCGTGCGAGCATCCGCCGCATCTCCCGCCGCACGCGCTCGTCGGGTGGCGCGACGGCGCCCGGGTTCTCCGGCCCGATGACGACGGTGGGCGCCGGCACGGCGGCGGGCGTCGCCGCCTCGCTGACCGCGTCGGCCAGCACCTCGTCGCCGGTCAGCCACGCGAGGACGCCGAGACCCCCGGACGGCCGGCGTGGGGCTGCCCGCCGCGCGACGGCCACCGCGTCGACGACGGTGAGGCCCGGGATCTCCTCCGACTCGGTGCCCCGGAGCTGGGCTCCGCACGCGGGGCACGTCGCGATCGTCGGCGAGTCGAGAGGCGCCGAGCACCACGGGCACAGGCCGGAGGCCGGCACGCGGGGCGCCGACGCGAGCCACGCGTCGAACGGGTTGTCCGCCTCTCTCCCGGATCGTGTCTCGTCGTCGGACATCACGAGGGCTGGCCCGTCAGCGCGCGGGGACCGGCATCCGTGCCGGGGGTCGCCGCGTCCGGAGCGTATCCCCGGGACCTTGCGAGCCGCATCGCCGCGCCTGCACGCCCGGCCTCACTCCCACTCGATCGTCGCCGGGGGCTTCGAGCTGATGTCGTACACGACGCGATTCACCCCGGGGACCTCGTTCACGATGCGCGAGCTGATCTTCGCGAGGATGTCGTACGGGAGCTTCGCCCAGTCGGCGGTCATCCCGTCGTCCGACGTCACGGCGCGGATCGCGACGACGTTCGCGTATGTGCGGCCGTCGCCCATGACCCCGACCGAGCGCAGCGGCGTGAGGATCGCGAACGACTGCCAGAGCGAGCGGTAGAGGTTGGCCGCCTTGATCTCGTCGATGACGATCCAGTCCGCCTCCCGCAGGGTGTCGAGCCTCTCCGCCGTGACCTCGCCGATGATCCGGATGGCGAGGCCGGGCCCCGGGAAGGGCTGGCGGAGGACCATCGCCTCGGGCAGCCCGAGCTCCGCGCCGACCGCGCGCACCTCGTCCTTGAAGAGGTACCGGAGCGGCTCGATGAGCGTGAACCGGAGGTCCGGCGGGAGCCCGCCCACGTTGTGGTGCGTCTTGATCTTCTGGGCCGCCTTCGTCTCCGACGTGGCGGACTCGATGACGTCCGGATAGAGCGTCCCCTGGGTGAGGAAGTCGATCTCGCCGAGCTTCGCCGCCTCTTCCTCGAAGACGCGGATGAACTCGTCACCGATGATCTTCCGCTTCTGCTCGGGATCGGTGACTCCGGCCAGTCGCACGAGGAACCGCGCTCGCGCGTCCACCATCACGAGGTTCATCCCGAGGTTCTGCTCGAACGTCACGCGGAGGAGGTTGGACTCCTTCTTGCGCATGAGCCCGTGGTCCACGTAGATGCACGTGAGCCGGTCCCCGACCGCTCGGTGGACGAGCGCCGCCGCGACGGCCGAGTCGACGCCTCCGGAGAGCGCGCAGATCACCTTGCCGTTGCCGCCGGTGGCCTTCGCGTGGGCATCGACGCGCGACCGGATCTCGTTCACGGTCGTCTCGATGAAGTTCGCGGGCGTCCACGTGGCGCGCGCGCCGGCGATCCCCACGACGAAGTTGCGGAGGATCTCGCGGCCCTTCGGCGTGTGGACGACCTCCGGGTGGAACTGGATCCCGTAGAGACGGCGCTCCGGATCCGCGACGGCGGCGTACGGCGTGGAATCGGTCTGCGCCGTGGCGCGGAATCCGGCCGGCGGCGCGATGAGCGAGTCGCCATGGCTCATCCACACCGGCTGGCTGCGGTCCATCCCCGCGAAGAGGTCCGCGTCGTCGGTGACGGTGACGACGGCCGGGCCGTACTCGCGTCGCGAGGCGGGCACCACGTCGCCGCCGAGCTCCTGCGCCATGAGGTGGAGGCCGTAGCAGATGCCCAGGATCGGGACGCCCGAGGTCCACAGCGCCGGGTCCGGGTGGGGCGCGCCCTCCTCGTAGACGCTCGCGGGGCCGCCCGACAGGATGATCGCGCGCGGCCGCCTCCTCGCGATCCGCTCCCACGGCGTGTCGAACGGGATGAGCTCCGCGTACACGTGGAGCTCCCGGACGCGCCGGGCGATGAGCTGGGCGTACTGGCCGCCGAAGTCGATGACGATGACGGTGTCCGGCTCCGACGCGCTCGATTCGCCGCGCGGGACTGCGCCGCCGGGGCGGTCCTCGGGGGTCCGCGCGGGCCCCGGCGCCTGGAGGGCGGCCTCGAGGTACGCCTCGACCTCGGCGTCGTCGGGGGCGAGGACGCGGTGGCCCGCGTTGGCGGCCTCTCCGTGGACGGTCTTGCCGCGCACCCGGACCGGCTTCCCGTTCGCGCCCGCGGCCGCCGCGTCCGGAGCAGCGCCGGCGGGCGCGGCGGGTCCCGGCGCCCCGACCTCCCTCTCGTCAGCCACGTGCGGTCGCCGCCTCCTCCCGTTCCGCGTCCGGAGGTCGCAAGTGTACCGGCCCGCCGGCGCGGACGGGTGGGGCCTGACGCCCTCGAGTCCGACGTCCCGCGTGGCCGCGGATGGCGCACACTCCGGGCAGACGATCGCGCCGTGAGCACGTCCGGAGGCAGCAGGGCCATGGCCAAGACGAAGCACCGGAGGGACGAGGGAGCCGCGATCCCGGGGGTGCCCCCGCAGGACGCGGGTGCGGCCCCACTGACCGAGTCGGCTGAGGAGGCGCCGCTCGTCGCGGCGGCGATGGCGGCGGCCGACGCCGACGACGACGACGACGATGCCGCGCCGCGCCGCGTGACCCGCAGAGGGGTCATGGCCGCCGAGGCGGCACGGTATGCCGATCGGTCCGCACACGACGACGAATCGGCCGCGCACGGGCGGTCGGACGACGTCGACGCGTCGCCGCGGCGGAAGAAGCTCAAGGCCGAGGTCTACGAGGCCGAGCTCGCGAAGCTGGCGGTCGAGCTCCACAAGCTCGAGGACTGGGTGACGTACAGGAAGCTCCGCATCGTCGTCCTCTTCGAGGGACGCGACGCCGCCGGCAAGGGCGGGGCGATCAAGACGATCACCGCCGCGCTCAACCCACGCGTCGCGCGCGTCGTCGCCCTCGGGGTCCCGACCGAGCGCGAGAAGACCCAGTGGTACTTCCAGCGCTACGTGGCGCACCTGCCGGCCGGCGGGGAGATCGTCTTCTTCGACCGCAGCTGGTACAACCGCGCCGGGGTCGAGCACGTCATGGGCTTCTGCACCGAGCTCGAGTACCAGGAGTTCCTGCGCTCCTGCCCGGAGTTCGAGAGGATGCTCATCCGCTCGGGGATCCTTCTCTTCAAGTACTGGTTCTCCGTGAGCGAGGAAGAGCAGGAACGCCGCTTCCTCGCGCGGCTGGACGACCCGACGAAGCGCTGGAAGCTGAGCCCGATCGACCTCGCCTCGAGGACCCGATGGGTGGACTACTCGCGGGCGAAGGACGAGATGTTCGCGTACACGGACATCAAGCAGTCGCCCTGGTTCGTCGTCGACGCGGACGACAAGAAGCGCGCGCGACTGAACATGATCAGGCACCTCCTCGCGCAGATCCCCTACGAGGAGGTCCCGTCCCCGGAGATCGTCCTGCCGCCACGCCAGACCGAGAAGCGCGAGGGCTACATGCGGCCGCCGATCACCGACATGAACTGGATCCCGGAGCTCTACTGACCGGCCGCGGCAGGTGTGGCGCGCGGCCGTGTCACGAGGACCGCGTGCGGCCCGCGTCGCTCCGCGCCCGTTCGGTGGCGCCTCAGTCCCGGTTGAGCATCGCCTCCGCGGCTGACGTGAAGTAGCCGTCGAGGCGGTCGCGGACCGAGGGCGCAGGGCCCATCGCCGCGACGGCGCCGTGCATCGCCGCGAGCCAGTGGTCGCGCTCCTCGGGGCCGATCGCGAAGGCGAAGTGGCGCTGGCGGAGCCGCGGGTGACCACGCTCGTCGCTGTACGTCGTGGGCCCGCCCCAGTACTGCGCGAGGAAGAGCGTGAGCCGGCGCCGCGCGGGGCCGAGATCTTCGGGGTCCGGGTACAGCCGCAGGAGGACGGGGTCCGCCGCGACGGCCGTGTAGAACCGGTCCACGAGCCCCTCGAAGAACGGCATCCCACCGACCTCGTCGTACAGGGTGCGCGACGACTCGACGATCGCGGCGTCCACGATGCGCAGGCCTGGCTTCTCGGACATCCTTGTCAGGCCATCGTCGCGAGGATCGCCGTCAGGTCCGCGAGCGTGGTGCGCGGGCTGACGATGGCGAAGCGCGTGATCGTCTCGCCCCGGTGTCGGGTCGGCATGACGAAGGCCACGCCCGAGCGGAGGAGGCGGTCCGACCAGCGCTCGTAGTCGGCGCGCTCCCAGCCGGGGCGTCTGAACGCCACGACGGACAGCTCGGGCTCCACGACGAGCTCGACGTACGGCCGCCGCCGGATCTCGTCGGCCACCTCGCGCGCCAGGGCGATCGTCGACTCGATCGCGTCGGCGTACGCGCGCGTCCCGTGCATCGCGAGGCTGAACCAGAACGGCAGGCCACGGGCACGCCGCGTGAGGTGGACGGCGTAGTCGGCAGGGTTCCACTCGCCGTCCACGTGGACGACGGCGTCGAGGTAACCGGCATGCTGGGCGTGCGCCGTCCGCGCGATGGCTGGATCGCGATAGACCAGTGAGCATGCGTCGTACGGCGCGAAGAGCCACTTGTGCGGATCCACGATGAAGCTGTCCGCGCGCTCGATCCCGTCGAAGAGGTGGCGGACCGACGGCGCGGCGAGCGCGGCCCCGCCGTAGGCCCCATCCACGTGAAGCCATGCGCCCCACTCGGAGGCCACGGCCGCCGCTCCGGCGATATCGTCGACGATCCCGAGGTTCGTCGAACCCGCCGTGGCGACGATCGCGAAGAGCCCATCCGCCACGGCCGGACCCACGTCGCCGAGCGTGGCGCGCAGCGCCTCGGCCGTCAGGCGGCCACGAGCGTCCCCCGGGACGGCGAGGACGTCCACGTCCATGACGCGCGCCGCCCCCGTCACCGAGCTGTGCGTCTCCTCGGTGACGGCCACGATCCATCGCGCGGGGGGCGGCCGACGCGCCGCGGCGCGCCGCTCTCTCGCCGTCTCCCGCGCGGCGACGAGGGCGGAGAGGTTCCCGAGCGTCCCGCCCTGCACGAACGCGCCGCCCGCCTCGGGAGGGAAGCCCGCGAGGTCCGCGATCCATCGCAGCGCCTGGTTCTCGGCGAAGACGGCACCCGACCCTTCGAGCCAGCTGCCACCGTAGATGGAGCTGGCGCCCACGACGAGGTCGAAGAGCGTGGACGCCTCCGTCGGCGCGGTCGGGATGAACGCGAGGTATCGCGGATGGTCCGAGGAGACGACACCCGGCGCGATGACGTCGGTGAAGAGCCGGAGCGCGTCCTCGCCTCCGAGGCCCTCCTCCGTGATCGTCCGGCCTGCGCGGGCCGCGATCTCCTCCGGTGCGTACGGGCCGTCGAGAGGCGGGTCCATCCGCATCCGGTCGCGCGCGTACCGGAGGACCGCCTGCGCAAGGCGCTCCGTCTCGTCGGTGTAGTGATGCATCCTGCCCGGGTCGCGATCCCCCGGGCGCCGCGGTCCGTCCGTCAGCGTCCCCGCTGCTGCCAGCTCTTGCCCTCGGTCCCCACCGCGGGTGCATAGACCATCTCCACGCGCTGCATCTCGGCGATCGAGCGGGCTCCCAGCGCCGCCATCGACTGCCGCAGCGCGCCCATCAGGTTCTCGCTGCCGTCGGTCACGTGGGCCGGGCCGAGCAGGATCCGCTCGAGCGTCCCGACCGTGCCCACGCGGATCCGCGTCCCGCGCGGGAGGGTCGGCGACGGCGCCGCCATCCCCCAGTTCGTGCCGCGCCCGGGCGCCTCCTGCGCGCGGGCGAGAGGGGACCCGAGCATGACGGCGTCCGCGCCCGCGGCGATGGCCTTCGCGATCTCGCCGCCGCGGCGCATCCCGCCGTCGCCCACCACCGGGACGCGACGACCCGTGGCCGCGTGGTACGCATCGCGGGCGGCGGCGACGTCGCTGATGGCGGTGACCTGCGGGACGCCGATCCCGAGGACCTCGCGGGTGGTGCACGCTGCGCCCGGGCCGACGCCGACGAAGACGGCGGCCGCCCCCTGCTCCATGAGGGCGTACGCGGCCTCCGCGTTCGTCGTGTTGCCGACGGCGACGGGGATGGGCATGAAGCGGGTGAACTCCGCGAGCGAGAGTGGCTCGTAGCCCGACGCGAGATGCCGGGCGCTGCTCACCTGCGACTGGACGAGGAAGAGGTCGGCGCCGTGCTCTGCGCAGAACAGTCCCCAGCGACGGGCGGCTCCGGGTGTCGACGAGATCGCCACGCGCGAGCCGGCGGCCCGGATCTCCTCGATCCGCCGCGCGACGAGGTCCTCGCGGATCGGCGTCGCGTACGCCGCGGCGAGGACGTCCTGGACCTCACCGTCCGGCGCCGTGGCGATGCGCTCGATGACCACATCCGCGTCATCGAAGCGCGCCTGGACGCCCTCGAGGTTGAGGACGGCGAGGCCACCGAGCGTCGCGAGCGCGCCGGCGAAGCGCGCGTCGACGACCGCGTCCATCGCCGCCGCGAGGACCGGGAGCGCGAGTGGGATGCCGGCGATCGTCGTGGAGAGGTCCACGTCGGAGGGCTCGACGGTATCGGTCCCCGGGGCGAGCGAGACGTCCTCGAACCCGTACGTGGGACGGATCGTGTCGACCTTCGATCGGAAGACGCGGCGGGAGGCGGCCTCGGTGGTCATCGGGCCGGCCGATGCGTGACGACCATCGTCGGTGGGACCTCCTGGGGCGGGGCGCTCGGGTGCCGGACATTCTACCCGCGGGCTGACCGGCGGGTGGCCGGCGGCGGCCGCCGGCACCGGGGCCGGC
>JAKAJU010000011.1 GCA_021813655.1 Chloroflexota bacterium | reverse complement strand
TGCTCCGTGCAGGCGTCCGAGGGCCTGCAACGTGGACCTGAGGCCGGGGAAGACGGCCGTGCCGGTGCTCGTCCAGTCCGCCCACGCGTCAGCCATCTGGCTGCTGCACTCGGACACAACGAGAGCGCGCTCCCCGCCCGTTCCGCATTCAGGCCGGAGAGCGCGCAGGAGCTCCGCCATGTCGGGCGAGTCGTTCACGACCACAAGGATGCCGTCCGCCGACGCGTCATCGCGCAGCGCGCGGATGACCGCCACCTTCTCCGGGACCGACCGCTCCGTGGCGTCAAGGTCGGCCGGATTGGTCAACCCTGTCCCAGGACCGGCAGCCGTCATCGCCGCGTCCGGCACCTCCGGAAGCTCGATGCCGAAGCGCGCGGCCTCGTCGGCCGCGATGGCTCCCAGTCCTCCCGAGAGGGTCGCGACGTACCACCGTCGACCCCGAGTCGTCGTGGCGGCCAGGGTCGGGAGAAGCTGCCCCGGATCGTCAACGACGACCGCGCCGAGATCTCGAGCGAGCTGCGCGAACGCCCGTCCGTTGCTCGCCAGCGCCCTCGAGTGAGCGGCCGCCATGGCGTTGCCGAGGGGGGTCAGGCCACCCTTCACCGCGACCAGCGTGATCTCCGCCGCCCGGAGACGTCCCATCGCGGCCTCGAACCGACCATAGTCGAGGTCCTCGATGTACAGCCCAACCCCGCGGTACCGGCCGTCTGCCGCGAGAAAGGCCAGCACGTCCTCGGTCCGCACCATGCACTGGCTGCCGGTGGACACCGCAAGGCCCAGGCCGATCCCAAGGTCGATCGACTTCGCGTGCAGCAGGCCCATCAACGCCCCGCTCTGGCTGACGAGCGCGAACGGCCCGGGCCGCCACCCGCGGTCCAGACTGATCGAGCTGGAGAGGGCGACGCCGTCGTTGGCATTGATCAGCCCCAGACAGTTGGGTCCGAGGACCGTGAGCGGATGGCCGTCCACGACCGCGCGGATGTCCGCCTCATGACCGAGGAGGTCCCGCGAGAGCATTACCGCGGCGCGCACCCCAGTCGCCACAGCCTCCTCGAGCACGCCCATCGCGGCCGTCGCCGGCGCAGCGACGACGACCGCCTCGGGCGCCGGGTGCACGTCCAGGAGACGAGGCACGCACGGGACGCCCCCGACGTCGCGATGTCGGGGATTGACGGGGATCGCCCGGTCCGGCGAGGTCCGTGTCAGATAGGCCCATGCCCGGCCGCCGAACGTCGCCGGCCTGTCGTTCGCCCCGACGACCGCCACGCTCGAAGGAGCGAGGAGACTCCGGAGTGACGGATCGACGGGCATCCCACCTGCTCGCAAGGTGAGCCCGGAGTGGCCAGGCGACCGACGCGCCTCAAATATCGGCATCTCAGCGCCCCCGCGGGACGAACCAGTCGTGGGCGCGGAAGTCGGGGTCGTGCGACGGCAGCATGATCCAGCCGGCGCTCGACGCCCGTGCCAGAAACGCCTGCGTGGCAATCAGGTCAGAGGTCACGGCGCCCGGCGCGCTGACGTTCGCCAGCATCGAGACGATGTCGCCGCAGATGCATGCACGGTGGTCCGCGGCGACATTCACGATGACCGACTGATGGCCCGGCGTGTGCCCTCCGTTCGGCACCAGCCGAAGCCCGGGCAGGAGCTCAGTCTCCCCCGTCACCCGGAGCAGTCGCGGGCCGAGAACTCCCATCCAGTCGGGCACCGCGACGTAGAAGGGGCCAGACCGGCCGGAGAGCGCCCAGTCGAGTTCCTCTTGCTGCACGACCACGTGGGCTTTGCGGAGGAGCCCGTCGTTGGATAGGTGGTCGTAGTGCAGATGCGTGTGGACGACGTACCGGACGTCGTCTGGCGTGAACCCGTCTGCCGAGAGTGCGGCCGCTAGCTCCTCATCGCTGCCGCCGACGACGGTGCAGCCGCCCTGCCTTGCCAGCACGGGGTTGGCGCCGGAGTCGACGAGCACCACGCTGACGCCGTCAGTAAGGACGTAGCAGTAGCAGGGGATGTCCATCAGCTCCCCGTCGGCGGCGTCCGGGAAATACAGCGTCTTCGGCAGCTGAGGGATGACGCCGAGCTCGTGGATCCGGACCCGCCAGATCGGGGCGGCGACTGCGGCGGTCACGTGTGCGCGGTGAGAAGCATGCCCCCGTCCACGTAGAGCATGACGCCGGTGACATAGCGCGCATCGTCCGAACAGAGGAACGAGATCGGGCCGGCGACGTCTTCTGGCTCGCCAGCCCGGCCGAGCGGGATCTGGGGCACGGTCCCCGCCAGATACTCATCGTTGGCCGGGCCGGCCAGGGCCGTGTTGACGATAAGACCAGGGCCCACCGCATTCACAGTGATGCCCATCGGCGCGAACTCGAGAGCAAGGCTCTTCGTGAGCATCCAGATCCCGCCCTTGCTCGCGTCGTACGCGGCGAGTCCTGCGCTCGGGGACTCGGAGTGGACCGAGGCGACGTTGACGATGCGCCCCCCCAGGCCGGTGGCCGCGAGGCTCCGGCCCACGGCCTGAGCACAGATGAAGTAGCCCGTCAGGTTCGTGTCGATGACGCGCCGCCACTCCTCCAGCGCCAACTCGAGTGTGGGGCGGACGACGAGGACCCCGGCGCAGTTGACCAGCACAAATGGCCTTCCGAGTTCTGCCTCAACGCGCGAAACGCCGTCGGCCACGGCGCCTGGATCACACACGTTCACCTGGACACCGAGCGCCGGCACCCCTGCGTTCAGCAGCTCCTGCTGGACTCTGGACAGCGCCGTGCGCTCGATGTCGAAGACGGCGACAGAGAAGCCATCCCGCGCGAGTCGACGCGCGGCGGCTAGTCCGATCCCCTGTGCCCCACCAGTGACGATCGCGACTCGTCGTTCCCCATGTGCGGTCACCATGGCGTGCTCTGGAACTCCGCTGCAATGTCCGCCGTACTGGCGGCCGGCTCCGGGGATGGCGCGGATGCACGGGAAGCAGTTGACGCCGGACCGGTGCTCCGGTTCTGCCACGGCCGCGCGGAGATGCTCATCGAACAGCCACGGCGGGCCAGATGGCGCTGCCCCCCACAGCCGCCCTCTTCTCAGTGCACGACAGTCATCCTACAACTCGAGAAACGTGTATGCCCTGGCGATCTGCTGACCCAAGTGCCATCCGGCCTGTACGTCGGGTCGCCTGATGCTCGCGCATTCCGGTGCAGGGGTCTGACGGCGGTCGCGTGGGGCCGGTATCGTGCACCTGCACGCAATATGCCGTCGTGTCGCCACTTCGCCCCGACGGCTCCCTCCCGGCCGCCACCAGACGGAGAGCTCGACAACATGCGGGTCATAGCCAACCGCGCAGCGGCCTCCCATGAATGGGAGGGCATGACGATCGGGGAACTGACCGAAACCTCGCTTCCTCTCCATGCGTCTGCTGTGGCGATCGACATCCCCGCGGGCGCCCGTCACCCGCTCGCTCGCTCGCGGAAGTGCGAGGCGTACTACTACTGCGTCCGAGGCAGCGTCGAGTTCGAGGTCGATGGCACGCAGGCCGTTCTGCATCCAGGCGACCTCGTCGCCGTCGAAACCAACGAGTGGTATCGGTACCGGGCTCTCGAGGAGGCGGCCCTGCTGTGCTTCAACGTGCCACCGTACGATCCGTCGAGCTACGAGTTTCGAAACAGTGAACCGTGACCGGCTCGGGGAGGCGCTGCCCGACATGACCTCGATTGACGACGAGATCAGGACGCCAATCGAGCGACAGCTCGACGGCGTCCTCGGTCCTGCCCTGGAGGCGGGATCCGCACGGCACTCAGGACGGCAGGCCATACGTCGCGCCGCGGATCCATTCATGTGGTCCGCAGCGCTGGTGCTCGACGCCTAGGCCAGGGCTAGACCTCGGCGTTCGCCAGATCTTCATCCTCGTCGAGCGGCTCGAGCGTGAACCCGAACTCCGCTCCCTGGGCGTCCTCGCGCGGCCGCGCCCAGATCCGCCCGCCCATCGACTCGATGAGGTGCCGGGCCACGAACAGGCCGATGCCCGAGCCGGAGGCCATCCGCGAAGTCCGCGGAGAGCGGTACAACATGTCGAACAGGCGTTCCGTCTCGTCTGGATCGATGCCCGCACCCTCGTCAAGGACCCGCACCCGGGGACGCCCGGCCCCGTCTGCGTCCACGACCACCATGATGCGACCGGCCGGCGGGCTGTACTTCGCCGCGTTCGCGAGAAGGTTCCGCGCGACCTGCTCGACGAAGCTCTCCTCGCCGCGCGCAAGCGGCACGTCGCGGCCAACCTCGAGGACGATATCGCGCGCGGGCGACCGCTGCGCCTCGTGCTCGACGACCCGGGGCAGGACGCGCGCCAGCAGGATCGGCTCGGGGGCCACCGCGAGCGCGCCGCGGTCGGCACGCGCGAGGACGAGCAGGTCCTCGATGAGCCGCCCGAGCCGCTCGGCCTCCTGCACGATATCGGCGACGAGCTCCCTGCGCATCTCGTCGCTCGTTCCCGGCCGCTGCGCGATCGTGCTCGCACCGTAGATCGAGGTCACCGGCGTCCGCAGTTCGTGCGACAGGACCCCGACCAGCGCGTCACGGAAGTCCTCGCCGCGCCGCCGCTCGGTGATGTCGACCACGCTCATCGTGAGCGCGGCGACGCCCCCCTGTGCGTCGCGCACTGGCTCATGCCCCACGAGCCATGCGCCGTCCCCGCCGTGGCGGCGCCCGCGCACGCGGACCTCGACGTCTCGCGCGGGATCGCCCGTCTCCAGTCCGTGCCTGATCAGGTCGGGCAGCGAAGGAGCCGTCTCCGGCAGGACCTCCCCGATCACCCGCCCGATGTGCTCTCCTCGCGGGATGCCGGTCACGGCCGCGAGCGCGTGGTTGACGTAGAGGAACCGGAGCTCGCGGTCGACGACGCCGAGCCCGACCGGTGCCGTGTCGAGCAGCGGCGACGCGAGCGCCGACTGGAGCCGCGCGCGCTCGACCGCGTATCGCACGGCTCGCTGGAGCACCTCCTCGCCGGCCTTGCCCTTGACGAGGTAGTCCTGCGCCCCGCTGTGGATCGCCGCGAACCCGAGCGACTCGTCGTCCGTCCCGGTCAGGACGACGACGGGCGTGCGCGTGCGGGCGAGCACGGCCGACAGGGTGCCGATCCCCTCGCTGTCGGGCAGACCCAGGTCGAGGAGGACCGCGTCATACGTCCGCGTCGCCAGGCACCCCAGCGCGTCCTCGAGCCAGCCCGCCCGCTCGACCGTCACGTCGAGCCCGTCGCACAACGCCTCGTCGATGAGCACCGCGTCGCCTGGATTGTCCTCGACGAGCAGGATCCGGTAGGACACGGCGTTCGCGCGCTCGATCGACCGGGCGATCCCGTGCTCGCTCACGGCACGCCTCCCGGGACGGCGCCGCGGGCCGGAGTCGCTGCCACTCCCGTCATGGCCGTGCGAACCTCATGGCCGTGGGAACCTCACGACGGACAGCCAGAAGCCCTCGATCGAACGGACCGCGCGCAGGAAGTCGTCGATTTCGATCGGCTTCGTCACGTACGCGTTCGCGTGGTGGCGGTAGGACTCGAGCACATCCTGCTCCGCCGCCGAGGACGTGAGGACGATGACGGGCGTCATGCACAGTTCGGGGTCCGACTTGATGTCGGCGAGCACCTGCCGGCCGTCCTTCCCGGGGAGGTTCAGGTCGAGCAGGACCAGCACGGGCCGCGGCTGGCGTGCGGCGACCCACTCGCGCAGCAGCGCGATCGCGACCTCGCCGTCGGGGGCGATCGTCAGCTCGTTCTCGACGTGCGCCTCGTCCAGTGCCTCGCGGGTCAACCGGACATCGCCGGGATTATCCTCGACGAGCAGGATCTCGACGACGCGTGGGTCATTCGGCATGCGTGTCCTCCTTGAGCTCACCCGGAGCTCGATCGGGCCGACCGGCCTCCGCGCCCTCGGGCCGAGCCGCGCGGTCCGGAAGGGCGAACCGGAACGTCGCGCCCTCCCCCGCCGTCGACTCCACCCAGATCCGTCCTCCGTGGCGTTCGACGATCTTCTTGCAGATGGCGAGACCGATCCCGGATCCCGGGTACTCCTCCCGGCCGTGAAGCCGGCGGAAGATCTCGAAGATCTGAGCGTAATGGTCCGGCGCAATCCCGATCCCGTGGTCACGCACGGACACGCACCACTCGCCGCGACCGCGCTCCGCGCCCAGCCACACTTCCGGCGGCACGCCGGGCCGATGGAACTTGAGCGCGTTCGCGAGGAGGTTCTGCAGGAGCTGGAGCATCTGCCCGCGATCCGCGACGGCCTCCGGGAGCGGCTCGCGGTGGATCGTAGCGCTCGACGCCTCGATCGTCGCGCGGAGGTTGGCGAGCGCGTCGTCGAGGACACCGTCGAGCCGGACCGGCTCGAACGGGCGCCCCCGCGTGTCGACCCGCGAGAACGTCAGCAGGTCGTTGATGAGGCCCTGCATGCGTCGCGCGCCATCGACCGCGAACGCGATGTACTCGTCCGCGTCCGCGCCGAGCCGGCCAGCGTACCGCTTCTGCAGCAGGCCCATGAACCCGGTCACCATCCGCAGCGGCTCCTGCAGGTCATGGGACGCGACGTACGCGAACTGCTCGAGGTCTGCGTTCGACCGGCTCAGCGCCTGCGCGTACTCCTCGAGCCGCTCGTGTGCCGCGACCGACTCCGTGACGTCGCGGTTGATCTCGAGGACGCCGACGACACGTCCCGCCTCGTCGCGTTCCAGCGCCTGGCGGCTCGCGATCGCGAGCCTCCGGCCGTCGCGCGTCGTGTGCCGCAGCTCCCCCTCCCAGCGCCCGGATTCGAGCAGCGCGCGGTTGACGGCCTCGAGCGAGTCCGGGAACGAGGTGCGCAGGAGCTGGTGCGTCGTCGCGCCGACCGCCTGATCCGCCGTCCACCCATACGTCTCGGCGGCGCCGGCGTTCCAGAACCGCACCTTCCCGTCGAGGTCGCGGACGAAGATCGCGTCGTGGGCGAGCTCGAGCAGCCGCGCCTGCTCCCGCAGCAGCGCCTCGCGACGCTCGCGCTCGGCCGAGGCGAGCACGCGCTCCGTCACGTCGCGCACGATCATCGACACGGCGCGACCGCCACCGTCGCCTTCGCGCACCGGCGAGCAGGACACCGATGCGTGGACCGCCGTCCCCGCGTCCCCGACGAACGTCGCCTCGAACGACTGGGCCTCCCCGGCTCGCGCGCGCTCGACCCGCTCGCGCGTCGCGGCCGCTCCTCCGGGCGGGAGGAGCAGCTCCAGGGGCATCCCGAGGGCCTCCTCCGCCCGGTACCCGAGCATCGCCTCGGCCGCTCCGGCCCACTCCGCGACGCGCCCGGCGGCGTCGACGGCGAGGATCGCGTCGGCGCTCGACGAGACGAGCGCAGCCAGCCGGGCATCCGTCTCCGCCGCCCGCAGGCGCTCCGTCACGTCACGTGCGATGGCGTACACGCGCGCGCCGCCTTCGTCGGCGCCGGCGGTCCACTCGAACCAGCGCAGGCTCCCATCGCGTGTCCGGAAGCGTGCCTGCACGGCGGTCGCGTCGCCGCCCTCGGCCGCCGAGAGAAGGTCGGTCGCCCGGCGCGCGTCCGCGGGATCGAGGAACTCGGCCAGCCGGCGCCCCTCGAGCTCCTCCGGCCGGTACCCCGCGAGGTGCGCCCAGGAGGATCCCGCGAACAGGAAGCGGCCATCGCGGGACAGGATCGACGCGCCATCCGCGGACAGATCGAAGAATCGGTCGCGCGTCGCCTGCGCCTCGGCTCGCGCGCGCTCGAGCTCGAGGACGCGGCCGCTCGCCCACACACCGACGAGCAGCAGGATGAGCGCCTCGAGCGACACGGTGAGGACGAGGCCGAACTGGTCCGTGTACAACCCGGCGCGCTCCGCCACGAGCCGCAGCCAGGCGCCGACCGGGACGACGAGGAGTGCCGCCGGGAACACGCTCCGCGCCACCTGGCCCGCCGGGCCGGGATCGACGATCTCCCGCGCCAGGGCATGCTCGGGATCGCCCATGATGACGGCGATCGCCAGGCACACGAACGAGACGGCCGCGGGCAGCGAGACCGGCGTCTCCGACCCCACACGCGTCAGCGCCGAGACGCCGAACACGTACCCGAGGATCGCGGCATAGCCGAGACCGCCGGAGAGCAGCGCGAGCAGCTGTGCAAGGTGCCTTCCGCGAACCTCCACGCGGAACGCGACGATCGCGGCGCCGGCGATGGCCAGCGCGGCCGCGGACTGGGCCGCCATCCGTCCGCCGTTCGCGTCCGGCAACAGCGCCGCCGCGCTCATGAGCAGCCGGTCGATCCCGAGGTCCGCGCGCGCCACGTGCTCGTAGAGCGTGGCGCTGGCGAGCACCATGGCAAGCAGCCCGAGCACGCGGGACGCGCGCCCCCGGGCCCGCGACGCCGGACGAACGGCCAGGATCGTGGCCACGCCGAGCGCGGCCACCGCGAGCGCCAGGTTGACCTTCATGGGGATGAGACCCGGAGCCCAGGACGCGAACGTCAGAGAGCCGGCCGCCCACCCGGCGAGCGCGAGGAGCGCGATCCCGATGGCGAGCAGGGCGAAGCCGACGGCGACGCGCCCCCCCGCCTCGCGTCGGGCCGCGCCCGCCCGGGCCTCCCTGTTCCGCGTGACTCCGCTCGCGTCGACGCCGGTCACGTGGCAATGTTCTCATGCCGGCCTGCTGCCGGGAGCGGCGGGGAACGCGAACACGGCCCACGTGAGGCCCACCAGTCGTGAGAGGGCTGCAACACCACACGCCCCGTGGTCCCGGCCCCGTTGCCTCTGCATGAGAACATGGGGGGCGTGACATCGCTTGCACGGCGCGACCGGCCGCCTGCACCTCGCCGTCCGGCCGGCCCGTTCGGCAGCTCGATCCGGCTCTTCTCCGTCGCCGGCATCGACATCGCCGTGCACGCCAGCTGGATCCTGATCGCGATCCTCGTGACGTGGTCGCTCGCAACCGGCGTCTTCCCGGCCACGGTGCCGGGCGCCAGCACCGCCACCTACTGGCTGCTCGGCGCCGTCACGGCGCTGCTGTTCTTCGCGAGCGTGCTGGCGCACGAGCTCGCGCACTCGCTCGTCGCGAGATCGCGCGGCGTCGAGGTCAGCTCGATCACGCTGTTCCTGTTCGGCGGCGTCTCCAACCTGACCGCCGAGGCGCGCGCGCCCGGCGAGGAGTTCCAGATCGCCATCGTCGGGCCGCTCACGAGCTTCGCGATCGCCCTCCTCGCGTTCCTCGTGGCGCTGGCGGTCCGCGGCAACACCGCGGCTCAGGCCATCGCGGGGTACCTCGCGTTCATCAACGCCGCGCTCGGCGTGTTCAACCTGGTGCCCGGATTCCCGCTCGACGGCGGGCGCGTGCTCCGCTCCGTGCTGTGGCGGACCCTCCACGACCTCTCGCGCGCGACGCGGATCGCGACGACGATCGGGCAGCTCGTCGCCTGGGCGATGATCGCGAGCGGCGTCTGGCTCGTCCTGACGGGCGACATCATCGGCGGCGTGTGGACGGCCGCGATCGGGTGGTTCCTCGAGACCGCGGCCGGGTCGTCGCTCCAGCACGCGGTCCTCGAGACGCGACTGCGGCGTCTGCGCGTCTCCGACGTGCTTCGACAGGATCCCTCGGGCGTGACGGCAGACACGGCGGTCGACGACCTCATCGACCGCTGGGTGCTTCCCGGCGCACGGCGCGCGGTCGCCGTCGTGGAGGACGGCCGGATCGCCGGGCTCGTCACGCTTGCCGACATCGCGCGGGTCCCGCCCGACCGCCGGTCGTGGACGCGAGTCTGGTCGATCATGACGCCCGGGGAGCGGCTCGTGACCGTCGCACCGGGCACGACGCTCCAGGCCGCGATCGCGGCGCTCGGCAGCGGCGAGTACGAGCAGGTGCCGGTGGTGGACGGCGGGCGGTTCGTCGGGCTGCTCACGCGGGCCGACGTGCTCCGCGAGCTGCAGATCAGGGACGCCCTCGGCCTCGACGAGAAGGGGCAGATCGGCCAGACCGGCGCGGCGGAAGCCCCGCGACCGTAGCCGGCCTTCTCCCAGGTCAGTCGTCCGGCGGGCTTGCGTCTTCGGGGTCGATGCCGCATACTCCGGCGATCGTGGAACATACGACCGTCTCCTGGATCATGTGTATGCGCTGGCGGCCCCGCCGTACGGAGGATGGGGTCTGAGGCCACGCGCAGCCTGATCGACAGGTGACGCCGGGACCTCGGATCGGTCCCGGGGCCGCAGTCCCAGGGGTTGGAACTGCGGCTTCTTGATTCTCCGAACGATTGCGACGGGTAGCCGCCGACAGGGCGAACGGCCTCCCCGGCCGACCGGGACCATCCACGCATCGATTGCGCACGAGGTCCGCACCGTGTCCGACTCGACCCAGCGCCCCGAGACGCTCGCGCTCCATGCCGGCCAGCGGCCGGATCCGGCGACGAACGCGCTCGCGGTCCCGATCTACGCCACGACCAGTTACGTCTTCGACGACGCCGCGCACGCCGCTCGGCTGTTCGCGCTCGAGCAGCCCGGCAACATCTACACGCGGATCATGAATCCCACGACCGGCGTCTTCGAGGAGCGCATCGCGGCGCTCGAAGGCGGCGCCGGAGCCGTCGGGCTCGCGTCCGGGCAGGCCGCCGAGACGCTCGCGATCCTCAACATTGCCGGAGCCGGCGACAACATCGTGAGCAGCGCCAGCCTGTACGGCGGCACGTACAACCTCTTCGCGCACACGCTTCCGCGGCTCGGGGTCGCGACGCGGTTCGTCGATGGATCGGACCCGGCGAATTTCGCGCGGGAGATCGACGAGCGGACCCGGGCGCTGTACGTCGAGACGATCGGGAACCCGCGCCTCGACGTCCTCGACCTCGAGGCGATCGCCGCGGTCGCGCACGCGAACGGCGTCCCGCTGATCGTCGACAACACGTTCGCGCCGCTCATCGCGCGCCCGCTCGCGCACGGGGCGGACGTCGTCCTGCACTCGGCCACGAAGTGGATCGGCGGCCATGGCACGGCGATCGGCGGCGTCGTCGTCGACGGCGGCACGTTCGACTGGGCGGCCTCGGGCCGGTTCCCGGAGCTCGTCGAGCCCGACCCGTCGTATCACGGCGTGAGCTACACCGCCGCGTTCGGGCCGCAGGCGTACATCGTCAAGCTCCGCGTGCAGTTGCTCCGCGATCTGGGGCCGGCGCTGAGCCCGTTCAACGCGTTCCTGTTCCTGCAGGGACTCGAGACGCTGCCGCTGCGCATCGCGCGCCATTCCGAGAACGCCCTGGCGGTCGCGCGCTGGCTCGAGCGAGATCCGCGGGTCGCGTGGGCGTCGTACCCGGGCCTCGAGTCGCACCCGAGCCACGCGCAGGCGGAGCGCTACCTCGACGGGGGGTTCGGCGGGATCATCACGTTCGGCGTGCGGGGCGGCGCCGAGGCCGGGCGCCGGCTCATCGACGCCGTCCAGCTGTTCAGCCTGCTCGCCAACGTCGGCGACGCGAAGTCGCTGATCATCCACCCGGCCTCGACCACGCACCAGCAGCTCTCGGCCGAGGATCAGCTCGCGTCCGGCGTCACGCCAGACCTCATCCGGCTGTCCATCGGCCTCGAGCACGTCGACGACCTCGTCGCGGACCTCGATCGCGCGCTGCGTGCCGCGACGACCGAGACGGCGAGCGAGGGGTCGGCAGCATGAGCCACCCCTCGTCGCCATCCGCACCGGCCGTCCACGAGCCGAGACGGCCCGACCGCGTCGAGGCTCCGCGCACGGCGCGTCCCGAAGTTCCACCGCCCGTCTCGCCGCCACCGGGCCCGCCTCTGGCTCGCGCCGCGGTCCCGGTCGTCCCCCGGTACGCCGCGGACGACTCCCGACCCGGCGAGATCCGGCACCGGTCGCTCGGACCGTTCGAGCTCGAGAGTGGGGTGGTCCTGCCGGCGCTGGCGACCGCCTACCGCCACGACGGGCCGGAGTGGCCCGCTCCCCAGGTGCTCGTCGTCCACGCTCTGACCGGATCGGCCGACGCGGCTGGCGACTGGTGGGCACCCCTGATCGGACCGGGGCGTGCGCTCGACACGACCCGCTTCGGCGTGCTGTGCGCCAACCTCCTGGGCGGCTGCTACGGGACGACCGGGCCGACGTCGACCGATCCCCTCACGGGCGCGCCGTACGGCACCGCGTTCCCCGGCATCACCGTCCGCGACCAGGCGCGAGCCCAGCTCGCGCTCCTCGACGCGCTCGGTATCCCGCGCCTCGCCGCCGCCGCCGGGGGCTCGCTCGGCGGGATGGTCGCGCTCGAGGTTGCCCTTGAGCGGCCCGGGCTCGTGGACACGGCGATCCCGATCGCGTCCCCCGCGGCAACGGGCGCGCTCGCGCTCGCCTGGAATCACGTGCAGCTCGAGCTCGTCGAACGCCTCGGCGACGACGGCCTCGATCTGGCGCGGCGGCTCGCGATGACGACGTACCGGAGCGAGGTCGATTTCGGCACGCGCTTCGGGAGGCGTGTGCGGCCGGACGGCCGCTTCGAGGTCACCGGCTACCTCGAGCACCAGGGCCGCAAGCTGCTCGACCGGTTCGACCCGCTGACGTATCGGACGCTCGTGCGCGCGATGGACTCGCACGACGTGGCCCGTGGGCGGGGTGGGGCGGAAGCGGCGCTCGGGGCGCTCGCCGCGACCGGCACGCGCCTCCTCGCCGTCGGGATCGAGGGGGACATCCTCTACGGTCCCGAGCAGGTCCGCCATCTCGTCACGACGGCTCTGTCGGCCGGCGTCGACG
>JAKAJU010000015.1 GCA_021813655.1 Chloroflexota bacterium | reverse complement strand
GCTCACCGGTGGGGGCGGGCGACGGCGTCGCGCTCGGGCTCGGCGTCGGGCTCGGCGTCGGGCTCGGCGTCGGCCACGGTGCGGCCTTCGAGCCCAGGAGCTCGGGGATCGTCACGAACCGGAAGCCGCGCGCCTTGTACGTGTGGATGATGTCGCGGAGCGTGGTGGACGTGATCGACGGCCCGGCGTGCATGAGGACCACGGAGCCGTTCGTGCCGGCGGTGGCTCCGCGAAGGACCGAGCCGTACGTCGGCCAGCTGCCCGAGTCGCCCGCCGACGCGTCCCACATGAGGACGGTCGGGAATCCCTGGTTCGCCGCGGCTGCGAGCAGACGGCTGTCGTACGCGCCGTACGGCGGGCGGAAGACCCGCACCATCGGCACCCCCGTGATCGACTCGATGAGGCGGCGCGACGCGGCGATCTGCCACTCCATCTCGTGCTGCGAGAGGCCGGGCATGTACGGGTGCGAGTACGAGTGGTTGGCGATCGGGAAGCCGGCCCGCGCGACCTTCCGCCAGAAGCTGGGGTTGCCGCGGACGGCGAGCGCATAGGGGAAGAACGTCGCGGTCACGTCCTCGGAGATGAGCGTCTGGAGGATCCGGTCGTTCGCCACCCGTCCCCAGCCGTCGTCGAAGGTCAGCGCCACGACCCTCTGGGCCCGCGACCCGTGGCTCACGACGCGTGCGGGTCCCGCGGCGTCGGCCGGCCCCGGCGGCAGCGCGACGGCGACCAGCACGAGGAAGGCAGCGGCGAGCGCTGCTCGTGTGCCCGGGCGCCGAAGAGCGTTGATGTGGTTCCCTCCGAGGACCCTGCCATGGTAGCGCCGCGCGTGCCCGTCGCCATCCCGCCGACGTCCTGGGACGGATGGCGAATCGGCGCGACGCCTGCCGCGCCGCCACCTGTCGTCACGCCCTCCGAAGGCCGCGACAGCAGGCCGCCGGGAGGCGGGCGGTGCGTCCTCCGGCGGCCTCCCGGAACGCTGTCGGGAGGCCGGATGCCGGGCCGCCGGTAGCCGGTCGGCCCCGGGCCCTGACCTCCCGGGCCCGCTCCCGTAGAATCCACGCTCCGATGACCACCCAGCAGCGCGACCTCTACCGGATCCTCGGCGTCGAGCGTGATGCGTCCGACGTCGACATCAAGCGCGCCTTCCGCAAGCTCGCCCAGCAATGGCATCCGGACGTCAGCGCCGAGCCCGAGGCTGACGCGCGCTTCAAGGAGATCAACGAGGCCTACCAGGTCCTCTCCGACCCGGAACGCCGCCGTATGTACGACACGTTCGGCGAGGCGGGCCTCGGTGCGGGTGCCGCGGGCGGCTTCCCGGGCTTCGGGGATTTCGGCGACATCTTCGATGCGTTCTTCGGGGGCCGTGCCGGCGCGGGCGTCCGGCGCGGACGGCCCGCCGCGGGTTCGGACCTGCGCTACGACCTGCGGATCACCTTCGAGGAGGCGATCCGCGGGACCGAGAAGGAGATCGAGTTCCCCGTCCTCGACCGATGCGCGACGTGCGGCGGCTCCGGGGCGAAGGCGGGCGGCGCGGCTGCGACCTGCCCGCAGTGCGGCGGCCGCGGCGAGGTGCGCACCGTCCGCGACACGATGCTCGGGCAGATGATCAACGTCACGACGTGCCCTCGGTGCCGGGGCGAGGGTCGTGTCGTCGAGGACCCGTGCGAGACGTGCCGCGGCGAGGGTCGGACGCAGCGGACGAAGCGCCTCCGGGTGACGATCCCCGCGGGGATCGACGACGGCCACCAGGTCCGGCTCTCCGGCGAAGGGGAGGTGGGCCCGCGGGGCGGTCCCGCCGGCAGCCTGTACGTCGCGGTGACGGTGACGCCGCACAGGACCCTGAAGCGCGAGGGGACCGAGCTCTACTACGAGCTCGGCCTCTCGATCGCCGAGGCGTCGCTCGGCACGCGCGTGATGGTCCCCACGGTCGACGGCGAGGAGGAGGTCGAGATCAAGCCCGGGACGCAGCCCGGCGCGACCATCCGCCTCCGGGGCAAGGGCGCCCCGCACCTCCGCCGGCCGGGCGCCCGAGGAGACCTGCACGTCCTCGTGGACGTCCGGATCCCGACGAAGCTGTCAGCCCGCCAACGCGAGCTGCTCGAGGAGTTCGCCGCCGACGGCGGCGAGACGGTCGTGAAGGGCACCGGCCAGGGCAGCGGCATCATCGACCGGCTCAAGGACGCACTCGGCTAGATGAGGGAACCTGGCGGGGCGCCCGTCCCGATCTCCGAGCCGGATCCGTTCGCCGGACTCTCGGACGGGACCTCCGCCGACGGTGCGTGGCTCGAGCTGTCCGTCGTCGCGGACCCGGAGGCCGTCGAGGCGGTGAGCGAGATCCTTTCCCGCGTCGCGCCCGGCGGCACGAGCGTGGAGCCCGCGTTCGACCTCGTGGACGACGGGCTGGGGGCGCGCGTGGACGCCACGCGGCCCGCGACCGTCCGGGCCCACCTTCCGGCGCGCGATCGGACCGCCGCGCGGGCCGCGGTCCGGCGGGTCCGCGAGGACCTTGGCCACCTCCAGGCATTCGGGCTGCGCCCGATCGGGGACGTCGAGGTCCGCGTCGTGCTCGAGTCGGACTGGGCCGAGGCGTGGAAGCGGCACATCGGCGTCATGCGGATCGGCAGGGGGATCGTCATCCGCCCGTCGTGGCGCCGGCACCGCGCCGCCCCGGGCGAGACGGTCATCGCCCTCGATCCCGGGATGGCGTTCGGCACAGGGCTGCACCCCACGACGCGGCTGTGCCTCGCCGGCCTGGAACGGTGGGCGGACGCGGGCCTGGTCGCGGGCGGCGGCGCGGACGGTGGGCCTGCCCGCGTCCTCGACGTGGGGTGCGGCTCCGGGATCCTCGCGATCGCCGCCGCCCGGCTCGGGGCGGAGCGGGTGGTGGGCGTCGATACCGATCCGATCGCCGTGGAGGCGACGACGGCGAATGCACGGCGCAACCGCGTGGCACGCATCGTCTACGCCCGCGAGGGGAGCCTTCCGGCGCCCGGCGGCCCCTTCGACCTGGTCCTCGCGAACCTCATCGCCGGCGTCCTCGTGGCGCTCGCCCGGGACCTCGCCGCCTCCCTCCGGCCGGGCGGCCGGATCCTCGCATCGGGGATCTTCATCGACCGCGAGGTGGAGGTCCGCGAGGCGTTCGCGGCCGCCGGCCTCGTCGTCGTCGAGCGCACCGGGGAGGGGGACTGGGTGGGGCTCGACGCCGTCCGGGTCGCGTGACGGGAACGCGGCTGCGGGCGCCGCGCGGATGCGGCACGATGGCCCCGTTTCAGGGTCCGTCGCACCGCCGAGGCATGTCATGAGCGACTCCTGCCTGTTCTGCCGGATCGTCGCCGGGGAGATCCCGTCGACGAAGGTCCACGAGGACGATCTCGTCCTCGCGATCCGGGACATCGCGCCGCAGGCGCCGACGCACGTCCTCCTGATGCCCCGGCGCCACGTGTCGTCGCTCGCGGACCTCACGGACGCGGACGGAGCGCTGCTCGGGCGGCTCTTCGCGGTCTCGGCGGACGTCGCGCGCGCGGAGGGGATCGAGACGGACGGTTACCGCGTCGTGAGCAACCACGGGCGTGCCGCCGGCCAGTCCGTCGAGCATCTCCATCTCCACCTCCTCGGCGGACGTGCCTTCGCGTGGCCTCCCGGATGACCGGGACCGGGCGTCGAGCGGTCGTCCCCGCCGGGCTCGCGCTCGCATCCGCCCTCCTGCTCGCAGCCTGCTGGGGCGCCGGCCTCGCCCCGCCTCCCGCTCCGAGCGGCCCCACGCCATCGCCCTCCGTGTCCGCGCCGATGGAGGCGGCGAGGGTCCAGCTCGAGGGAACGCTCCGCGCCGCGGGGATCTCCCTGGTGCCGGAGGAGTCGGCGTACCGCCCGGCGGAGTCCCCCTCCCTGGCCGTCGCGCCGCGCCTCATCGTGCGCGCGGTCCTTCCGGACGACCCCGCACAGGGCCGGATCGTCGTCTACGACCTCGGGGACCCGCAGGCCGCGTACGCCGCCGCTCGCGAGATGGCGGTCTACCTCGCAACCGGACCGGGCAGGGTGCAGTTCGCCCCCGATGCACGGTTCGTCCTCCGCCTCATCGGGCCGACCGTGATCTTCTCGACATGGTCGGCGGCGAACGCGCCCGACCCCACCGAGGGCGCCCGCCTGATGACGCTGCTCGAGTCGGTGGGCATCGGGGTCCCGATCCAGCAGACCTGACCGGGCGGGTCGCGCCGCGGCTGGCCAGCCGCCCGGCCCCCCGATCGAGCGTCCCCCGTCGCGCCGTCCCGCGCGACGTTCGGCCCTGTCCGGGGGCCTTCCCACGGCCCGTACCATCCCGGAATGGAGAAGCACCCCGCCGCGACGATCGTCGAGCTCATCGAGCGCGCCGGCACGCGGTTCGCCGAGCGCCCGGCGCTCGCTCTCCGCCGGGACGACGGCAGCCTCGTCGAGTGGACGTACGCCGAGCTCCTCCACCGGTCCCGCCTCGCCGCGTGGCGGTTGCGAGCCCTCGGACTCGAGCCCGGGGACCGCCTGCTCACGTGGTCGCCGTCGATGCCCGAGCTCCCCGCCGTCTACTTCGGCGCGATGATGGCGCGGCTCGTCCTGGTGCCCCTCGACCTGCGGATGGCCCCCGAGGCCGTCGCTCGGGTCGCGAAGCGCTCCGGCGCCCGACACCTCGCCCTCGGCACCGGGCGCGACGCACCGGACCCTCGCGACGCCGGCCTCGAGCGCTTCCCGACCACGACCGTGGACGCGCTCGCGGGCGAGCCGGGTGCCGCGATCCCGCGCGACGTGGACGCGCAGGTCGCCGCGTGGGAGAAGCCGCGGCCCGACGAGATGTGGGAGCTGGTGTACACATCCGGGACCACCGGCACGCCGAAGGGCGTGATGCTCGCCCACGACAACGTGATGGCCTCGGTGGCGCTCTGCCACCGGATCCTGCCCGAGATGGAGCACCGGACGGTCTCGCTCCTGCCGCTCTCGCACCTCCTCGAGCAGGCGATCGGCACCTTCTACGTCCTCGACGTCGGCGCCAGCATCCTCTACGTGCGAAGCATGAACCCGCGGGTGATCTTCGGGGCCATCAGGGAGCGGAAGGTCACCGCGATGATCTTCGTGCCCCAGGTGCTCGAGCTCGTCTGGCAGACGATCGAGCGCGAGGCGGAGAAGACCGGGCGGGCCGAGACGTTCGCCCGAATGCGGCGGATCGCCCGCCACCTGCCGTACGCGGTGCGCCGGCGGATGTTCCGCCGCGTCCACGACGGCTTCGGTGGCGAGCTGCGGCTCGTCGTCTGCACGGCCGCCTTCCTCCCGCCCGCGCTCCAGCAGGCGTGGGAGGACATCGGCGTCATCGTCATCCAGGGCTACGGCTCGACCGAATCGGGCTTCGGCACGTGCACCACGCGCGAGGACCATCGGCCCGGGACGGTCGGCCGGGCCCAGCCGCCGGGCGAGTGCCGGCTGGCCCCGGACGGCGAGATCCTCCTCCGTGGCCCATCCCTCTTCAAGGGCTACTGGGACGACCCCGAGGCGACCGCCGCCGCGATGACCGAGGACGGCTGGTACCGCACCGGCGACATCGGCCGCTTCGACCCCGAAGGACGGCTCATCCTCATGGGTCGCACCAAGGACATCATCGTCCTCCCGAACGGGCTGAACGTGTACCCGGAGGACATCGAGAACGCCCTCCGCGTCGCCGGCATTCGCGATTCCGTCGTCGTGGAGACGACGCCCGGGCGGATCGAGGCGATCGTCCTCGCCCCGGGCACCGCCCGGATCCCGCAGGGTGGAGACGTGCCGGCGGATCGGCCGTCGGGCCTGCGCGACCCCGCCGCGCTCCGGGTCGAGGTCGATGCGGCCGTGAAGCGAGCGAACGCGGCCCTCGGGATCAGCCAGCGCGTCGAGGCATGGCGGCTCTGGCCGGACGACGACTTCCCGCGGACCCACACGCTCAAGGTCAGGCGCGACCAGGTGCGCGCATGGGCCGTCGCGGACGCGCCGCTGCCCGTGGCCCAGGGGGAGTGATCGGGGCGCGGCCGCCTCGACCGTTCGCGTCACCCAGCGTCCGGGACGCTCCCTGCGGACGGTGCCGACCGCGGATCCCCTCCTCGGCCCGTCATCCATCGTCCCCGGCGATCGGCGACGGGCGGAAGACAGCGCGCCGGGCCTGCGAGCGCCGGTGGCGCCGCTTACCAGCGTCCCGGACGCTGGATGACGGAAATGGCTTGGGAATCGGACGACGCCACCATGGGCCGCCTCCCACTGCGGGATGGGGGCGGGACGGCCCGGAGCGCATCGCGCTGTTCGGCTCCCTCCCCGGGGCGATGCGGTACCCAACCGCCGGAACGCCACCAGCGGAGCCTAGCGCCCGTCGTGGGGTGCTCCCCCGGCGTGCCGTCCGCCCGCGTGTGCCCAGGGCGCCGGTCGCGGCTCCTGCCTCGCCCGCGTTTGACCCTCCGCGAGGCGGCGGCGTACACTCCGGCGGCCCGCCGACCGCGACCGTGACGTCGCGCTCGGCGCCGTCACCCCGTGGGCCGCGGGCGATGACGCGGCACCGCACCCTTGGCCGGAGGAGGTGATCCCGGGATTGGCAGAGATCCGAGTCGGTGAGAACGAGACCTTCGAGAGCGCCCTGCGTCGCTTCAACAAGAAGATCCAGCAGAGCGGCATCCTCGCCGAGGCTCGCCGTCGCGAGCACTACGAGAAGCCGTCGGTGAAGCGGAAGCGCAAGGAGGCCAAGCGCAAGAAGGCCGCTCGCCAGAACGGCTGATCCGCCTCCCATCCCGGCCGGCGCCCTCTGGGCGCGTCCCACGGCCGCTGGGACCCATCCCGGCCCGATCTGCCGGGCCGGAAGGTCAAGGTGACCGGTGACCCTCCGTGACCGTCTCCGCGCGGAGATGACGGACGCGATTCGCGCGCAGGACGCGCTGCGTCGCGACGTCCTGCGCATGGCGGAGGCCGCCGTGTACGGCGTCGAGAAGCGCGAGCACCGCCAGCTCTCCGACGACGAGGTCGTCGCGGTCCTCTCGCGTGAGGTGAAGTCGCGACGCGAATCGGTCGAGGCGTTCCGGGCCGGCGGTCGCGAGGACCTTGCGGCGAAGGAGGAGGCAGAGATCGCCATCCTGACCGGCTTCCTCCCCGCGCAGCTCACCGACGACGAGATCCGCGCGATGGTCGACGAGACGATCGCGCAGACGGGCGCGGCGTCCGTCCGCGATCTCGGCCGCGTGATGGGCGCGATCTCGCCGCGGACGCGCGGGCGCGCGGACGGCAGGCGCGTGAGCGAGCTCGTCGCGCAGGCTCTCGCGGCGCGCGAGCTGGCCGCCCACGACTCCGGCGGGGCCTGAGGCCGCCACTCCGTGCTGAGTCGCACGATCGACGCCGCCGGGCGGTTCACGCGCCGGGACGCCGTCCGCCTCGTCTTCTTCGCCTGCGCGCTCGTGCTGGCCCTGGGGGCGATCCTGGGCGCCGATCTCCTCACGCCCGGGCTCGACCTCGCCGCCGGCCAGATCGCGCCGACCCCGGTCCGCGCGCCGCGCGCCCTCACGTACACGAGCGCGATCCAGACGCAGGACAAGCGTGACGAGGCCGCGCGCGCCGTCGAGCCGCAGTACGACTACTCGGAGGACAACGCTGCGCTCATCTCCGATTCGCAGGTCGCGGCCTTCCGCGCCGCCACGCTGGCCGTCAACAGCGCGTTCGGGATCCAGGATCCCATCGCACGGCACGCGGCCCTCCAGACGCCGTTCCCGGACCTCTCGCCGGCCGCCCGCGCGACGCTGATGGGGCTCGATCCCATCCGCTGGAACACGATCCGCGACCAGGCCGTCGTCGTGCTCGGCGCGAGGGAGCGCACGGAGATCCGCGACAGCGACCTCCCCGACGAGCGCGCGTCGCTCCCGATGCGGTTCCCGGTCGCGTGGACGTCCGCCGAGAAGCAGCTCGCGGCCGAGCTCGTCGCCCCGTTCATCGTCAGCACGTCGTCCTATTCAGCGAGCCTCACGGAGGCCGCGCGCGACGATGCCCGCCAGACGGTCGCACCCGTCGAGGTCTCGCTCGCGCGCGGAGAGCTCATCGTCGACGCCGGGGCGAAGGTGACCCCGCTCGACGTCGAGGAGCTCCGGGCGGCGGGCCTGGACACCGGCGGGATCGACCTGGTGCGGGTGGCCGGCTGGTTCGCGCTGTCGGCCCTCCTCGTGCTGGTGCTGCTCGCCTGGATCTGGCGCTTCCGGCGCGAGCTCTGGCACCGGAACAACGCTCTCCTCCTCCTCAGCCTCCTCGTCCTCGTCTCCGTCCTCGCGATCAAGCTGTCGGCGGGTCGCTCGATCCTCCCGTACTTCATCCCGCTGGCCGGGGTGGGCATCGTGGTCGCGATCCTGCTCGGCGCGGGCCCCGCGATGGCTGTGCAGGCGGCGATCGCGATCGTGGCGGGCGCCGCGAACGGAAGCTCGCTCGAGCTCACGACGTACTTCCTCCTCGGGGGGATCGTCGGGATCATCGCGATCCGGCGCGGGGACCGGCTGCAGGTCTTCGTGCAGGCGGGCCTCGCGATCGCGGTCGTGAACGCCGCGGTGGTCGCGGTCTTCTCGCTTCTCGGCGATCGTGATCTGACAGGGACAGCCCAACTCTTCGCCGCGGGCCTCGCGTCGGCGGCGGGCTCGGCGATCGCGGCCGCCGGCGTCTTCGCGGTCCTCGGCGACATCTTCGGGATCCCCACGGCCTTCCAGCTGCAGGAGCTGTCGAACCCGACGCGACCGCTCCTCCGGCGCCTGCTCACCGAGGCTCCGGGCACCTACCACCACTCGCTGATGGTGGGCAATCTCGCCGAGCGCGCGGCGGAGGCGATCGGCGCGGACCCGATCCTCGCCCGCGTGTCCGCCTACTACCACGACATCGGGAAGCTCGCGAACCCGGCAGCGTTCATCGAGAACCAGGCCGGCGGCGACAACATCCACGACGAGCTCGACCCCGAGACCTCCGCGCGCATCCTCCGCGCCCACGTCGGCGACGGGATCGACATCGCCTACCGGGGCAAGCTGCCCAAGGCGCTCATCGCGTTCATCCCGCAGCACCACGGCACAGCGAAGATGAGCTACTTCCTCGAGAAGGCGCGCGACGAGGCGGCCGCCCCGTTCGGCGGACGGACGACGACGGCAGGGGCCGCCGCCGCCGCCGCCGTCCCGGAGGCGCCGTTCCGCCACCAGGGCCCCAAGCCGCAGTCGCGCGAGGCGGCGATCCTCATGCTCGCGGACTCGGTGGAGGCCTCCGTCCGCAGTCTCGCGACCCACGACGAGGCGGCGATCCGCGCGATGGTGTCGCGGATCATCGGCGAGCGGCTCGAGGACGGCCAGTTCGACGAGTGCGACCTCACGCTGCGAGATGTCGAGCACATCCGCGAGGCGTTCGTCAGCCAGCTGCTCGGCGCCTACCACCAGCGGATCGCCTACCCGCAGAACAAGGTCGTGGAGCTCGAGGCCCGGCGCGGCGCCGGCGGCCAGGGCGCCTGAGGGCGGTCGTGGCGCGCCATCGACTGCCCGGGGGCCGGGTCCTCGACCTCGACGTCCTGCCGGCCGCTGCGGCGCTCCTCCGCGTGTCGATCCTCGGCCGCGCTCTCCGACGCGCGGAGATCGCCGCGGCCGTGGGCCGCGCACTCGAGGCGGGCGGGGCACCGCCCCGCGCGTCGGTCGGGCTCGTCCTGGCCGACGACGCGACGCTCGCCGGGCTCAACGCGGCGCACATGGGCCAGGCAGGCCCGACAGACGTCCTCTCGTTCCCGCTCCTGCCGCCCGAGGCCTTCCCGCCGCATCCGGGCGCCGCGCGCGGGACCGCCGCGGGGCTGCCGTCGGCCGCGGACCCCGCCGCGGGACCCTCGACGGAGGGAATGCCGCTCCCTTCCGCGTCCTCCACGTTCGCGCTGCCGCCGCGCGCGCGCCCCCAGGTCGGCGAGATCGTGGTCTCGGTCGAGCGGGCGGTCGAGCAGGCGCGCGACGGGCGCGGCGGGTGGACGGGACGCACGGCGTGGGCGCCCGCGGACGAGCTGCTGCTCCTCGCCACGCACGGGACCCTCCACCTCTGCGGGTGGGACCACGCCGAGCCCGAGGAGGGCGCGGCCATGCGCGCCCTGGAGGCGGATCTCCTCGCGAGAGCAGAGGTCGAACAGGTACCTTCGGCCCGCTGACGGGGGCGCCGCCGGCCTATAGTCTCGCCACAGGGGTCGTGCCCCGTCGCTGTGGCGGCGCCGGCCCGGGACCGCGTCGACCGATCGCGGCACACACCGCCGGGACCGCGGTGCACGGAGGAGGATTGCGATGCCTCGCCGGCTCATGACGGCGCTGCGACCGCTCGCGGCGATCGCCGTCGTCGCTACGGTCGCCGCCGCGTGCAGCGGCGCCTCGAGCACCCCCGCGCCGAGCTCCTCCGCGACGCCGGTCGCCTCCGCGTCCGCGACACCGGCACCGTCAGCCTCGAGCGCGGTCGTCGGCACGCTCGACGCCGTGAAGAGCGCGACGATCCAGATCGAGGCGGACGGCAGCTTCGTCGACCCGTCCCAGGGTCAGCTCCTCAACACCGCCGGCCGTGGCTCCGGGTTCATCCTCTCGCCGGACGGGACGGCCCTCACGAACAACCACGTCGTCACGGGCGCGGCGCTCCTGAAGGTCTGGGTCGGCGGAGACCGCGCGAAGACGTACAACGCGAAGGTCGTCGCGACCTCGGAGTGCTCCGACCTCGCCGTCATCAAGATCGACGGCGCCGGCTTCCCTTCGATCGGATGGGCGTCCGACACGCCGAACCCGGGGATCGACGTCTACGCGGCCGGCTTCCCGCTCGGCGACCCGGAGTACACGCTGACGCGGGGGATCATCTCCAAGGCGAAGGCCGACGGTGAGACCTCGTGGGCGTCGGTGGACTCGGTCATCGAGCACGACGCGGCGATCAACCCCGGCAACTCGGGCGGTCCGCTCGTCACGAAGGATGGGGCGGTCATCGGTGTCAACTACGCCGGCAACGACGCGCGGCAGTCCTTCGCGATCGGGAAGGCCGAGGTGGACAAGGTCCTCCCGAAGCTGCTCGCCGGAACCGACGTGAACTCCATCGGCGTGAACGGCGAGGCCATGAAGTTCGACGACGGCTCGTCGGGGATCTGGGTCTCGTCCGTCGCCTCCGGATCGCCGGCCGACAAGGTCGGGATCAAGGGCGGGGACCTCCTCACGAAGCTCGAGGGTCTCGTCGTGGCGACCGACGGGACGATGGCCGACTACTGCGACATCCTCCGGTCGCACGGGGCGGGCGACGTGCTCGCCGTGGAGGTCTTCCGGCCGTCCTCGGGCGAGACGCTCGAAGGACGCCTGAACGGGACCCCGCTCGCGGTGGTCGCGACGGTCGCGACGGGCGGCGACCAGGGCGGCCAGGCGGGCGACGGCACGTCCGGCGCGGGTGCCGACTACACGTACACGCTCGTCTCGACGGACGGCGACGCGATGTCCACCGAGATGCCCGCGCCCTGGACCGACACGCGCACGGGCGACTGGACCCGGAACGACGAGACGGTCGGCATCCGCATCGGGGCGTCGACCGACTACCAGAAGTGGATCGACGGCTACACCGTTCCGGGCGCCTTCCTCGCGGCCTCGTCCAGGCTCGCCGGCGAGGACATCGACGCGCTCCTCGACGCCGACAAGCCGACGTTCGCCAAGGCGTGCACGTACGACTCGCGGAAGGACTTCGACGCCTCCGGATACGTCGGCAAGTTCGACCTGTTCACCGACTGCGATGGGACGAAGAACGCGTTCGTCGAGCTCGCCGTCAAGCCGGCCGACGGCTCATACCTCGTCTTCCTGCAGCTCGTGGCGACGGGCGACCGCGACTTCACGGCGGCCGACCACATGATCGAGGCGCTGCAGGTCAAGGGCCTGCTGCCGTAGCGGATACCGCCCCGCCGGCCGCGCCGGCGCAGCCTCGCCGCCCGCCGACGGTCGCGGGGTGGGCTACCATCACGACACGGCCCGCGTCGTCCGACGCGGGCCGTGTCGGCGTGCGGCCCGCACCGTCACGCGGAGGGATCGGTGAAGATCGTCGTCGGCCTGGGGAACCCGGGCGAGCAGTACGCGCGGACGCGGCACAACGTCGGATGGATGGTCGTGGACCGCGTCGCCGACCGCGCCGGCTGGTCCGGGCGTGGCCGCACCCGGGACGCGTCGGCCGTCGTGGGAGGGCGCTTCCGGGGGCTCGACGTCACGCTCGTCAAGCCGCTCACGTACATGAACGTCTCCGGGGTGGCCGTGCGGAAGGTCCTCGCGCGCGAGCGTGCGCCGCTCGCCGACCTCCTCGTGGTGACGGACGACTTCTCCCTGCCGTTCGGGAAGATGCGCTTCCGCGAGTCGGGCAGCGCCGGCGGCCACAACGGCCTCGCGTCGATCATCGAGGAGATGGGGACGGAGAAGTTCCACCGGCTCCGGATCGGGATCGGAGACCCGTCGCGCGGCGCCGTGGACCACGTCCTCGGCCGGTTCGAGCCCTCCGAGCGGGAGCGACTCGACGAGCTCCTCGATGCCGCCGCCGACGCGGTCGAGATGTGGGCGCGCGAGGGCGTCAGCAAGGCCGCGAACCGCTTCAACCCGTTCACGCTCCGACCGGCGGACGAGGCGCGCGTCGCGCCGCCGGGCGAGATCGACGGCCCGCCCGGGGCGGATGGCATCCGCCGTACGCGGACCGGCTGGCGCCGGGTGCTCCCGCCGAAGCGGGGCGACGACCTGTGAGCGACCTGCGGCTCCGTGGCAAGCGGACCCGTGAGCGAGA
>JAKAJU010000037.1 GCA_021813655.1 Chloroflexota bacterium | reverse complement strand
GGCCGACGCAGGATCAGCCGGCGGCGGCCAGACGCAGCTCCCGCCATGCCCGGATGCCGACCGCGGCGAGCGCGACGTTGTATCCGGCGAGAGCCAGAGGCCAGGGCATCGGCAGCCCCACGGCGACACCGATGGCAGCCACCGGGACGCCCGCCACGGCGGTGAAGAGCCCGAACGCGGTCGCCAGGCGACCCCAGATGAACACGCCGGCGGCGAGCAGGATGTTCGTGGCGAACACCAGGGCCAGCCCGATCGGGAGCATGTCCGAGCCACCCAGGGGGCCGCTCGGCGCCATCGGCACGATGAGGATCGGGCGGAGCAGGAGCCCCGCCGCGAAGACCTTCTTCCATGCCAGGGAGTCGGAACGGCTGCGCATGCCCGCCCGCGTCGGAGTCGCGTTGGGATCCTCCGGTCCGATTCTACCGGGCCTCTTCCCGGAGGTGCCCGCTGGACCGCTTCCCGCCGGGCGGGCCTCAGCGGGGCCGCAAGGTGCACGGGCGGACCGGGAGCGAGCTGGGAGGCGCCGGCGGCCCCGAGCCGACAGGGAACCGCGGACGCGCACGGCGAGCGATGGCGTCCCCGGCAGGGATCGAACCTGCGACCTCGCGCTTAGAAGGCGCTCGCTCTATCCGCTGAGCTACGGGGACGCGCCGTCCACAGCGTACCGGAGACGTCGAGCACCGGCCCCGGAGAGGTGGATCGCCGACGTCGCCTCCCGGGGCCGCCCCGGATCGGGACGTCCCGGACGACCGCGGACGAGCCGTCGGGCGTCGTTACAATGCCGGAATGAGCCAGATGTACGACCCGTCCGATCTCGCGTCGATGGATCCGCTCGTCCTCATGAAGAACCTGGACCACGTCCGGATGACGAGCCGCCGGCTCAGCTACATCCTCCAGGGCCAGGTGCACCTGTACACGCCGGAGGCGAACCGGATCCGCGACGAGATCGACCGGTACGTCGAGGCCGAGCGCCAGATCGAAGGGGAGATGGCACGCCGGCGTATCCGCGCCTGACGCCCGTCCGGGCCGTCGCGCCCGGCCCGGACATCCCTCGGACGGCCGATGCGGCCGGCCGAGCGGCGGCCGGTCCCACGTCCCTCAGGCTGCCGACGCGGCCGGTCCCTCCTCCGTCTGCGCCCCGTGGATGCCGACTGCGACACCGGAGCACCGAGCCTCGGCCTCCTCGGCGATGACCCGCCGCGTCGTCGCGGCGAGCGCGGTCATCTGGAAGATCCCGAACTCCACGCCGTGCTCCGCGAGCTCCTCGAATCCCCACCCGCGGAACAGGCGCCGGCGCGCGACAGCACACATCTCGTCGTAGATCTCGGGCCATGCGACGGAGCGCCGCTCGCGGCAGAAGCGGACGAATGCGACCGCGTCCGCGGGAAGATCGGAGTCTTCGGCCCGCGCCGAAACCGCCACCTGCATCCTCCCTCCCCTTCGCCCAGCCGCGGGCCGCACCATCCCCGGGCGCAGCGTTCCCGCGGCGCCTGTCGATCCCGGAACAACACTCCCGCGCCACTGGTCCGAGCTCCCGGTCGGGTCCGGCGCGGCCGTCTCGTGAACTCTACGCCGGGTCGCCGCGCAGCGTGTAGAGCCTTGTCCACGGGTTTCTGAACGAGTTGTCCACACCCGAACGGGCGTTCGTGGATGCCCGGGCTGGGGCTGTGGACGACCGGGCCCGGCCGCCCGGCCGGCCCGCGGTCAATGCCTCCGAGCCACCCCCAGCCCGGGTGCGTCGGTCAGTATCCAGCGGTGGTCCGGGCCGAGGACGAGCCCCTCGAACGGGTCGTTGGCGAGCAGCAGGCAGCCGTCCAGATCAACCCACTCGGCCAGCGACGCGACCGCGGCCGACCCGGCGATCCCGACGCTCGTCTCCTCCATGCATCCGAGGAAGGTCCGGAACCCGAGCTCGCGCGCACGGGAGAGCATGCGTCGCGCCGGTCCCGTCCCGCCGCACTTGGCGAGCTTGACGTTCACGCCCGCGACGACGCCGACGAGCCGGTCGAGATCGAGGATGGTCACGGCGCTCTCGTCGGCGATGATCGGCAGCTCCGAGCGCTCCTGGAGCCACGCGAGCTGGTCGAGGCGATGAGCCGGGAATGGCTGCTCGATCAGCTCCACGCCCAGTCGGACGAGCTCCGGCACGAGGGCCGCACCCGCCTCGGGCTCCCACCCGGTGTTCGCGTCGACGCGGATGACGCCGGGGAAGACGGCGCGCACCCGCTCGAGCGTGTCGAGGTCCGCCCGCCCGCCCACCTTGACCTTGAGGAACGGGAACGCGGCCGCCCGGGCGGCGCGCTCGGCCACGATCCCGGGCTCGTCGATCCCGACGGTGAAGTCCGTCGGCGGGATCTCCGCGGAGAGGCCCTCGAGGACGTGGAGCGGGACGCCGGCCAGCCGGGCCGCGAGATCGCGCAGCGCGATGTCCACCGCGCACTTCGCGGCGCCGTTGTGGCTGAGCTCCGCGTCCAAGGCATCGGACGCGGTGTCGAGCGCGGCCCGGGCGCCCGCGACGTCGAGGTGGAGGGCGGCGTCGCGGGCCGTCTCCCAGTGCGGGACGGCGGCTGCGAGGAGAAGCGGGAGCACGGCGTGGACGGTCGCCTCGGTCTCGCCGTAGTACGTGTCCGGGAAGCCCTCGCCGAGCCCGACGGGTCCGGCCGCTCCGGGCGCGGGGACGTGCCCGGCGTCCACCACCTCGACGACGACGGTGGTGGTGGCCCGCGCGTCCGATTCGCGGGCGATACGGAAGGGATCGCGGAACGGAAGCCGGAGTGTGCTGGCGGTGAGCGAGAGCGGTCCTGCGCTGACGATCGAGCCGGTCACGCGACTCCCTCCTCGACCGCGCTGCGGATGGCCCCGAAGAGGCGCGCTGGCCCGAAGCGGACCGGGTCGTCCGTGGGCAGCCCCGTCTCACTCTCGGTCTCGCGGATGATCCGGCGCGCCTCGTCGTCGGCGGCGATGTCGGACGTGTTGAGCGCGACCGCAACGACGCGCGAGGGCGTCACCAGGCCCGCGATCGTCTCGTGGAGCGGGATGAGCTCGGTCAGGGGCTTGATCGGGTACGAGGCGTCCGTGATGTGCTCGAAGTCGTGCTCGACGAGCCCGACCTTGTGGACCAGGACCATCGCGTGCGGCGTGCACCCGTGGATGAGGCCGAGCGTCACTGGCGAGTACGCCGGGTGGTCGATCGAGCCCTGGCCCTCGACGAAGATCCAGTCCCCCATCTCCTCGCCCTGCTCCACGAGCCACTCGCAGGTCCCCGCGAGGAAGTCGGAAATCTCGCGGTCCACGGAGATGCCCCAGCCGGCGATCATCATCCCCGTCTGCCCGGTGGGCACGAAGGCGCCCCGCAGGCCGGCCTCGTTCGCCGCCCGCTCGAGCTCGAGCGCCACCGTCATCTTCCCGATCGCGCAGTCGGACCCGACGGTGAGGATCACGTGCGCGCCCGATCGGTGCGGGCGTCCGTTCGCGGTCTGGTGACGGTCGGGGACGCGCCGGTAGTCGACGATCTCCGCGCCCGTCGTCGCGGCGGCCGACGAGAACTCCGGGTCGTCCGCGAGGAACGTGTGGAGGCCTGACAGGACATCGAGGTGGGCATGGAGCGCGTGGGAGATCGTCGCCCGCCACGCGTCGGGGAGCCTGCCACCGGTCGGCGCGATCCCGATCAGGAGGGCGTCGGCGCCGAGCGCGATCGCCTCGTCGAGCGTCGCGACCACGGGGACGTCGAAACGCGGTCCCAGCCACTCCGAGACGTTCCGGCCGGCGATCGTCGAGTCGAGGACCGCGACGACGTCGTCCCGGCCGTAGCGGATGACGCCGATGGCGGTCTTGGCGTTGTGGACGCCGAACTGGCCCTCGGTGAGGATCACGAGCCGGCGGATCGAGTGCGGGCGCATGCGGACTCCGTTGAGCGGTGACGGTGGGGCGGCCGTGGACGGACGTCCGCAGTCTACGTAAGGGGCAGCCGACGCGCGGACCGGCCCGGAAAAGGGGACGCCCCCGGGGCGCGGACCGGGGGCGTGGTGGATGCGACGTGGTACCGCATACCGGATTCGAACCGGTGGTCTCCGCCTTGAGAGGGCGGTGTCCTGGGCCTCTAGACGAATGCGGCACGGCGCCCGTCGGGGCACGCGGAGGATAGCAAAAGGTGGGCTGACATGTCGACCGACGGACGTGCCGACCGGCGGCGCGCTGGCCCGCCAGACCCCCCGGCGGGACCGCCCGGATGGCCCGGACGCGTGGGTCTAGAGGCGGTGCTCCTCGAGGAACTCCCGGATCGCGTCGGCCACCTGCTGGTACGTCTCCTCCCCGACGACGAGGCCGTAGTGCGAGTGTGCGCCGAACGGCTCGTACCGGGCGCCGAGCCACTGGGCGAGGCGCTCGACGTCCGGCTCGGCGACGTACCGGTCCAGGCCCGCCCCGATGACGAGCAGCGGGACGTCGGCCAACGGGCGTCGATCGACCGGCACGCCCTGGAGGACGCTGCGCCGTGCCGCACCGGCCTCGCGGGGCTTCTGGCCGAGGAGGTGCTTGATCCGAACGATGTCGTCGAGCGTGAGGTCACGGTGGTCGCGCTTGAGCCGCTCGGGCATCGTGTCCCACCCGAGGGTCTCGTGCCCATACGCGGGAGGGATCGCCCGGATCTCGTGCGGCTTGGGGGGGACGCGCAGCTCGCGCGGGAGGTACGGCGCGACGAGCACGACGCCGCCGACCTGGTGGCGCTCGGCCGCCTTGAGGACCAGGAGGCCGCCCATGCCGTGCCCCACCACGACGGTCGCCGGCCCGAGGCGCTCGAGGACGGAGACGACGTCGTCGGTGTAGCTCGCGAACGACAGGCGCGCCGGATCCGCGGTCTGGGACCAGTAGTGGTTGCGGAGGTTGAGCGCGTGGCCCTCCCATCCGCGGCGGGCGAAGTACCCGAGGTAGCGCTCCCAGACCCACGATCCTCCGAGCTCGCCATGCACGAAGAGGAGCGGCTTGCGTCGGGACCGGCGCTCCGGCAGCCACGACTCCACGTGGAGGCCGCGGTCCGGGATCTCCGTCTCGTCCTTGCGAACGGGCCGGGTGTCGGGGTTGGGGATCGCCGGTCGCGGAGGGATGCGCACGGGCTGTCGCTCATCGCGCTCGTCGGCGACGTGCGCGGGACGGTCGGTGGGGGTGTGCGGTGTCGTCATCTCACTGCTCGAGCGGGTTGAGGACGAGGCCGGTGAGGGCCTTCGGGTAGAAGTACGTCGACTTCTGGGGCATGACGTCGCCGGCGGCGGCGACCGCGGCGATGTCCGAGATCGGCGTGGGATCGAGGAGGAACGCAGCGTCCGCGCCTTCGGCACGGGCCGTCACCCGCGCCACTGCATCGTCCGACGCCTTGGAGTACGCGACGCGATCGCCGGCCGCGACGGCGGCCGGATCGAGGCCCGCGAGACGCTCGAGCGCCACCTGCAGGAGGGTGACGTCGAGACGGCGGAGCGCGTCGCCGCCTTCGGGCAGCCACGGCTCGAACGCGGCGCGCCGGGCGCGGAGGATGGCGCCGCCGTTGCGCGTCCACAGGCCGAATCGGCCCTGGCCACCGGGCACCAGGGATGCCGGCGCGAAGGCCGCCGCGAGCGCATCCGCGTCCCGCACCGGCTCGACGTCGAACAGGCCACCCGCCGCCGCCCGAAGCGCGTCGGCCCCGCCGTCGCCGAGCCCGCGGACGATCCTGTGGGTCGCGAGGACGGTGAGCTGCTCGCGCGTCCACTCGAAGAGCAACGCGAGGATGTAGTCGTAGTCGGGGTCCTGGTCGGCCGACGACGTCCGGTGCCTCTCGCCGCGATACCGGAGGGCCGTCTCGTACCGGTGATGCCCGTCGGCGATGTCCACCGGCCCGGCGGCCACGATCGCGATGAGCTCGGCGACCGCGGCGCGGTCAGGGCCGTCGGCGGTGACCATCCAGAGACGCTGGCGGACGCCGTCGTCGTCCGTCACGTCGATCTCGGGCTGGCGCGAGGCGATCGAGGCGAGGATGGCGGCAGCCCGGCCGCCGGGTTCGGCGTAGAGGCCGACGACGGGACTCAGGTTCGCGCTCGTCGCCCGCATGAGCTTCCAGCGGTCCTCCCGCGGGCCCGCGAGGGTCCGCTCGTGCGGACGGATCCCACCGTCGGGAGAGAACGGCTCGAGTCGGAGACGCCCCATGAACCCGCGCTGGACGCGCACCACCGTCGAGCCGGGGACCGCGTACGTCTGCTCGTACACGTAGAAGCTCGGCCGGGGGTCCTTGCGCAGCGTCCCGTCGGTCCGCCACGAAGCGAAGGTCCGCGCGGCGCGTCGGTAGCGCTCGTCGGGGTCGGTGTCGGTCGCGTCGGAGACGGGGAGATCGATCCGGACGACGTTCCGCTTGCTCCGCGCGACGAGCTGGACGCGCTGATCGGGCGAGATCACGTCGTACGGGGGCGCCAGCACCCGGCCGAGGTCGCCGACGACCTCGGGGTCGTATCGCAGGGCGCGGAAGGGACGGATCTCGGGCACGAGGGCTCCTGGTTTGGGCCGCGCACGGGCCACGCCGGCGCCTGTCTGTGGGTACCGGGGCAGTCTATCGCCTCGTCCCCCGGAAGCCAAAGTGCGGCGGGTCGCCGGGTCCGCTCCCCGCGTCGATGCTAGCCTCGCACCGTGCGCATCCCCCTCCTCGTCCCCTCGCTCGCCCTCGCGGCGCTCCTCACGGGCTGCCAGGCCCTGGCGAGCACACCGCCCCCGCCCACGCCGGCGGACTTCGCGGGCATCGTCTCGTTCCTCGCGGCCGCAGGCATCGGCGTCGAGAACGTCAAGACCGGAGACGCCGGCTGCGCAGACCGGCAGCTCGTGGGCCCTGCCATCTCGCTGTCCGCGACCGGCCTCGACCAGTCGCAGCCGGCGCTGGTCCACCTGTACCTGTTCAAGGGCGCCGACGCGTACCAGCAGCTGCGGTCCGCCGTCGACGCATGCGCCCGCTCCTTCGTGACCGACGCCTCCACGTATGAGGCGGTCGACGCATCGCCGTTCGTCGCGGTGGGGCAGGGCCCGTGGGGAGCCGGCTTCCGCGAGGCGCTCCGGACCGCCCTCACGAAGGCCGCGGGCGGGTGAGTCCGGCAGCCGTGTCGCCGGCCGATCGGCGGCTCGCTCGCGTGCCGCGGCGCGGCCGCGCGGGCCGGTAGGTCAGGCCCTCAGGCCTCCTCGCGCTCGACCTCCTCGCGGGTCGCCGGCTCCAGGTTAGTGAGCCGGACGTCGCCCACGTTCGGCACGAACGATGCCGCAAGGGAGGTCCGGACCGCCTCCTCCTGCTCGGCGAGCGTCAGGATCCCGAGGCGCCCGAGAGTCGCGAGCTCGTCGCGGATGTACGTCTTGAGCATCTCCGGGCCGTCGGTGTTGATCGTGAACCTGACCTCATTGCGCCGGAGCGTGTCGAAGATCCACCGGAACTCGTCCCACCCGGAGACCACGCGGGTGTTCAGGTTGGAGGTGGGGCAGATCTCGAGGACGATGCCGCGCTCGCGGATCATCGCCATCGTCCGCGGGTCGTACGCGGCCTTGACGCCATGCCCGATCCGGTCGGGCTCGAGCTCCTCGACGACCTCGGAGATCTCCTCCACCGGGCCTGACTCGCCCGTGTGGACCGTGATCCCGAGACCGAACCCCCGCGTCCGGCGAAAGAGCCGGGCGTAGTCGCGGGGTCGGAACGTGGGCGATTCCGGTCCGGCGATGTCCACGCCCACGATCCCGCGGTCGCGCCAGGCGATCGCCTTCTCCGCGATGATCTCGTTGAGGTCGAACGGGAAGGCGCGGTCGAGGCAGAGGATGAGGCCCGGTCGCACCGGGTACTCGAGGGTCGCGCGGTCCATCCCGCGCACCGCCGCGGCGATGATGTGGTCGAGATCCTGCTCGCCGCCGCGATTCCGCTTCATCGGGTTGAAGCGCAGCTCGACGGTCGTGACGTTGTTCTTCCGGTAGGCCCCTCCGACGACCTCGTAGACCGACCGCTCGACCGCGAAGGGCGACGACTGGATCAGCTCGGTCCAGTGGAAGAGCTCGAGGTATCCGTCGAACGAGCGGCCGTGGCGGCTCGAGACGGTGATCATGTCCCGGAACTCCCAGTAGTCCTTCGTCGGGAGCCGGATCCCCTGGGCGTGCGCGATCCCCCACATGATCGCCGGGGTCACCGCGCCGCCCAGGTGGCAGTGGAGCTCGGCGACTGGCCTGGACCGCGAGAGCTGGGGCGCCATGAGCGGAGGATACCGCCCGCGTGCCTGATCGCGGATGGGTCCGGGGGCGGCTCGGGCACCTCGTGGCCGCACGGGCACGGACATGGTCTGCGGGTCGCGGGGCGCCGGAACGGCCCGACACGAGGGCCAGCGCGCGCCGCGCTTGCGGGCGCGGCCGCATGGTCGTAGGCTCCCGCGAGTGCGGGGGCGTCACCTCGACGCCATGGTCGGCGCCCTCAGGGGCCGGGGCCCGCACGGAGGAGGCTCATCGATGCGTTCGTCACCGTGGCGCGCGGCGGCAGTCGCCGGCGCGCTCCTGTTCATCGTCGGCGCGTGCTCGAGCTCGGGCTCCACGCCGGCCCCCAGCGCGGCCGCGTCGGCCGCTCCCGCCCCTCCGGCCGCGTCCGCGGCCGCCATCGTCGTCCCGGACAACATCAAGGCCGCGGGCAAGCTCGTCTGGTGCGTGGACGTGTCGTATCCGCCGGAGGAGTTCTACGCGGCGGACGGCACGACCGCCCAAGGGTCGGACGTCGACATCGCGACCGAGATCGGCAAGCGCCTCGGCGTCACGACCGAGATCGACAACACCGGGTTCGACGGGATCATCCCGGCCCTCACCGCGAAGAAGTGCGACCTCATCATCAGCGGCATGAACGACACGCCCGAGCGGGCCAAGCAGGTCGACTTCGTCGACTACCTCAAGGTCGGCCAGGGCATCCTCGTTCCCGCCGGGAACCCGAAGAACATCAAGACGCTCGAGAATCTCTCCGGCAAGACCGTCGCGGTCCAGCTCGGCACGACGAACAAGGACGCACTCGACGCCGAGAACGTGACGCTCAAGGCGGCCAACAAGCCGCTGATCGAGATCCAGACCTTCCAGCAGGACACGGACGCGTTCCAGCAGCTCGCGCTGGGCCGCGTCGATGCGTTCTCGACCGACTCCCCCGTCGTCGCGTTCTACAACGCGAAGCCCGAGAACGCCGGCAAGTTCGAAGTCGCCGGCACCCCGATCGCACCGATCCCGATCGGCATCGCCGTCCGCAAGGAGGACACGGCGCTCAAGGCCGCCGTCACCGCCGCCATCGACGCGATGTACGCCGACGGCACGATCAAGTCGATCGTCGACAAGTGGGGCATGACGGACGCCGTCGTCCTGCTCAAGTAGTCGTCGACAGCGCGCTGAGCGCACGCGAGGTGGGCGGGTCGGGCTCGATCCGTCCACCTCGCCGCTAGACGGATGACCCGGTGGACTTGCTCCCGTTCCTCGCGACGACGAACACCTCGTTCCAGTTCGACGTCGACTGGTTCATCCACTTCATCTTCCCGCCGTCGCCGGTCCTCCTCGGCGGACTGGCGATCACGATCTACGTGTCGATCATCGCCCAGGCGGCCGGCGTCCTCCTCGGCGTGCTGTCGGCGCTGGCGGGGATGTCGCGGAACCGCGTCCTGCGCAGCATCAGCGGCGTCTACGTGTGGGTCTTCCGCGGCACGCCGCTCCTCGTCCAGCTCTTCATCGTCTACTTCGGGACGCCGTACCTGCTCGGCGGCATCGATCTCTTCCCCAACCACGTGGGCCTGTTCGGGATCGACATCAGGGGCGCGATCCTCGCCGGCATCGTCGCGTTCTCGGTCAACGAGGGCGCGTACATGAGCGAGATCGTCCGGGCCGGCATCCTCTCGATCGACCCCGGCCAGACGGAGGCAGCCAAGTCGCTCGGCATGACGTACCGGCTCACGATGAGCCGGATCGTGCTCCCGCAGGCGCTCCGGGTGATCGTGCCGCCGCTCGGGAACGAGTTCAACAACATGCTCAAGACCACGTCGCTGCTCTCCGTGATCGCCGTCGGCGAGCTCTTCCGAGTCGCCCAGGCCGCGAACTCGGCGAGCTTCAAGACGTTCGAGGCGTACTTCGGCGTCGCGCTCTACTACCTCGCGCTGACGACGATCTGGAGCGCGATCCAGGGCGTGATCGAGCGGCGGCTCGGCGTGAGCCAGGCCGGGGCGCAGGGCGCCTCATTCTGGAGCCGGATGTTCGGGTTCGCCCGGCGCACGACGGGGACCGCCGAGGTCGAAGTCCCCAGCAGCGGGGGCCACTGATGACCGCGCACATCCTCGACGCCATCGGGGGCGTGCCGCGCCCCACGACAGACACGGTCGTCGAGGCGACCGAGGTCGAGAAGTGGTTCGGGAAGCTCCACGTCCTCAAGGGCGTCTCGCTGACCGTCCGGCGGCGCGAGGTCGTGGTGATCATCGGCGCGTCGGGCTCGGGGAAGACGACCTTCATCCGCTGCATCAACCACCTCGAGAAGATCCAGAAGGGCCGGATCTTCGTGAACGGCCACCTCATCGGGTACCGAGAGGAGAGCGGGAAGCTCGTCGAGGACAAGGAGCGCAACATCGCGAAGCAGCGCCAGGAGATCGGGATGGTCTTCCAGCGCTTCAACCTCTTCCCGCACATGACGGTCCTCGACAACATCACGGAGGCGCCCGTCAAGGTGCGCGGCGTCTCGAAGGATGAGGCCGTGACCACGGCTCGGGCCCTCCTCGCCCGCGTCGGGCTGTCGATGAAGGAGAGCGCCTATCCGGCGCAACTCTCCGGCGGCCAGCAGCAGCGCGTGGCGATCGCGCGGGCGCTCGCGATGAAGCCCGCCCTGATGCTCTTCGACGAGCCGACGAGCGCGCTCGACCCGGAGATGATCGGCGAGGTCCTCGATGTCATGAAGGAGCTCGCGCTCGAGGGGATGACGATGATCGTCGTCAGCCACGAGATGGGGTTCGCGCGCGAGGTCGCGGACCGGGTCGTGATGATGGATGACGGCCGGATCATCGAGGAAGGGACGCCGGACCACTTCTTCACGGCGCCGACCCACGAGCGGACGAAGGCGTTCCTCAGCAAGATCCTCTAGGGCCGAGGCGGGGGCGGGGGCCGCCCACGTACGGGCCGACTTCACACGGGTCCTGGGTGGCTTGCGCCCGACGCCCGGCTCGCCTGCCGGCGTCGAAGCGCGGGCCGCCCGTACGCGGCCGCGAGGACCATGCGACTTGCCGCTCACCGCCCGTCACGGAGCGACTGCCCGGGCCGCCGGGCGGCTGAATTCGCCGCGTATCACCCGGGGGACTGCGCAGCGGGCGCGGGCGGCCCGCCGGGGCGGCTGAACGGCCCGCCGGGCGGCTGAACGGCCCGCCGGGCGGCTGAACCCGCCACGTATCACCCCGGGGACTGGGCAGCGGGCGCGGGCGGGCCGTCGGGCGATCCGCCACGCTCGGGCCACGGGGCGCGGGTCGCCACGAACCGCGGCCGGTGATACCCGGCGACGAATCCATCTCCTGCAGTCCCCGGGGTGATAGGCGGCGATGGCGGGCACGGCCCGACCGCAGGCCGCGGGCACAGCCAAGCCGCGGGCACGGCCCGGCCGCCCCCGATCGTCAGCTCAGCGCGGCGACGACGTAGTCGACGCTCCGCGTGAAGGCCTCGACGTCGGACGGCTCGATCGCCGGGAAGAGCCCGATACGCAGCTGGTTGCGCCCGAGCTTCCGGTACGCGTCGGTGTCGACGATCCCGTTCGCCCGGAGGACCTTGCTCACGACCTGGGCGTCGACGCGCTCATCGAGATCGATCGTGGCGACGACGTTCGAGCGGTGAGCGGGGTCGGTGACGAACGGCGTCGCGTAGTCGCTCGCCTTCGCCCAGGAGTAGACGATCCGCGCCGACCCGGCCGAGCGGTCGGCCGCCCACGCAAGGCCGCCGTTCCCCAGGAGCCACCCGATCTGCTCGTTCATGAGGAAGATCGTGGCGAGCGCCGGCGTGTTGTACGTCTGGTCCTTCCGGCTGTTGTCGAGGGCGATCGACAGGTCGAGCGACGCGGGCTGCCAACGACCGCTCGCCTTGATCGCGCCGACCCGCTCGACGGCCGCGGGCGACAGGAGCGCGATCCACAGGCCACCGTCCGAGGCGAAGACCTTCTGGGGCGCGAAGTAGTACGCGTCGAAGTCGGCCGGGTCCACGGGGAGCGCTCCCCCGCCCGAGGTCGCGTCCACCGCCACGAGCCCCGACACCACGCGCCCATCGGCATGGCGGGGTCGGGCGACCGGCATCATCACGCCGGTGGAGGTCTCGTTGTGGGTCAGCGCGTATAGGTCGACCGCGTCGTTCGCCACAGGGTCGGGTCGCGTGCCGGGCTCCGACCTCACGATCTCCGGGTCCTCGAGATGCGGCGCCTCCTTCGCTGCGGCGGCGAACTTCGACGAGAACTCCCCGAAGACGCAGTGCTGGCTCCGGCGCTCGATCAGCCCGAAGGTCGCGACGTCCCAGAAGACCGTGGATCCGCCGTTGCCGAGGATGACCTCGTAGCCCTCCGGGAGGCCGAAGAGGTCGCGCAGGCCCGCGCGCAGCCGGCCGACGGCATCGAGGACCGGACGCTGCCGGTGCGAGGTGCCCAGCCACGACTGACCGACCGATGCGAGCGCGGCGACGGCCTCGGGGCGGACCTTCGACGGGCCACAGCCGAACCGCCCGTCGGCCGGGAGGAGGGACGCGGGGATGACGATCTCGGGCGTGCTCATGGCGGGAAGTATGCCGGAGCGACGCGGGCGGCCGCCGCGCGGTGGGGTCGGGGCGGCCGCCGCGCGTCGCGTGCGTGGGCGG
>JAKAJU010000141.1 GCA_021813655.1 Chloroflexota bacterium | reverse complement strand
CGAGCGCCGATCGTCGTGGAGCATCGTCTCGAGGATCTCGGCGAGCCGCAGGCGTGCCTCGAGGTCCTCGACCGGCACGACGGCCTCGACGCGCCTGTCGAGGTTGCGCTCCATCACGTCGGCCGAGCCGATGTACCACTCGTGCTGGCCGCCGTTGAGGAACGTGAAGATGCGCGAGTGCTCGAGGAACTCGCCGATGATCGACCGGACCCGGATCCGGTCCGAGATCCCCGGCCGGCCCGGGATGAGCGAGCAGGTGCCGCGCACGATGAGGTCGATCTCGACGCCGGCTCCGCTCGCTCGGTAGAGAAGGTCGATGAGCGCCGGATCGACGATCGAATTGAGCTTCAGGACGATCCGCGCGGGACGGCCGGCCTCGGCATGGCCGATCTCTCGCTCGATGAGCTGCGTGAGTCGTTGGCGCAGGGAGACCGGCGCGACGAGGAGGCGTCGGTACTCCCGCTGGCGCGAGAGCCCGGTGAGGAAGTTGAAGAGGTCGGTCACGTCGGCGGCGATCTCGGCCCGCGCGGTGAAGAGGCCGAGGTCCACGTAGACGCGGGACGTCCTGGGGTTGTAGTTGCCCGTTCCGATGTGGACGTAGCGGCGGAGCGTTCCGCCCTCGCGCCGGACGACGAGCAGCGTCTTGCTGTGCGTCTTGAGCCCGACGATCCCATACACGACGTGTGCCCCCGCCTGCTCGAGGCGGCGGGCCCAGATGATGTTGTTCTCCTCGTCGAAGCGGGCCTTGATCTCGACCATGACCACGACCTGCTTGCCGGCCTCGGCCGCGCGGATGAGGTCGCCGACGATCGCCGAGTCGCCGCTCGTCCGGTAGAGGGTCTGCTTGATCGCGAGGACGTCGGGGTCGTCCACCGCCTGCTCGAGGAAGCGCTCCACCGTCCCCGTGAAGCTCTCGTACGGGTGGTGGACGAGGATGTCACCGCCGCGGATGGCCGCGAAGACGTCGGCCGGCGTGTCGTCGTCCTCCGATTCGAGCCGGCGCGGGACCACCGGGGTCCACTCGGGGTCCTTGAGGTCGGGCCGCGGAAGCTCGTGGAGGGTCCAGAGGGCGGTCAGGTCGAGCATCCCCGCGACCTCGTAGCACGCCTCCTCCGGCAGGCCGATCCCGCGAAGCAGGATGCTCCGCGTCGCCGGGGGCATCGTGCGCTCGACCTCCAGGCGGACCGCCTCGCCGAACCGCCGGCGCCGGAGCTCGGCCTCGATCGCCTCCAGGAGGTCGGCCGCCTCGTCCTCCTCGATCTCGAAGTCGGCGTCGCGAGTCACCCGGAAGAGGTGCGTCTCCTCGATCTCCATGCCGGGGAAGAGCATGTCGAGGTTCGCCGCGATGACCTGCTCGACGAGGACCCACGTCCCGTCGTCGACCTGGAGCAGGCGCGGCAGCGACGGCGGCACCTTCACCCGCGCGAACCGGCGCTCGCCGCTCTCGGGGTCGCGGACGCCGATCGCCAGCGAGAGGGTGAGCGTGCTGATGTACGGGAAGGGGTGCGCCGGGTCGACCGCGAGCGGCGTGAGGACCGGGAAGATCTCGTCTTCGAACCGCTGGCGCAGCTCGGCGTGGTGCTCGGGGACGGCCGAGTAGTCCGCGATCGCGACGCCGCTCGCAGCGAGGGCCTCCCGCACCACGCCGAAGATCCGGCAGTGCTCGGCGACGGCAGCCTGGACGCGCGTGCGGATCTCGGCGATCTGGTCGGCGGGCGTCATGCCGTCCGCGGAGGTCCGGGTTGGGCGGGTCGCGGCCTGCTCGCGCAGGCCGGAGACGCGGATCATGAAGAACTCGTCGAGGTTGCTCGCGAAGATCGCGAGGAACTTCGCGCGCTCCAGGAGCGGGGTCCGCGTATCGCGCGCCTCGTGGAGGACGCGCTCGTTGAAGTCGAGCCACGAGAGCTCGCGGTTGAGGAACGGGAGGCCCGTCGGCGCGCGACGCCGCGACGAGCGGCGGGCGGGGGCGGACCGGACGGCGGTCACCGCCGCGCCGTCCCTGCGGGTCCGTCGGCGACGTAGCGACGCTCCCCGGTGGCGGGGTCGAACCAGACCCGCATCGTCACGCCCGACGAGGGGTCGACGAAGACCTCGTCCGTCTGGCGGAACGAGGGCGGCAGTGGGGTGCCGAGCGGCGAGCCGCCCGCGCGCGCGGGGTCCTCGCTCGGCCTCTCGTCGGCCTCGGATCGGTAGCGCATGCGCTCGAAGAGGATCGCCGTGACTCCGCCAACCCCGAGGACGACGAGGACGAGCCCGGAGACGATGCCGCCCTGGCCCGGGAGCGCGACGGCGAGCACGAGGCCGCCCACGATGAACAGGACGGAGAAGAAGACGACGATGACACGACTGGCGCCGAGCACGGATGCGCCCCTCCCGGACCGGCCGACCCCGCCCCTCGCACGGGACGGGACCGCGAAGAGTCAGCCTACTCGATGACGACCGGCCCGGTCGAGGAGGCGGTCTCCTCGACGATCACCGCCGTGCCATAGGCGACGATCTCGGACATCGTCCCGCCGAGCTCCGAGGAGTCGAACCGGAAGCTGACGACCGCGTTCGCGCCGAGGGCGACCGCGTTGGCGACCATCCGGTCGATCGACTGGCGGCGCGTGTCCTCGAGCAGCTCCGTGTACTCGTGGATCTCGCCCCCGACGAGCGAGCGCAGACCGGCGGAGATGTTGCCGGCCAAGCCCCGGCTGCGCACCACGAGCCCGAAGACGTGGCCCTTGGACTCGACGATCCGGTGCCCCGGAACGTACGGCGTCGTCACGATGAACATGGACCCTCGATCCTTTCAGCCTCGCCCGCCGGAGTTGCCCGACCCCGCGCCATGCGTCGCCTCGCCGCGGGCCGCGACGCACGCCGCACACGAGCATCCGTCACGCAGCGCGCGGAACGTGTAGAAGCCGAGCCCGTGGCCGTCGCCCCATGTCGGGGCGAGCGCGTACCGGCCGACGAGCGTCACGTCCGTCAGGCGCGTCTGCTCGGGCGTGAGGGTCGGCGCGGTGTCGAGCCAGCCCGGCAGCCCCGCCTCGCCGCGGCAGTACGCGCAGGGGCACATCCATCGCAGCGTCACGGTGTCGTAGTCCGTGACGTGGCCGTCGGACCACTCGATGTGCAGGCTCCCGGCCTCACGGTCGGCGTGGATCCGCGCCGGCGTCTCGGCGGCGGGGGAGCGGGCGGGCGCGGCGTCCTGCATGCACCCATCGTACTCGGGAAGCGACGGACCCCCGGCCGTCCGGCCGGGGGTCCGTGCACGGGATCGTCGCCGCCCGCCGCCCGTGCGCGGCGCGCGGCGACGCTGTCAGGCCGCGTTCGCGGCGGGCGTGCCCTCGACCTGTGCGGCGACGGCCTGGTCGGCCGCCGCGTCGATCGAGATCGTGATCTCCCTGCCGACGAGCCAGCCGCCCGACTCGAGCGCGACGTTCCACGTGAGGCCGAAGGCCTCGCGGTCGATCTTCGTCTTCGCGGCGAAGCCGGCATGCCGGCCGTCCTTCATGTTCGTGACGACCCCGAGGTACTCGGCGTCGAGGACGACGCTCTTCGTCACGTCCTTGATCGTGAGGTCCCCGCTGATCCGGTAGCCGTCGCCGGCCTTCTCGACCTTCGTGCTCCGGAAGGTGATCGTGGGGAACCTCTCGACATCGAGGAAGTCGGGGCTCTTGAGGTGGCCGTCGCGCTGCCCCTGGCCGGTGTTCACGGAGGCGGCGTCGAGCGTGGCCACGACCGACGAGTTCGTGGGGTCGTCCTCGTCGAACTCGATCGTCCCGCTCGCGCCGTCGAAGTGCCCGCGGACCGTGGTGATCATCATGTGCTTGGCGGAGAACTCGGCCTGCGTGTGCGCGGCGTCGATCGTCCAGGTGGTCTTCATCGGGTCGTCTATCTCCATCTTCGTCTCGGGCGCCCCGCCCTTCCCCCAGCCGCGTGGCGCCTGTCGTTGATGACGCAACTATACGCGATGCACGTTGCGTGTGCAACTACTTGCGTGGGACGCTATCATCCCGGCCATGGACCCCACCCGGCGCGGTGCGCCAGCCTTCGACGATCCGGGCATGCGCGCGTGGGTCCGCTTCCTTCAGGCTCACGCTGCGGTGACCCGCCGGCTGGAGTCGGAGCTCCAGGGCGAGTGCGACATCTCGCTCGCGGAGTACGAGGCCCTTCTCCGTCTGTCTCGTGCCGAGGACGGCCGTCTCCGGATGAGCGAGCTCGCCGAGCAGCTGCTCCTGAGCCGGAGCGGCGTGACGCGCCTCGTGGACCGGCTCGAGGCAGCGGGCGATGTGGAGCGTCGGACGTGCCCCTCGGACGCGCGCGGCTCCTTCGCGGTCATCACCGAACCCGGACGCGCCCGCTTCCGCGCCGCCGCGCCCGTGCACATGCGCGGCGTCCGCGAGCACTTCCTCGCCCTCATCCCGGGCGACGAGGTCGAGCGGTTCGGTCGCACTCTCGAGCGCCTCGGTCCAGCGGACCCGGAGCAGGAGGCGGTCTGCGCGGCGGCGCTCGGGGATCCCGCCGCGGTGATCGCCGGGGGCTGACGGGCACCGGCCCTCACGGGAGCGACGGCCCATCACGGGAGGCCGGCCGGCCGGGGACTCACGACCGACCCGCCAGCTACAGTTCCCGGGTGACTCTCGTCATCGATTCCCTTACCAAGAGCTTCGGGTCCGTCCGCGCCCTCGACGGCGTCAGCTTCGACGTGAGCCCCGGGGAGGTCTTCGGCTTCCTCGGCGCGAACGGGGCGGGCAAGACGACCACGATGCGCATCTGCCTCGACGTCCTGCGCCCGGACAGCGGCAGGGTGACGTGGCAGGGTCGGCCAAACACCGAGGTCGCACGACGGACGTGGGGGTACCTCCCGGAGGAGCGCGGCCTCTACTCGAAGATGCGCGTCCTCGACCAGCTCGTCTTCTTCGCGAGGCTGCGAGGCGTCCCCGCCGTCGACGCTCGTCGGACCGCCCTCGGGTGGCTCGAGCGCTTCAGGGTCCCCGACTACGCCGACCGTCGGGCAGAGGAGCTCTCGAAGGGCAACCAGCAGAAGATCCAGTTCATCGCCGCCATCCTCCACGATCCCGACGTCCTCCTCCTCGACGAGCCGTTCACCGGCCTCGACCCCGTGAACGCGGCTCTCCTGAAGGAGGCGTTCCTCGAGATGCGGGACGACGGGAAGACGATCGTGTTCTCGACCCACCAGATGGAGACGGTGGAGGAGCTGGCCGAATCGATCGCGATCGTGGACGAGGGCCGGATCGTCGTCTCCGGCCCCGTCCGCGAGGTCCGGGCATCGACTGGCCGCGTCTTCGTCCGGCTCGCCGTGGACGGCGACACCGAGCTGGCGTGGCTCGGGGGGCTCGAGGGCGTCACCGTCACGCGACCCGGCCAGGACTACACCGAGATGGAGGTCGCCCGCGACCGCGAGCCGGAGACGATCCTCCGCGCGGCGCTCGATCGCGGCCTGCGTGTGACCCGCTTCGAGATCGCGGACCCCACGATCGAGCAGATCTTCGTGGAGCGCGTGGGCAAGGTCGCGTCCGACGAGAGGACACTCGCGGCGCGCGCCGCCGTGGCGACCGCGGCGCCCGCGGGACCCTCGCGATGATCCGCCAGCTGCGCGGACGCGCTCCGGACTTCGGTTCCGCGCCGGTCCACGACGCCGTCCCGACCCGGAAGGGCGAGCCCCTCCTCCCGAACGCCCTGATCGTCGCGCGGCGCGAGTACGGCCAGCGGGTCCGGACGCGGTCGTTCCTCTTCGGGACCCTCTTCCTGATCCTCGCCGCCTTCGCGGCCGCTCTCATCCCGACGATCGTGACGGTCTTCGAGGGCCAGCTGACGACGAAGGTGGCGGTCTACTCAGTCGGGTCGGACCTCGCCACCGACCCGGTCGCGATCCTCGAGGCGAGCCTGAACGGATCGGTCGCCGCGGAGTCGGGGGCCAGCGCGTCTCCCACGGCGTCGCCCGGTACGTCGGCGACCTCGCTCACCCGCGACGCGAGCCCCGGCTTCTCGGTGTCCGGAGTCAGCGATCTCGCGGCGGCGCGCGCCGCGCTCCTCGCCGGGACGTACGACGGGCTCGTCGTCATCGCGCGCGGCGCGGGCGGCGACGTCACGTTCGACTACGTCTCCGACGTGGCGCCCGACGGGCGCGTCGCGTTCTACATCCGCCAGGGCGCGACGGCGATCACGATCAAGGACCGCGTCGACCGGCTCGGCCTCACGGCTGACCAGGCGACCCAGCTCTTCGCACCCGTCGTGTTCTCGGTCGAGCCGAAGGACCCGGCGAAGCCGCCGCCGAGCACGACGAGTCTCGTGAGCAGAACGCTCACATCCACGATCCTCATCGTCCTCATCCTCATCACGGTCATCACGTATGGGACGTGGGTCGCGATGAGCGTGGCGGAGGAGAAGAGCAGCCGCGTGATGGAGCTCATGCTCAGCGCGGCGACACCGCGGCAGATGCTCGCCGGGAAGGTCGCCGGGACCGGTTGCGCCGGCCTGACGCAGTACGCAGGGCTTCTCGTCGCGGGTCTCATCGGGATCGCCCTCCAGGGGCCGATCACGGCGGCGATCCTTCCCGGGCGGCCGGCAGATGGCCCGTCGCTCGCGGGGATGACGCCTGACGTGCTCGTCGCGTTCGTCCTGTTCTTCGCGCTCGGGTTCGCGCTCTACGCGCTCATCTACGCCGCGGCCGGCTCCCTCGTCAGCCGCCAGGAGGAGGTCCAGCAGGTCGTCACGCCGCTGACGTTCCTCGCGATGGCCGGCTACTTCGTGGCCACGTTCGCGGCCAGCGCTGGCTCATCGGCGCTGTGGGTCGTCTTCTTCTCGTACTTCCCCTTCACGTCGCCCTACGTGATGCTCGTCCGGATGGTGGACGGCTCCGTCGAGCCGTGGGAGCCCCTCATCGCGATCGCGATCCTCATCCCGACGGTCCTCGCGATGCTCGTGGTGGCGACCCGCGTCTACAGCGCGGGGGTCCTGCTCTACGGACAGCGCCCGTCGCTCAGGACGTTCGTCGCGGCGATGCGCGTCCCGCGCTGACGACGGTTGGCCGGCCGGCTCAGGCCGTCGCGGCCGCGTGGTCGCGCACGATCAGCACCGAGCACCCGGCGTGCGTAAGCACGCTGTGCGCCACGCTGCCGAGCACGAGCCGCGCGATGCCGGTGTGTCCTCTCGAGCCCATGACGATGAGGTCGGCACCGTCCTCGCGCGCCGCGGCCACGATCTCCGCGGCCGGGTCACCCTCGCGGACCTCCATCTCGACGCGTCGCCCGGCCGCCCGGAGCCGGTCCGTCGTCTCGCGCGCGATCGCCTCCTGCGTCTCGTGCGCGCTGGAGATCATGTCCGCATACACGTCCATCGCGTTCCCGAACATCGTGGGCGCGATTCCCGTGCGCCACGGGGCGGCGACATCGACGACGGAGACGACGTCGATGGTCGCCGGCTCGAACAGCGGCCAGGTCGCGACGATCCTCTCGGCGGCCCGGGCCGCATCGGACCCATCTTCCGCGAGCACGACCTTCGCGGCTGCCCGGCCGCGGGCCACGAGCACGGGCATCTTGGCATGATCGACGACCGCGGATGACGTGGATCCGAGCAGCGTCGTCCCGATGGGGCCATGGCCGCGGCTCCCGACGACCGTGAGGCTCGGCTTCCACTCACGCATCTCGTCGATGATGGCGACCGTCGGGGTCGCCCGAAGGAGCTCCACCTCGACGGTCCGTCCGGGCCCCGCGAGCGTCGCGGCCGCTCGGGCGAGGATGTCGCGGAACGCGTCCACGACCTCGTCCTCGTAGCGGTCGGCGTCCGGCGGGACGGCGGGGATCCATGGGCTCCCGAAGAGGGCCGGGCTCGTGTCGAGCGCTGCGACGACGCGGATCACCGTGCCTTCCGGCCATCGCGCGTCCGCGACGAGGTCGCGCGCGTGGTCGGCGGAGACCGACCCGTCGGTCGCGAGCAGGATCCGCATCGCTCGTCCCTCCCTGCGTCCGTTGCTCACGGCAATCGTACGACGCGTGATCGGCACACACCCGTGCCCTCCGGCCCCCGGTCCCGCGCTCCAGGGACAGGTCGTGGCCGTCGCGACAGAGCGGGCGCGGCCCCTCCGCCCGCGTCGCACCGGTAGACTCGGGACATGACCCGAAACGCACGCCCTGAGGACCTTTCCTCGTTCATCGTTCCCACCGATCCGCGTCTCTCGCCGGACGCGGCGACCGTCGCGTTCGTGGCGCAGTCGTCGACAGCACGCCGCGACGGCTACCGCCACGCGATCTGGTCGGCGCCGGCGGACGGCTCCGCGCCCGCCCGCCAGCTCACGATCGGATGGCGCCACGACGGCTCGCCGCGCTGGTCCCCCGACGGGCGGACGCTGGCGTTCATCTCCGATCGGCGCACGGCCGTCGAGGAGACGGTCGGCGAGCCCGAGAAGCGCGAGGACGCCGCACAGATCCATCTCCTCCCGGTCGACGGCGGGGAGGCGCGCCGGCTCACGGACCTCCCGCGCGGTGTCGCGGGGTTCGCCTGGTCGCCCGATGGCTCACGGCTCGCGGTCGTGAGCTCCTCGCTCGGCGGGACCCGGGAAGAGGACGCACGGCTGCGCGGGAAGCCGAAGGATCCGGCGGCCGATGCGCCGCCCGTGAGCGACTACCGCTACATGGACCGTCTCGGGTACCAGTTCAACGGCCGCGGCTTCATCGACGGTCCGGTGGCGCAGCTCTGGATCGTGGACGTCGCGACCGGCGCGGCGCGCCGGGTGACGTCCGGCGACTCCCCGGTGGATGACCCGGCCTGGTCGCCCGACGGCCGTCGCGTCGCGTTCGTGTCCGATCGCGCCCCCGGGCGCGACCTCCGCTGGTCGTCGGACATCTGGGTCGTGGACGTCGACGCGTCGGCGCCGAGGCCGCGGCGCATCACCGGCGGCGCGCGCCGCGTCTTCTACGCGCCGGCGTGGCTCCCTGACGGCCGGACGATCGCCGCGCTGGGTCACCGCTTCCCCGTCTCGGCCGGCAATCGCGCCGACGTCTGGCTCTTCGCCGCCGACGGGTCCGATGCGGGCGCGACGGGCGGGCGTGACCTCACGGCCAGGCACGATCTCATGATCGGCGCGGGCATCAACAGCGACGTCACCATCGGCGAGGCGCCGCGGCTCCTCGTCGTCGAGGAGGGCCGCGCGATCCTCTTCCTCGCGCCCGACCGCGGCTCGAACGCGCTCTGGCGCGTCGACCTCGCGTCGGGCGACGTCCGTCCGCTCTCGGACGGCGCGCGGACGCTCAGCGCCGTGGACGCTGTCGTCGGCCCGGGACGTGCGACCCGGATCGCCGCCGTCGTCTCGTCGGCGACCGCGCTCCCCGAGATCCACACCGCCACGTCGGCGACCGGTGCGATGCCGGTCTTCGCCGCGGTGTCGGACCTCAACAGACCGGCAGTGGCGGGCATGGCCTGGAGCGAGCCCGTGGACCTCAGCTGGGAGGTGGACGGACGCACGATCCAGGGATGGTGGTATCCGCCCCTGGCGGCCGACGGGACGCCGGCATCCCTGCCCGCGCCACTCGTCCTCGAGATCCACGGAGGTCCGATGACCGCCTACGGCCACGCCCCGTTCTGGGAGTGGCAGGTGCTCGCCGGTGCCGGGATGGGCGTGCTGGCGGCGAACCCCCGCGGCTCGGACGGCTACGGCCAGGCATTCGCGGACGCGAACGTCCGCGACTGGGGGGTCGGACCCGCAGCCGACGTGCTCGCGGGCGTGGACGTGCTCGTGGCCGACGGCCGCGCCGACCCGGCGCGCCTCGGCGTGACCGGCGGCTCCTACGGCGGGTACCTCACGTCGTGGATCGTCGGCCACGACGATCGGTTCGCGGCCGCGCTCACGTGCCGCTCGGTCAACGACCTCGCGGTCCTCATGGGCACCGGGGACATCGCCGGCCCGCAGTTCGGCGCGGCGTACTTCCGGGCGCAGCCGTGGGAGGACCCGGAGACCTACCGGGCGCAGTCACCGCTCACGTACGCTGCCGCGATCCGCACGCCGCTCCTCATCCAGCACGCGGAGCAGGACCTCCGCACGACGATCGCCCAGGCCGAGCTCCTCTTCACGACGCTCCGGACGCTCCGGCGGCCGGTCCGGCTCATGCGCGTCCCGGGCGAATCGCACGACCTGACCCGCTCCGGGACGCCGTTCCGACGCGCCGAGAACATCGTCCAGGTCCGCGACTGGTTCGCGCACTTCCTCGTCGCGGGCAAGACGCGGCTGCCGCGCAAGCCGGCGGTCCGGGCGGGGCTCTGATCGTGCCCGGGACGCATGACGGCAGCGCGGACGGCACGGGTGAGACGTGGAGGTCGGGGGCCGCGTCCGTCGGCCGCATCCCGTCGGTGCGCGTCTCGGGCACGCACCGCGAGGTCGGCAGGGGCGTGGGCGCGGAGACCGCGCCGGCCGTGCGGGCCGCGATCGCCGCGATCGACCGCGACCTGCCCCCGGGGCGGACCCGCGACGACCAGCTCGCCCTCGCATCGCTGTACCGCGACGCGACTCGCGCCGCCACGCCCTGGCTCGTCGAGGAGATCGACGGAGCCGCAGAGGGCGCCGCAGTGGATCCGCTCGCGCTCTTCGCCGCGTCGATCGAGGAGATCTGGACGGTCCGGCCCTCCCGGCCCGGTTCGGGGCTCGTCGCCGGGCGCTGCACCGACATCGTCGCGGGTCCGCCGCTGACCGCGGACGGCCATCTCTGGGTGGCCCACACCAACGACCTGGCACCCGAGACGCAGGGCGAGATCGTCGCCGTCGAGTGGCGCGTGCCCGGCGACCCGGTGGTGCTGAGCGTGGGGACCGGGCCGTGGATCAGCGTCGGATGGAACGCGGCCGGACTCTCGCTCACGGGGAACGAGGTCGCGCCGAACGACGAGCGCGTCGGCGTGCCGCGGCTCCTCATGGTCCGTGAGCAGCTGACGGCGCGCACGCTCGAGGCCGCGGTGGCGATGGCGCTCCGCGACGACCGGGCGAGCAGCTACGACACGGTCCTCGCGTGGCCGGATGGACGGGTCGCGAACGTCGAGGGGAGCGCGACGGCGGCGGACGTCACCGGTCTCGACGTCCGCGGGTCGCTGGCCCATACCAATCACTACGTCGGGCGGCCGATGCTGGAGTACGAAGGGGACCCGGCCTACGCGCGATCGTCCGCGGTCCGGTACGCGCGAGCCCGGAGCCTCCTCGACGGCGCCGCGTTCGCGAGCGTGGACCGCGCCGTCCTCCGGGGCTGGCTCGCCGATCACGCGACCCGACCGCCGATCTGCCGGCACGGCACGCCGGAAGAGGCGATCGACGACGCCGCATGGCGCGGGAAGACCGTCTTCTGGTGCCTCGTCGACGTCACCGCCGGCGAGGTCGAGTACGGCCTGGGCAACCCGTGTGCGGCGGGTCGGGGCGAGCGCAGGAGGTTCCGGGAGTCGTGACGGGCGCGCTCTATTGCGCCGCGTCCCCCGTCCGGAATCACTCGAATCGCCCGCCCACGGGTCTCTTGAACCTCCGGGATCCGTTCGGCACTGGCGCCTCCCCGCTCGCCCGTCATGCTGCACTCCAACTTGGTATCGTCGGCGCTGCTCAACAGGTGACGGCCGATGACTCAGTCTCGTTCGGTCCGCCCAGGCGTCTGCGGGATCGGTGCGGCGGCTTTCGCGGCGGTTCTCTTGTCCGCGACGATCCTCGCGGTCGGCCCGGCGACCGCGCAGGCCGCCTCGCCAACGCCGTGGGCAACCTTCTACGCGCACGAGCTCGCGACGTCCAGCCGCGAGCAGGTCTACAGGGCCAACCTCCAGGCCGCCCTCGACGCTGAGGACGTCGCCCTGACGATGACCACCGCCCGCGTCCTCTACAACTACGCGAAGCGAGAAGCGACGTGGCTGACCACGCATAAGCCGCAGCCGTGCTACAAGGCGTGGTGGGCCTACACGCGCAACTACTGGACACAGACGCGCGAAGGATCCGGCGACATCCTGAAGGCGGTGCAACGCGTCGACGCCGCCTACCTCACCACTGCTTTGGTCCACCTCAACCGCGCCGAGCGGTACCTCGCGGCGATGGAGTCCCATCTGCCAACCTGCTAGGGCGACCCAGGCGAGCTGGAGGATGTCAACCGGAGACCCGTGAGGCGGACACGCGGGGCACGGCCCACGGAAGTGATCGTCGCGGACGCGCAGAGTCCGCCCGCATCACCCTCGGGATGGCGCAGCGCGGCGTCGAGGTGACGCGGGGACGGGGCCCGCCAGGCGGCAGGGAGGGACGCATGTCCGATCCGCGCGATGTCGAGACCGCTCTCGACGCCAAGTCCAGCCAACCTGTCGAGGCCACCGACGACGGCGACGCCGATTCCTCGTCGGGCCAGACCCTCGACGAGGCACGAGAAGGCGAGGTCCGCGCGGCGCCCGATGGGCTCGCCGAGAACCTCACGCAGGTGGCGGCCGACGCGGGTTCCTCGCCCGGCTCGCGGGGGCCCACCCTCGATCAGTCAGTCGCAGCCGGGCTCGATCCACGACTCGACGCGACGGCCGCGTTCGAGGACTGGAGTGCCGAAGCCGTGGATCCGGCGCTCGGCCTGGCCGGCGGGCTCAGCGGCCTCCCGGAACCCGGGGCCCGACTGGATGGGCTCGCGGGCGGCTCCGTGTCCCGCCCGGATCTCGGAGGATCGTGGGACCCTGGCTCGCTGCTCGGCGGTACCACGCCCAGCGCCGCTGACCTGAACGCCACCGAGCAGGCCGGGTTGGACGGCGGACGTGACGTCCGCCGGGGCGGCGTCGCGTCCGACTACGCGTCGGGCGACACCGTGACGTTCATGCCCGTCGTGACGCGCGACGAACACGGCAACGTGACCACCGAGACAACCACGAACACCTACGGCGAGACCGGCGGCGATCCTGGATCCTTGCTGTATCGCGGATCGGACTACGGTCTCGTGGATTCGACGACCACCGTCACCCACTCCTTCGAACCCCCGGAACCTGACGACCCCGCCGCTGA
>JAKAJU010000090.1 GCA_021813655.1 Chloroflexota bacterium | reverse complement strand
CGACGCCCGGCCGAGTCGACGATCGTCGCCTGCCCGCCGCCCCCCGTGCGCGGGGCCGTGCACGCCGCGACGGGCGCCGTCACGGGCCTTGGCACCGGCGCGCGCGACGCCGCGCGCTCGGCGAATGCGGACACCACGGTGGAGCGGACGCGCTCGACCGTCGCCCTGTCCGGGTCGAGGTCACGGCGCCCACGGAGCCGCAGCCAGGCCTCGAGGATCTCGATGCGGTCGGCCATCCCGGGCGTCATGCGCTCGCCTCCGCCCGCGACAGCGACGGGACGCGGGCCTGGGCCTCGCGCTCTCGCCGTTCGATCGCGCGGCGCAGCGACGCGAGCCCGCGCATCTGGAGCGCGCGCACGGCCGCCTCGTCCTTTCCGAGAGTGCGCGAGATCTCGGGCCCCGAGAGGTCGGCGAAGTACCGGAGGGAGATCACGTCGCGCTGGTCCGGGGTGAGCGTCGCGAGCGCCTCGGCGAGAACCGTGGCGAGGTCCGCGGGCGCTCGCTCGGCCGGGTCGGCGCCGGGAGCGGCGGCCTCGGCGACGGTCCCGAGGTCGATGTCGGAGCGATGGCCGCGTGCGTGATCGATCGCCGCGTTCCGTGCGATGCGGAACAGCCAGGCCGAGAACGGTGCGCCGCGCGGCTGCCATCGCGGCAGCGCCTCGATCGCGCGCAGGAACGTGGCCTGGAGCAGGTCCTCGGCGTCGCGCGGCTCGCGGACGCGCGAGCGCAGGTAGCGATGGACCGGCGCCGCGAACATGGCGTAGATCTCCGCGAACGCATCCACGTCGCCGGCCTGGGCGCGAGCGACGAGCGCGACGACCGGGTCGCCGACGATGAGGTCGTCCCCCGCGGCCCGCGTACGGTCGTCCCCCGCGACCGCGAGCGACACGGTCCGCGTCGCCGACGGCCACGTCGGCGTCTGCGAGCCTGCCGAGGATCCCGGGCCCACGGGCTCGAACGCCCGATCCGCCCGGCCGGACGAGCGGCCGGGCGGATCGGAGCCGATCTGCGTCGCTAGCCCGAGAATGCGCCGCAGAGCCGAATCGACCCATCGGTCGAGGTCACGGAGACGTGCTTCCCGGCCTTGAGCGCGGCGTCGAGCTTCGCGACCTCGGCCGCGGTCAGCCTCGCCGTCCCGGCCCAGGTCCCGGCCGCCGACGTCGTCCGCGAGACGGAGATGAGCGCCGTATCGCCCTTCGCGCCGCAGGCGCCGATGTCGAGGACGTTCGTGTCGTGGGACTTCGGCGCTTCGCCCTTGAGCGAGATCCAGAAGGTCGCGGACTTCCCGTTCGCCGCGATCACGACGCGGGAGCTCAGGGACGTCTTGCCGCTCGTCGCGGTCGCCCGGAGGGTGCGGCTCGCCGCGGCCGCCCGATGGGCGGACGGCGGGTTCGTCGTGTGGGACGCGGCAAAGACCGGGGCCGCCACGGAGAGCGTCAGCGCCAGAGCGCCGAGGATCGCCAACCTGCGCATGGTTCCTCCTGTCGTCGGGACGTCCGGTCGCTCCATTCGGAGCTGCCGGAGAGCCGGTCTCGCCGGCCACCAGGAAGAACGGGTCCATGGGCGGGAGCGTGACGGGTCGACGGTGGCGGTCCGGTGAGGGACGGATCAAGGTTCCTCAACCTTCCGGCACGGTCACGCATCCGACGTACCGGGCGAATGACCTCCGTGCGGTATCGCCGGCCGAGCCTCTGCGCGACGCTCCGTGCGTACACACGTTCGGGGGTGGGATCTCCAAGATGCGAGCGGTCCGCTACTCCGGAGCTGCCATCGCCGCCGGCATCCTCGTCGTCGCGGCGGTCGCGACGGTGGCGGCGGCACGGACGGAGCGGATCGCAACGGACTCCACGACCATCCACCTGGACGTCGCGACCCCGGCCGGAGGCGCTCCCGCTCTCGGGGTCCATCTCATCGTCGGGACGGATGCCGCGCCGCTCCTCGTCGTTGATGGGCTGCTGCCGGATGCGACCGGGGCCGGCCGCGTGATCGCGTATCGCGGCGAGCCCGTCGTCTCGGCCCTCGCTCTCGACCCGGCGCTCCAGGCCGGGTCGGTCGTGGCCTCGTTCACCGGTCCGGACGGGACCCCCCACGTCCTCCGCGCGGACGTCCGCGCCAGCGGCGCGGTCGAGGCTTGGACGGACGGGCCCTATGCACCCGACCTCGACGGCACCGTCGCGGCCCTTCGCGCGTGCGGCGTCCGGGCTGTCCATGCCGACGCGTCCGTTTCCCTCGATGGCCTCCCCGTGGACCTCTTCACGCCCGCGGTCTCGACCGCCGACCTCGTCGCGCGGTCCTGCTCGACGGTGGCCATCCGTCGCTGATCGTCAGGCAGTCCTCCTCCCTGCCGCGTCGAGGCCGTCCGTTCCCTCCCCCGGACGGCCTCGGCGTTTCCGGGGGCTCCGCTCAGATCAGCCGCGCGAGGGGCCGGTCTCCAGTGCGCGGTCGGGGTCGTACACGGCAGCCGGGCACGCGCGCCACAGCCCCAGGCGTGCCGTGCGCGCCGTGAGCGCGACCCGCTCGAGCCCCGCCGCGTACCGCCCCCGCGTCCCCCGGTAGAAGTACGGCGCGGCGTCACCCCGCGCGACCATGAGGTCCGCGCTTGCCCTCGGTGGGACGGGGTGTCGCGGCGGCAGCCGGCGGCAGGCCGGGCGATCGGAACAGCGCCTCGAGGGCTTCGACCGTGAGGCTGCGCGTGTCGTTCACCAGCCGATCCGCGCCGGGCAGGTCCTGCCCGACGCCGACGGCGACCATCCTGGCGGCCTTGATCGCCTCGATGCCTGCCCGCGCGTCCTCGACGCCGACACAATCCTCGAAGCGCACGCCCAGGCGCTCCGCGGCCGTCAGGAAGATCTCGGGGTCCGGCTTGCCCTTGACGAGCGTCGCCGGATCGACGACCAGGTCGACCAGTGGCTCGATCCCGAGCCGCCGCACGACGTCCCAGACGTTGTGGCTCATCGAGGCGATGGCCGTCTTCACGCCGCGTGCCCGCAGCCCTGTGAGAAGGTCGCCGATCCCGGGCAGCAGGTCGGCGGGCGTTATCGCGTCGATGAGCTCGCGGAAGTAGGCGTTCTTGCGATCCGCCAGGCGGACTCGGTCCTCCAGGCTCTCGGTCCGCCCGGCGTGCTCGAGGATGATCTCGAGGCTCTCCATCCGGCTGACGCCCTTCAGGCTCTCGTTGAGCTCGCGATCGAACGGCAGGGCGATCTCGGCGGCCAGGCGCTGCCACGCCCGGAAATGGTGCTCGGCGGTGTCCGTGATGACCCCGTCGAGGTCGAAGATGACGGCCGCCAGGTGCGGATCCAGGTCGACCCTGGCCGGCTCTCCGCTCACGACCCGCAGCGGCTGCCCGAAGTGACGGATCTCCACGGCGTCGCCGATGAGCAGCTCGTAGGTCGCCGTGTGCCCGGTGAGAGTGACCTGGAGGAGTGCGTTCCCGAGCACCATGCGGAAGCGGAGCCGGTTCCACGCGGCCGGCAGGCGGGGGGCGAAGGAGATCCGGCCGTCGTCGTCGCGGAGGCCGCCGAACCCGTACACGAGCGAGACCCACGATCCGGCCATCGCGGCGGCGTGGACCCCGTGCGACACATTGCCATTGACGTCGTCGAGATCCATCCTGGCGGTTCTCATGAAGTAGGCGTACGCCTTGTCCGCGTACCCGAGCTCGGCTGCGGCCACGCTCTGGATGCACGGCGAGAGCGACGAATCGCCGGTGGTCAGGGGATCGTAGTAGTCGAAGTTGCGCTTCTTCTCGGCCGTCGAGAACCGGCTCCCCAGGAGGACCTGGGCGAGGACGACATCGGGCTGCTTGAGGACCTGGTGGCGGTAGATGACGAGTGGGTGGTAGTGCAGCAGGAGCGGGCGCATCCAGGCGGGCGTCCCCGCGAGGTCCCACACGGCCTTGGTCAGGAACGAGTCGTCCTGGGCATGGATGCCCAGCCCTGCATCGCGCGGGATGCGCATGCGGTCGGCGGCTCGGCGCCACTCAGCGACCTCACCCTCTGTCAGGCCGATCCGGCCGGCCAGTCGCCCGTACTCGTCGGGGGCGTCGGCGGCGAGCTCCGAGGCAAGCCTCGCCGCATACCGGAGGTGAGCCTGAGCCATCAGGTTCGTGTAGCAGTTGTTGTCGACGAGGGCGGTGTACTCGTCCGGGCCGGTCACCTCGTTGAGGCAGAAGGCCCCGTCCTGCGCGGGGATGTAGTCACCGAGGTCCGCCCACAGCCGTGCGGTCTCGAAGACGACCTCGGCGCCGCCCTCGACGAGAAGCGTCCGGTCGCCCGTCGCGGCAACGTACTTGCCGATCGCGTGGGCGACGTCCGCGTTGATGTGGTATTGGGCGGTCCCTGCCGGGAAGTACGCCGACGCCTCCTCGCCCCCGATCGTGCGCCACGGGTAGAGCGCGCCGCGCTGGTTCATCTCCGCCGCCCGTGCCCGGGCCTTGTCGAGGATCCCGCAGCGGTAGCGCAGCAGCGCGCGCGCGATCGTGGGCTGGGTGTAGACGAAGAAGGGCAGGGCGAAGATCTCCGTGTCCCAGAAGTAGTGCCCCTCGTAGCCCTCGCCGGTGAGCCCCTTGGCAGCCAGGCTCGTGCGGCCGTCGCGGCCGGCGGACTGGAAGAGGCTGAAGAGGTTGAAGCGGACGCCTTGCTGGAGGGCGCCATCGCCGTCGATCTCCACGTCGGAGACGCTCCAGAACCGGTCCAGCTCCGCTCGCTGCTCCTTCACGAGTCCGTCGAAGCCGCGGCCGCGTGCACCGGAGATCGCCTCCCGGGCCCGGGCCACCAGGACTTCCTCGGGATGATCGAGCGAGGTGCAGTAGGCAAGGTACTTGGTGAGCCGGAGCCGGCTCCCGCGCTGGATGCTGGCGTCGACCGTCAGGGCGACCCCGTCCTCGGTCGCGACCGAGGACGTCCGCGCGGTGCCTCCTGTCGGATCGTGACCCTCGAGGTCGTGGTCGGCGGCCGCGATCACCGCAAGGCGCGTGCTCCGGGTCCGCTGGACCACCGCGCCCCACGTTCCGGACGCCTCGCGGTGGACCGAGCGGAGCGCGCCCTCGGGGAGGTGCGCCCCCACGCGCGGGTCGTCGGACACCTCCTGGTCGCGCACCCGGGCGTTGATCGCGGAGACGATGCGGATGGGAGCGGTGCCGTCCACGACGGTCACGGCGTAGTCGATCGCCGCGATGCTCGGGCGCGTCAGCGAGACGAGCCGTCGCACGACGATCTCGACCAGAGTCCCCCGAGGGGCCCGCCAACGGATCGAACGCGTGAGCAGCCCCGTGCGCAGGTCCAGTGACCGCTCGTACGCTTCCACGGTCCCGCTCGCGAGGTCGAACGGATCGTCGCCGACGTGCAGCTGGATCCGCTTCCCATCGGCGACGTTGAGCAGGACCTGGTGGTTCCTGGGGTAGCCGTACGCGATCTCGCCGTACGCGATCGGGGCCTCTTCGTAGAACCCGTTCACGTACGTGCCGTGGGCGACGTTGCCGGCCTCTTCCTCGAGGTTGCCGCGCAGGCCGAGGTGGCCGTTCGCGAGCGAGAAGATCGTCTCGTTCCGGGCCGCATCTGCCGGATCGAACGTGAGCTCGCGGATCCGCCAGGCGTCGACCGGGTAGAGGGGTCGCCGGTCGGACATGGCGCTCGGCCAGGGCGACTGCGCGGTGCTCACCCCTTGACCGAGCCGCCGACGATGCCGCGGACGAAGTAGCGCTGGAGCAGGAAGAAGACGGCCAGCGGCAGGGCCATCGAGATGAACGCGGCCGCGGCCAGGAACTCCCATCCGCCGCCGAGCGACGTCACCAGGTTGGAGATCACGACCGTCAGCGGCTGGTTCTGGACGTTCGCACCGATGTAGATCAGGGAGACAAGCAGGTCGTTCCAGACGAACAGGAACTGGAAGATCGCAAGGGCGGCGATGGCCGGCACGCTCATCGGCAGGGCGAGCCGCAGGAAGGACGTCACCGGGCTCGCCCCGTCGATGGCGGCGGATTCGAAGATCTCCCGGGGGAGCGAGCCCATGAAGTTGCGGAGCAGGAAGATCGCGAACGGCAGTCCGTAGGCGGTGTGGGCGAGCCAGACACCCAGGAACGAGCCCGCGATGTTCAGGTTCTTCGGGCCGTAGAGCTGGAGGATCGGGATGAGCGTCGTCTGGAGCGGGACGACGAGCAGGCCGACCACGACCACGAACAGCACATTCCGGCCCGGGAAGTCCATCCAGGCGAACGCGTACGCAGCGAACGCCGCCACGAGGACCGGGATGATCGTGGCCGGGATCGAGATGAACAGGCTGTTCACGAAGGCGGGCGCGATGTCGCTCTGGGACAGGACGTGGGCGTAGTTGTCGAGGCTCAGCTGCGCCGGCTGGAAGATCGCCGTCCACCAGCCCGACGACGTCGCGGCCTCCGCGGTCCGGAACGAGTTGACGAAGAGGCCGATCGTCGGGATCAGCCAGATGACGATCAGGCCGATGACCACGAGATGGAGCGGCAGGCGACCGAGTCGAATGCGCCCCAGTCGGCGTGGCAGGAGCGCGGTCCCCTGCCCGGCCATCCGGCTCCGGGCGGTCATCGGATCGCCTCCTGGGCCCGGAAGCGCCGGATGTTCATCGCCATGACCGGCACGATCGCCAGGAGCAGGACGATCGCGATCGCGCTCGCCCGTCCGAAGCTGCCGTTGACGAACATCTCCTTGTACATCCGGTTCGCGATGACCTCGGTGTCGAAGTTGCCGTTGGTCATGACGTAGACGATGTCGAAGGCCTTGAGGGCGGTGATGATGATCGTCGTCGAGACGACGGCCAGCGTCGGCAGCAGCAGCGGGAAGATGATCCCGCGGAAGACCTGCCACTCATTGGCACCGTCGACCCGGGCCGCCTCGATGAGCTCCGGGTTGATCCCCTTGAGGGCCGCCGAGATGATGACCATGCAGAAGCCGGTCCACATCCAGGCCATGACCACCACCAGCAGGATCGTGTTGAAGCTGAGTTCCGAGACCGTCAGCCATGGCACGGGGCCCGCGCCGAACGCCCCGGCGATGGCGTTGAGCGTCCCGATCTGGGGCTCGCCGGGCGGCCGGTAGGCGAACATGAACTGCCAGATGACGCTCGCTGCGACCATGCTGATCGCGAGCGGCAGGAAGATGAACGACTTGGCGACGGGCTCGTAGCGGACGCGATCCACGAGGACCGCGATGAGGAGGCCCAGCCCGACCGCGAGGGCGGTCAGAAGGACGAGCCAGATCGCGTTGTTCTTGAGCGCACCCTGCATGGCCGGGTTGGTGAAGACGTAGACGAAGTTGTCGAAGCCGACGAACTTCGTCCCTGCCGAGTTCTGGAAGCTCCGGATCGCCGTCCCGATGGTCGGGTAGATGAGCCAGACGAGCAGGAACGTCAGCGCCGGGGCCAGCCAGAGCCAGGGCCGGACCTTCGGCTTGAGCCGCTCCGGGAAGAGGCGCAGGACCTGCTCGGTCAGCACGATGTACCCGATCAGCACGGCGGGCACGCCGACCACCACGACGATCGCGGTGACGAGTCGTGGATCCATCGTTCCGGCCTCCCAGGAGAGCGGATCGCCGATGAGGGCGGCAGCGACGGACCGCCCTCATCGGACCTGGAGGTTTACTGCGGGGCATAGGCCTGCGTCTGAACGGTGTCCAGGTTGGCCAGGATCGAGTCGAGCTGCGTCGGATCCTTGATGTAGTCGACGATGCCCTTCCAGAAGGCGTCGTTCATGGCCGTGGGCATGAGGTCGGACGCGTCGAACACGAAGATCTTGGCGTTCGTGAGGATCGCGGCCGAACGCTTGGCGATGTCGTCCGGGTAGTCCGTGGCGTTCTTGTTGGCCGACAGCGCACCGCCGATCTTGACCCAGATGTCCTGGGCGGGAGCGGTCACGAGGTAGGCCATGAGCGATCGCGCGGCCGGCGTGTCGTGGAACATGCCGAACAGGTCGCCGGCGCCCTCGACGGCACCGGTGTACTGGGCGTTGATGTCGGGGAACTGGAAGAAGTTGTAGTCGGTGCCGGCCTTGAGCGTCTTGAAGGCGCCGAGGCCGGTGATGAAGCTCGCCTGGTGCAGGAACAGGCAGCCGGGCGGGCTCTTGAACAGCGGATCGCCGGCGTTGGCGAAGTTCGTCGTGTTGACCGTGTCCGCGCCGCCGTAGCTGCTGGCGACGACCTCGCCGAACGTCTGCCAGGCCTGCTTGATCTGCGGGTCGGTCCACTTGATCTTGCCCTGCCACCACTGGTTGTAGACGTCGGGGCCGGACTGGCGCAGGACGATGTCCTCGATCCAGTCGGTGCCCGGCCAGCCGGAGGCCGCGCCGGACTCGACGCCCAGGCACCACGGCGCCTTGGCCTTGCTCTTGTTCGCGGTGATGTACTGCTGGAGCGCATCCCACGTGGTCGGCGGGGTGGTCGCGAGGTCGGTGAGCGTCTTGGGGTCGTACCAGATCAGGCCCTTGACGGCGGTCTTGATGAACACGCCGACGAGCTTCCCGTTGACGGTCCCGAGATCGACGAGCGGCGCCGCCGTCTCGGACGTGTAGGTCGGCACGTCGAGCACGGTGCCGAGATCGACGAGGCTGTCGGCCCACTGCTGCATCTGGCCGGGTCCGGGGAGCCCGGCGAGATCCGGAAGGACGCCCGACGCGACGCCCGTCGTCAGCACGGTGTTGAGGTCACGGGTGCCGGTGTAGGCGACCTTGGCCCCGGTCTGCTGCTCCCAGGGCGCGACCATCTGCTTGAAGGCATCCGCCTCGGAGCCGCCCCATGTGCCGATGACGGTGACCGTCTGGCCCGCCAGCGACTCGGTCACGGCGGACGCGGTGGCAGAGGCGGCCGGCGTGGCCGGCGCCGCCGAGGCAGCCGCGCTGCTCGGTGACGGCGCCGCGGTGGCCGGCGCGGCCGATGGAGACGGAGTGCTCGCGCTGGAGCACGCGGCGAAGACGAGGCCCGCGACGGCGAGCAATGTCCCCACCCTGCGGATCGTACCGGTCGGTCGTTGACTCACGCTCACGTTCTCCTCTCCTTGCACGCCGGGTCTCGGCCCGGGACATGGCTGGTGTCGGCGTCCCCTCAGTGGTGCACCGACGGTCCTGGCCCTCCGGAGCGCCCGGGGCCAACGGCGGCGGTCGAATCGCGGATCACGAGCTGCGTCGGCAGCAGCGTCCGCTGGGGGACCGGTCGACCGGCCACTCGCTCCAGCAGCAGCTGACCGGCCGTCTTGCCGAGGCTGCGAGCCGGGAGATGCACGGTCGTCAGGGGTGGATCGAAATGGCGGGCGAGCGGGACGTCGTCGAAGCCGACGACGGATACATCGGCTGGGACCCGGCGGCTGGCCTCGCGGAGCGCGCGCAGGGCCCCGAAGGCGACGATGTCGCTGGCCACGAACACCGCGGTGATGTCGCCCGCCTGGTCGAGCAGGGCGGTCATGGCGAGGTGACCGCTCGCCGCGTCGAAGGCACCCTGGGTGACGAGATCGGGATCGAAGGCGATCCCGGCCTCGTCGAGGGCGTCGCGGTAGCCCGCGACACGGTCGGCCGCGGCCGTGTACGCGAGCGGGGCGTTGGTGACGCAGCCGATGCGGCGGTGGCCGAGGCCGACCAGGTGCTCGACCGCGGCGCGTGCGCCGGCGCGGTTGTCGACGTCCACGCTGGGGGCCGGCACGTCGGGCAGGGAACCCTGGACGATGATCGGGAAGCCGTCGGCCACCAGCGCAGCGAGCTCCTCGTCGTCGACCCGGGGGCCGGAGACGATGAGCCCATCGGCCCGCTGGGAGAGCAGGAGGTCGCTGTACCGGCCGCCGTCGGGGGAGAGCGGCTCCACCAGCACGCGATAGCCGCTGGTGCGGGCCTCGGATGCGACGCCCCACAGCGTCTCGGCGAGGAGGGCGTCGGCGGCGACCTGCTCGGCCGACTGGCGCAGGACGAGCCCGATCGTATGGGAGGCCCCGCCGGCCAGAGCGCTCGCCGCCCCGTGCGGGTGATAGCCGAGCTCGCGGGCCGCCTCCTCGACTCGCCGCCACGTCTCTGGGGGAATGCCTGCGTCGGTTCGCGCGTTGAGCACGAACGAGACGGTCGTGCGTGAGACGCCGGCCCGGGCGGCCACGTCTGCGCTCGTCGCTCGCCGTCGTGCGTGCGTCAAGGCTCCTCCTCCCTGAACGATCCCCGTGGACGGGTGGAGCGGCGGGGCAAGGGACGCACCGGGGCACTAACTCGCGTTAGTAACGCGCATTATCTCCCTTCTGGAGCCGGCGTCAAGCCGTCTTCTGCACGGCGCGCCCGCCAGGCGCGGTCGCTGCCGGGCGACGACCGGTCAGGGGCGGGCCGGACCCGCGCCCGGCCGGGTCAGGAGGCGACGGAGACCGTCAGGTCGCCGGTCCGGCGGGTGACCTCGACCCGCGTCGAGCGGCCTCTGCGGCGACACCGAAGGTCGACCTGCGCGCCGGCCACGTGAAGGCCGGTGACGGTGAGGTCCGTCAGCCCGGGAGGGAGGACCGGGCGCTCGAGGTCGAGGCGGTGCTCGGCGGCGCGGGGCCGGATGCCGAGGAGCTCGCGGACGATCAGGAGTGGCGCGGCGGCGGCCCATGCCTGCGGGGCGCAGGCCACCGGGTAGGGGACCGGGGCGCCGGTCTCGTCGCGACCGAATCCGCAGAAGAGCTCGGGCAGGCGACCATCCGGGAACGAGAGGGCCGCCTCGAGGAGCTCGCCCGCCAGTCGCACCGCCTGGGCGTCGAAGGCGGCGCGACGCAGGCCGGCCACGGCGAGCGCGGTGTCGTGCGGCCACACGGTTCCGGTGTGGTAGCCGAGCGGGCTGTAGCCGGGCTGGCCCGACGCGAACGTGCGGAGCCCCCAACCAGAGTCGAGGTCTCCGCCGACGAGGTGTCCTGCGACCGCAGCTGCGTGCTCCGCGCTCACGACACCGCTCCATAGAGCGTGGCCCTGGTTGGAACCGATCGCGTCCATCGGGCGCTTCCGGCCGTCGAGGGCGAGGGCGAGCGTCCCGCGGTCGGGGACCCAGAAGGCCGCGTCGAAGCGGGCTCGCAGACGCCTGGCCTCCTCCTCGAGATGCTCGGCGAGCGCGACATCCCCGAGCACACGAGCCAGCCGGGCAGCGCGGACGCGTGCGTCGTACGCGTAGCCCTGGACTTCGACCAGGGCGATCGGTCCCTCGGCGACCCGGCCCTCCCGGTCGCGGATGGCCTCGAGGGCGTCCTTCCAGCCGTGCTGGACCAGGCCGTCGGGTGCCCGCCGCCGGTACTCGATGAAGCCGTCGCCACCGAGGTCGCCGTGGCGCTCGACCCACTCGAGCGCTGCCAGCGCGTGGGGCCAGAGCTCCTCGATGAGCCGGAGGTCGCCGGTCCAGTCGTATGTCTCGCCGAGGAGCACGAGCCAGAGCGGTGTCGCGTCCGCCGAACCGTAGTAGCGGCCGAACGGCACCTCGCCGGTCCGGGCCATCTCGCCGACGCGCACCTCATGGGGGATCTTGCCCGGCTCGGCGTCGTGGTCGGGATCGTCCGCGGTGGCCTGGAGGCTCGCGAGGACCCGCAGGGTGTCGACGGCCAGGCTGGGGTCCACCAGCAGCGCCCCGAAGCTGGCCAGGATGGCGTCCCGACCGAACAGCGCGGTGAACCACGGGACGCCCGCGGCGAGGTACCGCTGGCCCGGGCCGGGCCCGGGCGTGATGAGGAGGTCCAGGTCCGCGATCCCTCGAGCCACGACGCGGTCGAAGTCCGGGCTGTCCGAGCGGATGACCGTGGGGTCGTGGAGGTTCTTCGTGGTCAGGGTGCGTGTCCGGCGGACGTGGCCGCCGCCGGCCTCGAGGGGTGCACCATGGCCGCGGACGTGCGTGCCTGACGGCGGTGCGGCGCGCTTCGAGCCGCTCGAGTCGGCTTCCAGGATCTCCGGCAGGATCGACCACTCGAGCGTGACCCGCGCGCCCGGCTCGATCCGCGGCCGCCAGCGGGCCCGAATGGCGGCACCCTCGCCGGGGCCGGCAGGCTCGATCTCGGCCCCGACCGCCCTCAGCCGCGTCCGGTATCGGCGACCGTCGAGGCCGAGGTACCCGAACACGGCGTCGTCCCCGCGCACCTCGATCGGATCAAGGCGCCCACGCCGACGGCGAACGAGCCCTCGGACCTCGAAGATGTCGGCCATGTCCGCGTCCACGAGCAGGTCGACGGTGAGCGTCACCGCGTGATCGACATGGTTGTCCAGCTCCAGGCGCTCGAGCAGGCCGTCACTCACGCGGCGCTCCCGGATGATCCCCAGGGAGCGGCCGGGCACCGGTGGCTCCGGCGACGGTCCAGCGCCGACCGCGTGACGAGGCTCGGCGTTGGTGAGCACGATCGAGCCGCGGTCCGCGCCGCCCGGGTCCGGCCGCAGCACGGTCGGTCGCTCGCCATCGAGCAGCAGCACGAGAGACGACAGGACGCGCGTGTCGCCGGCGTACAACCCCAGGCCGTGCGAGTCGGGCACGATGTCGCCGAACGCGTCGGCGAGGAGGAAGACGCCCCCGCGCTTCAGGACCGCCACCCCGCCCATGTCGGTGGCCGGGACGATCGTCGGCGCGATGTGGGGCAGGTAGCGGGCTGGATCGGCCGTCGCTGGCACGCAGCCGAGTGTAGCGGAGGCAACCCGCCCGACCGCTGACCGCCCATTCGGCGGTGCCCGCGCCGGCCTGACGCGCCGTCGTTCCGACCATGGTGCACGAAGCCCCCGTCGGCAGGCCACTCCGCGGGATCCGTGGACCACTGCGTCACCGTCCCCGAGATCCTCCGGACCCGGTCGCCTTCGTCGCGCGGCGAGCTCGCTGCAGCGCAGGCTGCTACGGCGGCGTCCGGTGGCCGCGGCGCTGTGACGCGTCCGGCTCGTCGGCGACCTCGGCGCCCAGGATCGCGGCGCCTGCGAGGACGCTCTCGCCGCGCAGGGCGGCGGGCACGACCGCGACCGGCGCCCCACCGCCGCGGATGGTCAGGCGGCGTGCCGCGCGTGCGGCGCGCGCGACGTACCCGCGGTGCGCGAGCGCGCTGGAACCGCCGATGACGAT
>JAKAJU010000147.1 GCA_021813655.1 Chloroflexota bacterium | reverse complement strand
GGTCGCGCCGGCCGATGCGCTCGCGCTCGGCGACTCCGAGGCCGCGGCGGTCGGCGACGGCGAGGCCGCGCCGGCCGCGGCGAGAAGCGTGTAGTCGAGGGTGCCGTACGTGAAGAGCGGCGTCCCGTTCGCCGTCGGCTGCTTCTGCCAGTTGCCGAAGCGGTCGGTCCGGTAGGCGTGGAGCTCGCTGTCGTAGTAGAGGATGTGGTACGGGGCCTGCTCGTAGAAGAGCTCCTGCATCTGCGCGAGGATCGCCTTGCGGGCCTCGGCCGACGGCGCGACGTTCTGCTCGGCGTACATCTTGTCGTACGCGGGATCGCACCAGTTGCTGTCCGACGAGCTGCCGATCGCGCTGCACTCGAAGATCTGCAGGAGCGCGTTCGGGTCCGGGTTGCCTGCCCACGCCCAGATGAACAGGTCGTAGTCCGCCTTGTTGCCGGCGCCGCCCGCCTCGGGCGGCAGCATGAGATCGGTGAGCGTCCCGCTGTCGAAGACCTGCGTCGTGATCTTGATCCCGAGCTGCCCGAACCAGTCCTGGATGAACTGCGCGACCTTCGGGTACGTATCGTCCGAGTCCGGCATGTAGAGCCGGAGGTTGATCGGCTTGCCGGCCTTGTCGAGCCGGCGGCCGTTCGCGTCGAGCGTGTACCCGGCCGCGTCGAGCTTCTGCTTCGCGAGGGCGATGTCGAACGTCCGCGGGTTCGCGGGGTCGACGTGCCACTGGCCGAGGACCGGCGGGACCTGCGTGCTCCCGATCGTCCCGTAGCCCCCGAGGATGCGATCGAGGAGCGTCTGCTTGTCGATCGCGTACCCGAGCGCGTCTCGGAACGCGGGATCGAGGAGGGCTTGCGTCGACGGGCCGCCGCCCTTGATGGTCTTGCCGGTGCCCGTCCCGTACGTGTTGAAGCCGACCTCAGTCCAGCCGTTCGAGGTCCCCACGACGGTCTGGATGGTCGGGTCGCCCTTCAGCTGGTTCAGCTGGTCCGAGTTGAGGCCGCGGGCGTAGTCGATCTCGCCGGCCTTCAGCGCCTGGACCATCGTGTCGTTGTTCTTGAAGAACTCGATGACGATCTCATCGGCCGCCCCCCGGTTCCCCCAGTAGAGCGGGTTGCGGACGAACCGGGCGTACTCGCCGGTCTTCCACTCGGCGACGGTGTACGGGCCCGTCCCGACGAGCGGGGCGTCGAACTTCGCCTCGCCCAGCGTCTTGTACGTCTCCTTGCCCCAGATGTGCTTCGGGATGATCGGGAGGTACGTCTGGAGGATCCGGTCCGATGCGTCCTCCGTGGAGACGACCATCGTCGTCGCATCCGGGCACTCGACCTTCGTGGCCGCGGCGTCCTTGAGGCCCGGGTCGAGGTAGCCGAGCCCGATGTTCGACTCGGCGTTGATCGCGTCGAGCGCGACCTGGAACGAGAAGCACGCGTCCTCGGAGGTGGCGGGCTGCCCGTCCGACCACTTCATGCCCGGCCGGATCTTGAACGTCCACGACTTCCCGTCGGCGGCGCGCTGCCATGATTCCGCGTACCCGGGGATGGGCTGCAGGTCCGGGCCGAAGTCCACCAGGAGGTTGTACGTGAGGAGGAACGCCTCGTAGCCGACGACGAGCGCCGTCGCGTACGGATTCAGCGAATCGAGGTCCTGCGTCGTGCCCACGCGCAGGACGAGCGGGTCCGCAGCGCGAGCCGGCGCCACGGTGCGCGCCGAGAGGCCCGTCGCGAGCAGCGCCGCGACAGCGAGAACGAGCGCCAGGCGGCGCGCGAGACGAGACAGGGCAGTGGCCGGCATGGTGGCTCCTCCTCCGCCGCGACGGCACGGGGCGCGGCCCCGTCGCGACCACGCGATGCGCCGGCTCCTCCCTCCGGCGACGGGTCGAGTGTACGCGCCGGGCAGGGCCGGCGTGCGGCGCCGCCCGGCGCCGGGATCAGCGGCCCGGGTCGCCGTGGACGCTGCGCCCGACGGGTGTGCGGTCGTCGGGCTGGACCTTGCCCAGCGCCTGGGCCATCGCGCGGACGTGCACGGCGACCGACCCGCAGCACGAACCGATGTACGAGATCCCGAGCTCCCGGGCCTTCACGGCGAACTCCGCCATCGCCGCACGCGGCAGCTGGAGCGGATCGAGCGAGAAGGGGAACTCTGGGAGGGACGTGAAGTCCGGCCGGCCGGGCGGGGTCTGGTAGGCGACGGGCTGGCAGGCGATCGGCGCGGGCACCGCCTCGCGCATCTGCGCCGCGATCGGGAGGAGCTTCACGGGACCGCGGAGGCAGTTGACGCCGACGACGTCGGCGCCGCTGTCGACGAGGACGCGCGCGCACTCCCCGGCGCTCTCGCCCTCGCGCGCGACAGGTTCCTCCTCGAACGCCATCGTCACGACGACCGGCAGGCCGGTCGTGCGGGCCCGCTCCGCGCAGAGGCGAGCCTCGCCCAGCCACGCGAACGTCTCGCCGATGAGGAAGTCGACGCCCACGGCGACCATGTCGTCGAGCTGCCGGTCGAAGGCGGCCCGCACGTGGTCCTCGGACCGGCGGTCGCCGGGCACGTACGCGCCGGTCGGGCTCAGCGTCCCGGCGACCATCGCGTCGCCCTCTCGTGCGACCTTGCGGGCGATCCGGACGGCCTCGCGGTTGATCTCGTCCACCTCGGCGGCAAGGCCGGCGGCGGCGAGGCGGTCCTCCCCCGCGTAGAACGTCAGCGCCTGGAGGACCTCGGCGCCCGCGTGGAGGAACTCGCGATGGAGCTCCTCGAGGGCCTCCGGATGGACGACCGAGACCTCGGGCGTGAAGGACCCCGCGCGCACCCACCCGCGCTTCTCGAGCTCGAGCAGGTACCCGCCGTCACCGAGAACGGGTCCGGCGGCCAGTCGTTCGAGCAGCCCCAGGGGCATCGGTCCTCCGGTCGTGCGGCAGGTGCGCGCGATCGTAGCAGCGCGGCGCGACCGTCGGAAGGTGCCCCCGGCCCGCAGCCCGGGGGCCGACCGGCCGTCGCGCGGGGTCGCTCCGGACCGGCGGCGGAGCGCGCCGCGTCCGCTCGCACGCTCCCGTCTGCCGGGCTACAGGGCGGCGAGGACCTGCTCGGCGATCGTCGGATCGGTCGTCTGGACGTAGAAGAGGACGTCACCCTTGGGCCAGTAGTACCAGGACCAGAGGGTCCCGTCCTGGGCGGTGACCCGGAGGATCCGGACCTGCTTCCCGCCGATCGTCCCGTCCTCGGCCGCGCCGACGCCCGCACTGGATTCCGTGCCCTGGGCGATGAGCGTGTCGCGGACCTTGATCGGATCGGCGCCCTTCACGCGGAAGACGCCGACCGCCGAGTCCTGCCCGGATCCACCCGCGCCCGTGCCGATCGTGGACCAGGCGAACTGGTAGTCCTCGGCCTTGGCGCCGGTCGCGGAGAGGATCGCGTCGAGCGCGGCGATGGAGGCTGCGTCTCCCGTCGCGAGCACGTCGGTGCCGATCAGGCTGCGCGGGCTCAGCGGGAGGTCGCCGATCTTCTTCGGCAGCATCGCCTCGAGGTCGGCGACACGCGACAGCGTGGGCAGCAGCGATGCATCGGGCGATGTGGACGCGGCGGCGTCCGGCGAGCTGCTCGCGACGGGCGAGGAGGTCCCGCCCGAAGCGGACGGACCGGTCGAGGCGGGCGCCGGGCTCGAGGTTGAGCCGCAGGCCGCCGCAGCGAGGGCGAGCGACGCGACCGCGACGACCCTCGCGGCGCGGCCGACGAGGGAACGCCTCACGGCATCGCCTTGACGGCGTCGGCCGCGAATGTCGCGTCCGTCGAGCTCACGACGAAGACCGTGTCGCCCTTGAACAACAGGTAGATCGGCGGCCCCTGCTGGCCGGAGGGCGCGAGCAGCGCCGTGACCTGCCGGCCGCCGACCGTCTGCTCCTTGGTGGTCGACCCGGGCTCGTTCGCGAGGTTCGCCTTGATGAACTCGTCCTTGAGCGTGGCCGGGGCGGCGCCCGTGAAGCGGTAGGCACCGATGGAGAACGGGACCTGGGTCGGCGTGACCGGCGCGTCGAAGGCGATCAGGAGATCCCTGGGCTGGAGCCCGATCTTCGTGAGGAACTCCACGAGGCCCTTGTTGGCCTCCGGGTCCGCGTTGATGAGCGCCTCGGCGTCGACATTCTTCGGCGACATCTTCACCGTGCCCACCTGCGCGGGCAGGAGCGCCATGAGGGCCTGCTGCTCGGGAGTCGGCGTGGATGCCGGGGCGGTCGAGCCCGACGGGGCGGCCGAGCCCGACGGGGCGACCGAGACCGCGGGCGCCGGCGAGGCCGACGAGCCGCCGTTGCTCGGCGAGGCCGCGGCGGGGTCGGAGGCGGCGGGAGCGGTGGCGGCGGCGGGCGAGCCGGAAGGCGCCGGCGAGGCGGACGAGCCGCAGGCGGCGACGACGAGGGCCAGAAGGGCGGCAGTGGCGGCGCCGCGAGGATCGAGATGCATGGGGCTCCGATCGGAGGAACGGCCGCGTCGTGTGGCGGCCTGCGCATTGACGGACCAACGGAGGATAGCCGAAGGGCCCGGAACGGGTCCCGCGCGCACCCCCGTCGCCTGCGTTCAGATCGGTCCGGTGAGCAGCGAGACGGCGATCGAGGCCGCCAGGCCGAGGACGACGACGTTCCCCACGACCGCCGTCGCGGCGCGGGCGCGCGGCGTGAGGCGCCGGTGCAGCCGTGACCCGACGAATGCTACGAGCTCCTGCCACGACAGCGACGCGAGGCCGGCGCCGGCCACGAACGCGACCTTCTCTGCCGGACCCGCACCCGTCGATGCGAGGCCGAGGATGAGCGCGGCGAAGTAGACGACGGTCATCGGGTTGAGGAGCGTCAGGCCGAGGAACGTCGCGAAGGTCCGCGCCGCACCCGGAACCAGCGCGAACGCCGCCGGCTCGGCGCGCATGTCGCGACGCACGGCGAGGAGCCCGCGGACCGCGATCGCCACGAGGAGCACGACGCTCGCGAGCCGGAGCGGGAGCGCGATCGGCGCCAGGATGCCGGCAAGGGCGGTCCCGAAGACAGCGGCGACGGCCGCGTACGTCACGTCGGCGCCGGCCGCGCCGGCGCCCGCAGCCGCGGCCGTGCGGAAGCCATGACGGATCGAGGCGTCGACGATGAGCACGGAGATGGCACCGACCGGGATCGCGATCCCGTAACCGGCGACGACCCCGGAAACGAACGCGCGCTCCATCCCCTCCCCTGCCTCGCCGGACGCTGCGCGACAGACTACCGGGCGGGCGCTGTCTGCGTGGCGCGACGGCTGCCGACCGGTACGATTGACGCGATCGCCGCTCCTCCGCGGAGCGCACCGCAGGAGGATCGTGATGGCCGGACACGATGTGGCGCCGATGGTCATCCGCGCAGAGCTCGCGACCGACCGCGACGCGACGTGGGCGACCCTCACCGATCCGACCCTCGTGGAGCGATGGTTCGCCCGCGCGACGCCGGTCGGACCCGCGGGATCGGCGTACACGATCGACTTCGGTGACGCGGACGTCATGCACGGCGAGATCCTCGAGGTCGTGCCCGGAGAGCGGCTCGTCTACTCGTGGGGCTGGGGCCAGACGCCGGCGGCCAGGCGGACGCGGGTGACCTGGGAGCTGTCGCCGGGCGAGGATGGGACGCTCGTCACGCTCACGCACGACGGATGGACGCCCGCGGGGCTCACGGCACGAGATCGCGACGAGCACGCGGCGTACTGGGAGGGCTACGTGGCTGCCCTGGTCGCGATGACCGACGAGGACCTCGCAGGGGCGGATGCCTGAGCCGATGCCGGGCGTGGAGCCATCGGACCGGCGGGGAGGGCTCAGGGGCGCTCTTGCTGCGTACGCCGCGTTCCAGCCGGACGCTCGGCGGTTCCTGCTCGTCACGCTCGTCCTGGGCGCGGCGCAGAGTCTCTACTGGGTCGACTTCAACCTCTACCTGACGTCGCTCGGTCTGACGAACTCGTTCATCGGGGTCGTGGCCGCGGTGGGATCGCTCGCCGCGATGCTCGCGGCGTTCCCGGCCAGCGCGGTCTCCGACCGGATCGGCCGCAAGGCCGTGCTCCTCGCCGGCACGGCGTTGACCGTCGTCGCGACGACCGGGCTGGTGGCCGTCACCGACGCGGCCGCGATCCTCGTGCTCGCCGCCGTCCTCGCGGCGGGGCAGCAGGCGTTCGGCGTGGTGACCGTCCCGTACATGACGGAACACAGCACCCGTGAGCACCGTGGCGAGCTGTTCGCCGCGCAGTACGCGACGATGACGTTCACCGGCGTCGGGGCGGCCATCCTGGGCGCGGTCGTGGCGGCGACCGCCTCGACCGTCTGGGGACTGCACGCAGGGGACCCCGGCGTCTACCGGATCCTGCTCGCGATCATGATGGCGTTCGGGATCGTGGGCTTCGGGATCCTCCTGACTCTGCGCGACGACCGCCCGGCCCGCAGACGGCCGCGGACGGCGGAGCAGCGCCCGGGCGATGCGTGGGGCGGCGAGCCGATCTCCTCGCGTCCCGACCTCGCCCGCCCGCGGACGCTGTCGCGCGTCGGCGTGGTGGTCCACGACCGCACGCTCTTCTTCAGGCTCCTCTTCCCGGGCTTCCTGACGGCGCTCGGCGCGGGCCAGGTGATCCCGTTCCTCAACCTCTTCGTCGAGCGGAGGTTCGACCTCTCGCTCGCGTCGCTGAACCTGGTGTTCGCGATCTCGGCCCTGGGGACGACGCTCGCGATCATCCTGCAGCCGGTCCTCGCCCGGCGGGTCGGCAAGGTGGGCTCCGTGGTGGTCGTCCAGTCCGTGAGCATCCCGTTCATCGCGATCCTCGGCTTCTCGCCGGTCCTGTGGACGGTCGTCCTCGCCCTCGCCGTGCGCAACTCGCTCATGAACGCGGGGAGCCCGATGATCACGGCGTTCTCGCAGGAGCAGGTGCTGCCGGACGAGCGCGCGACGCTCGCGGCGGCCCAGAGCCTCCTCTGGTCGCTCGGGTGGGTCATCGCCGGGCTGTGGTACGGCGTGCTCCAGGCCGCCCTCGGATTCGACCTCGGGTACACAGTCGCGTTCATCACGATCACGACGCTCTACAGCATCGCGACCTTCCTCTGGTGGTTCTGGTTCCGGCACGCCGAGCGCCCGGTGGCGATCGCGCCGACGACCGTCCGGCCCGCGGCCTGAGCCGGCGACGACGACAGCCTCGCCGCGCGGCGCCTGCTCCCGTAGACTCCGTCCATGACCGCCGAGCCGAACCGTCCCCACGGCTCTCCTGCACCGGCCGCCAGCGACGGATCGGCCGGCGGCGCTCGCGAGCGGACCTCGATCCCGTGGAACCCCGGGCGCCACGATCTCGGGATGCGCGCGACGCTCCTCTTCCCGGACCGCGAGATCGTCGACCGGTACTACGTCCCGCTCATCTACACGGCCTGCCGGACGTGCTACAGCGAGCTGGACCCCGACGAGATCATGGCCCGCGCGGTGGACGGCCGGGTGGACCCGGCGAAGCAGCGGGAGCTCATCAGCCGCGTCGTCGATTCGGGCCACGGCTCCACGATCGAGCACGTGGTCTTCACCTTCGGGATCAGCGGCGTCTCCCGGACGCTCTCGCACCAGCTCGTCCGGCATCGGGCCGGTGTGGCCTTCGACCAGCAGAGCCAGCGCTACGTGAAGTTCAAGGGTGCGTCCACGATGACGCCCGGGACGATCGCTGAGGCCGACGACGAGCTGCGCGGGCGCTTCGAGGCGCACCTGCGGGACGGGCTCGACCTGTACGGCGAGCTCGTCGAGGCCGGCATCCCGGGCGAGGACGCGCGATTCGTCTTCCCCAATGCGACACGGACGAACCTGGTCATGACGACGAATCTCCGCGCGCTCATCCACATGTCCGGACTCCGGCTCTGCACGATGGCCCAGTGGGAGATCCGGCGGCTGTTCCAGCTGATCCGCCACGAGGTCTTCGCGGTGAGCCCGTTCCTGGGGTCGTTCCTCGCCCCGAAGTGCGTCCCGCTCGGCTACTGCGACGAGGCCGCCAACCGAGACGAGCACTGCCCGATCCGACCGCATCGCGACACGGTCCTCGGCGCCTGGGCGGAGAAGACGCGGGCGGCCAGGGAGGCGGGCAGGAGCCTCGAGGTCGTCGACGGCTGACGCGTCGACGGCTGACGCGGGCGGTCCACGCGTGTCGCCCCGGCGCGCAACGTGGGCGCATGCCTGAAGCGTGCGCCGCCGCGGCGTCCGTCAGGCGGGCGGGAGGTCGCGGATGAACCGCCGGATGACGCGCGCGAGCCGCGGGCCGGCGTCACGTCCGGCCGCAAGGACCTCCTCGTGCGTGAGGGGCTCGCCGGCATATCCGGCCGCCGGGTTCGTCACGAGGCTGACTCCCGCGACCTCGAGCCCTGCCCACCGCGCCGCGATCGCCTCGAGGACTGTCGACATCCCGACGGCGTCGGCGCCCCAGCCGCGGAGCATGCGGACCTCGGCGGGGGTCTCGTAGGTGGGTCCGAGCAGGCCGACGTAGACCCCCTCGGCGAGGTCGACATCCTCGGCTCGTCCGGCGTCGTGGAGGCGCGCGCGCAGGGCCGGCGTCCACGTCTCCGTCTGGTCCGGGAAGCGCGGGCCGATCGCGTCGGCGTTCGGGCCGAGGAGCGGTGTCAGGCCCGTCATGTTGATGTGGTCGGCGATGACCATGAGCGTGCCGGCCGCAAAGGACGGGTCGAGACCGCCCGCCGCGTTCGTCAGGACGATCGTCCGGGCGCCGAGCCGCCCCATGAGGAGGACAGGCTGGACGACGAGGCCGGCCGGGTGTCCCTCGTACGCGTGGAACCGGCCCTGGAGCATCGCGACGGGGACCCCGTCGAGCGTTCCGAGGAGGAGCCTGCCCGCGTGGCCCGGCGCCGTGGCGGCCGGCCATCCCGGGAGCTCGCGAAAAGGGATCGCGACGGCATCCGCGAGGTCGTCGGCAAGCCCGCCGAGCCCGGACCCCAGCACGATCCCGGCGCGCGGGACGAGCGAGGTCCGTGCGCGGACCGTCGCCTCGAGGGCATCGAGCCGATCGGGCAGGTCCGAGGGGTGGATAGGGCGCGCGTGTTCGAGCGTCATGGGATCGTCGCCTCGGAAGGACTTCCGCGCCCGACGGGAGTACCGACACCGGGATGCCGGTCGCGTCCCGCCGGGCGTCGCCCGCCCGGAGGCGGACATGGAAGCGCCCGAAGGAACCAGCTCCGGATCCGCTCGGAACGCCTTGATGTGATCTCGGCGCCCCACGGCTCCGTTGGCGCTGCGCCCGCCTTGCGGCGGCCGCCTCGCCCGGGACGCGATCGGCGTTGATGCGATCTCTGCCGCGGGCCTTGATGCGATCTCCGGCCCCAAGCCTTGATGTGATCTCGGCTCCCGCTGTCCCTGCGGACCCCTTCGGGCACAACCAACGATAGGTCCGCCCCTGGGATGACGCAACGAGGTTGTCCACGAACTTGGACCCGGCGTCGGGAAGATATCCACGGAACGCGAAGGTACGTGGACGGGGTGTGGAGAATGCCGTGGACGCGCACGGCCGCGCCGCGGCCCGCGTCGGCGGGCCGGCGGCCGACGTCGCCTCGATGTGCGCCCGGGACGCCGGAGGCCCCCGCCCGGTCGTCCGGGCGGGGGCCTCCGAGCTCGCGCGAGGAGGATCAGGCGATCGGGCGGACCGCCTTCACGACCATGGTATGCGCGTACTTGTCGTGGAGGCCCTGCTTGGTCGGGCTCGCCCATGTCGTGTACAGGAGGAGGCAGAACCAGACGAAGGCAGCGAGGCCCAGGAGCATGCCGATGAGCGGCGCCGGCCAGAAGGCCTGCGAGAGGGCCGCCGGGCCGAAGAGCGCGGCCCACCGGATGATGGCCTGATCCATCGTCAACGTGGCGCCGTTGGATTCGTTGCCGACCTGGAGCGAGAGCACGCGCATGCCGACCGTCGCGCGCTGCGATGTCCAGAGGTAGATGAAATAGGCGAAGCTGATGGCGATCCCTACCGCCGCGTCGACGAGGATGGTGAGGTAGTTCACCGACATCAGGTCGCCGAGCGAAGTCGCGTTGAGATTGACGCCGATCGCGGGCCCGAAGATGGCCCCGACGACCATCTGCAGGATCGCGCTGACGATGCCGATGAGGATCGCGTCGATGATGTACGCGATCGAGCGGTTGAGCACGTCGCCGTAGACGAGGCCCATTGGCGCCGGCCGCGTGGCGGCGTTGCCCGGGATCTGCCGCCCGACGTCGTCGATCGCGCTCCTCGCGCCGGCGGCCGCCTGTGTCGCCGTGTCACCGAGGTCCGGCGTTGAACCCTGCGGCGCCGGCCCCTCGGGCGGCCAGCCGCCACCAGCGCCGCCCGGCGCACCTCCCTGCCCCTGGCTGTCGGTCACGGATCCACCCTCCCTGCGAGCGCCCACGTGTGCAGGCGTCTCATCCCAGATCACCCGGCCCTCGGCCGGCCGTCACCCCCCGATCGCGAACATCTCGACCCGAGGCAGTCCCTCCGTCTCATCGGATCGCATCTCAGAGTACCTGTCGACGCGAGACCCCCACACGGCCTCCACGGATCGGCGGATCTCGTCGTCGCTCGCACCGCCCCGCAGAAGCGACCGAAGGTCGTGGCCGTTCGTCGCGAACAGGCACGTGTACAGCTCGCCCACGGCGGAGATCCGGGCGCGGCTGCAGTCGCCGCAGAAGGGCTGTGTGACCGACGCGATGACACCGAACTCGCCCGCGCCGTCGAGGTACCGCCACCGATCCGCCACCTCGCCGCGATATGCGGGGGCGACGGGCTCGACCGGGAACTCGCGGCCGATCGTCTCCACGATCTCAGCGGCCGGGACCACGTCGTCGAGCCGCCAGCCGTTCGCGTTCCCGACGTCCATGTACTCGATGAAGCGGACGGTGAGACCCGTCTCGCGCGCCCAGCGCGCCATCGGCAGGATGCTCGCGTCATTGAGGCCCCGCCGGACGACAGTGTTGATCTTGATGGGATCGAGCCCGACGGCGCGGGCGGCGTCGATCCCCTCGATGACGCGCGAGACCGGGAATCCCACCCCGTTCATCCGGCCGAAGATCTCGGGGTCGAGCGAGTCGAGGCTCACCGTGACGCGCCGGAGGCCGGCCTCCGCGAGGGGCGCCGCGAGGTGGCGCAGCGCCGCCCCGTTCGTCGTCAGCGTCAGGTCGACGATCCCGGGGATCGCCGCGAGCATCGCCACGAAGGCCGGCAGGTCACGGCGGACGAGGGGTTCGCCGCCCGTGATGCGCACCTTCTCCACGCCGAGCGAGACGAAGATCCTGGCGAGCCGCGCACTCTCCTCGTATGCGAGCAGCTCGGCGCGCGGCACGAAGGCGAAATCGCTCCCGAAGATCTCGGCGGGCATACAGTAGACGCACCGGAAGTTGCACCGGTCCGTGACGGAGATCCTGAGATCGTGAAGTCGCCGCCCGAGGAGATCCCTGGCCGGCGCCCCGCCGAGGAACGCGCTCATACGGCGCATCGTAGCGTCACCGGCAAGAGACCCTCTCGACTGCGCGCTTCCGCGGTACGAAACGGTGGTGACAACCGGTACCACCGGCGACGTGCCTCCCGCGCGCTGCGGCCACAGACTCGTTCATGCGTCGCGGGTGGGCGCGCGCGACGGCCGGACCGGCCGCGGACGAGGAACGTCGAAGATGGACACGACGGAGCAGAGGGCCGGGTTCCGGCTCCCCTGGAGCGATCGGCGCGAGACGCCGGTCGAGGACGGCGTCGCCGGCGGAGCGCCGGCCGACGCGGAGGGCAACGCAGGCATGCAGCAGGCTGACGCTCCCGATGGCCCGGCGGACGAGACGTCCGTGCCGGAGGGTGCGGCGCCCGAGGCGCCGCCGCCCGTGGAGGCCCCGGGACCTCCAGAGATCCGGGCATCGCGCCGCCCGAGCCGGTTCCTTGCCGAGCTCACGCGTGCGATGCACGCGGCGGCCGAGGATGGCCGGGTCGCGACGCTCGAGCAGCTCCACGCGGAGGGGAAGGCCGCGGTAGAGGAGATCCAGTCGCGGTCCACGGAGGATGCGACGGCGATCCGCCGCCACGCCGACGACGACGTGACGCACATCCGCGAGTGGTCCAAGGCCGAGATCGCGCGGATCCGCGAGGAGGCCGAGCAGCGCATCGCCGCGCGCAAGGTCGATCTCGACCGCGAGCTCGAGGGCCACGCCGCGGTCGTCGAGGCCGAGATTGAGAACGTCCAGGGCCAGGTGACCGCCTTCGAGCGCGAGATGGACAGCTTCTTCGAGCGGCTGATCGCGGAAGGAGACCCGGGCCGCTTCGCCGACCTCGCCGCAAGCCTGCCCGAACCAGCGCCCTTCAGCCCGCTGAGCGACGAGCAGCGGGCGGAGATCGCGGCCCGCGCCTCCGCTCCCGCGGCGGAGCCGGAGCCCGAGACTGAGGCGGCCCCCCAGGCCGAGGCCATGGCCGGCGAGGGCGCGCCGGAGGGCGAGGCCGAGACCGGCGCCGAGATGGCGATGGTGGAGGGCGTCGCGGATGCCGAGGCGCCAGCCGCGGAGGCCGAAGCGGGCGCGGTGGCCGCCGTGGCCGCCGACGACACCCTGCTCGAGGCGCCGGCAGAGGAGCAGGGGTTCGCCGAGGGCATCGAGGAGCGCCTGGCCGCGCTCCCCGACTTCGCGGGCGCCGAGCGCGACGCCCTCGCTGGGATGTCGGCCGGAGAGGGCGAGCCCGGGGTCGTGGACACCTCGCTCAGCGCCCGCCTCGCGGGTCTCGCCGGACCCACGTCCCACGCGGCGCCGCAGGCGCCCGCGCAGGATGTCGCGGTCGCGACCTCCCAGGTCGTCGTGACAGGCCTCACCAGCGTCTCGAGCATCGCCGCGTTCAAGCGGCAGCTCGGACGCCTCGACGGCGTCCGGTCGGTCGCCGTCTCCTCCGGTCCCTCCGGCGAGTTCGTCTTCGCCGTGACGCACGCCGAGGGCGCCCAGCTCGCCGACGGGGTCGCCTCCCTGGGTGGCTTCGCGCCGCAGATCTCCAAGGTCGAGCCCGGCCTGGTCGAGGTGGCCGCACGCGAGCCCGAGGCCTGAGAAGCCGTGAATCTTTCGGCCGGGGGATTCCCCTGGCGGCCGCCCGCCGGTACGATTCCGGACATGGATGAGCTGTTCGACCTCCCGCCCGCCGAGCCGACGACGAAGCAGGCC
>JAKAJU010000194.1 GCA_021813655.1 Chloroflexota bacterium | reverse complement strand
GGCAGCCCAGACCGCCTCGGAGAGGACCGTCCGGAGCCTGCCGGCCTCGAGCTCGTGGAGCGCGGCCGCGCTCGTGCCCCCGGGCGAGGTGACCATGTTGCGGAGCATCGCCGGATGCATCGCGCTCTGCTTCGCGAAGAGCGTGCTGCCCTCGAGGGTCTCGACCACGAGGTCGTGCGCCACGTGGCGCGCGAAGCCGAGGTGGACCGCGGCGTCGATGAGCGCCTCCATGACGAGGAAGACGTACGTGGGACCCGTACCCGAGACTGCGGTGGCCATCGCGACGAGCTTCTCGTCGTCCACCTCGATCTCGGAGCCCAGGGCGCGGAGGATCGCGGACGTCTGTCGCTTCTGCTCCGCGGTCACCGCCGGCGTGGCGTACCAGACCGTGATCCCGCGGCCGATGCGGGCCGGCGTGTTCGGCATGCTCCGGACGACCCGGGGATGATCGAGGATCCCGGTGAGCGCGACCGTCGTGGCACCCGCGATGACCGACAGCACGAGCTGGCGGTCGTCGAGCGCCGGTGCGATCTCGCGCCCGACCTTCGCGAGCATCTGCGGCTTGACCGCGAGGAGGACGATGTCGGCTCCGCGGACCGCGTCCACGTTCCGCGGGACCGTCCGGATGCCGTGCTCGCGCGCCAGCTCCTCGCGTCGCTCGGCGCGCGGGTGGCTCGCGACGACGCGATCCGGGGTGACGAGGCCGTCGCGGATGAGCCCGGCGACCATCGCCTCGGCCATGACGCCCGATCCGACGGTCGCGATCGTGCGGCCCGAGAGTGCTGTCATGCCGGCGAGTATAGGGCGCGCCGGAGAAGGCTCGGAATGAGCCGGGCGTGCGCGGGCGCGCCGGCCGAGTACCGCGGGCCGCACGGCATCACGGCTATGCGCGGTGGGCCGGAAACGGGACGGGGGCCCGCGCTCGCGGCGCAGGCCCCCGTCGGGCGTGTGGTGGTGCGGGCGGTCAGGCCGGCTTGGCGGCGTCCACCATGGCGCGGGCGGCGGCCCGGTCGGAGTACCAGGTGGCGTTGATCTGCGTGTATGCGGCCCACTCCGGCGGGAGCGACTCCTGCGGGAAGATCGCGTTCACCGGGCACTCGGGCTCGCAGGCGCCGCAGTCGATGCACTCGTCCGGGTCGATGTAGAGGGTCCGGTCGGCGCCCTCCTCGTAGTGGATGCAATCGACCGGGCAGACCGAGACGCACGCCTGGTCCATCACGTCGACGCACGGCTCGGCGATCACGTAGGTCACGTCCAACATCCTCCAGGCGAAGCGCGTCGGCGAGCCGGCCGGTGCGCGCGATCTCGTTCGTTCAGGGGCGCCGCAGCGCCCGGGTCGGACGATAGCACCTCGCGGCGTGCGTCGGGGAGCCCGTGACTACGGGCCGGCGGGGGTGCTCGACGGCACCGGGGCGACGGTCGGCGCCGGGGACGGCGTCGTGGACACGAAGGCCGGGCTCGAGCCCGGGAGGACGAGGCGGATCGCGACCTGCATCCCCTTCGCCCAGTGGCCAGGGATGTGACAGCCGAGGATGAGCGGCGAGGCGACCTCGGAGGGCACGGTCCAGCGGACATCCTTGCGCTCGCCCGACGCCACGACGACGCGAAAGCCCTCCATCCCGGCCGGGACGGTGACCACGGGCGTCGGTCCCGGGGGCGGGTCCGCGTGCGCCGCCTCCGCGACCTCCCAGGCCATCTGCGTCGGCATGTCGCCGATGATCGCCTCGTGGATCTCGAGGCCGCCGTTCACGAAGTGGAACAGGACGGTCTCGCCGGGCGAGAGGTCGACGACGGACGGGACGAACTGGTAGTCCTTCATGATCACGTTGACCTCGCGCGGCGCCGTGCTCGTGCCGGGCGTGATCGGCGGCGTCGGCGCCGCGTCGCCGAGCGCGCAGCCCGCGACGAGGGCGGCGAGGACGACAGCCGCGAGGAGCTCCCGGGCGCGGAACGGCGCGAGGCGAGGGTCGAGAGAGCGGTTGGGGAGGCGCACGGCCGGACAGTCTAGCCGGGCTCGCACGACCTGGTCGCCGGCGGGACGATCGACGCGCTCTTCGGCCGATGCGGGCAGGCCACGTCGAACTCGCCGCCCGATTCGGCTTGACACGAGGCGACACCGTGGCGAGAGTTACCGCACCCGACAGCGTGCCGACGGCAGGCGGAGGTCCGTCCGCGCCATCGGGTCTCACGGTGTCCCGACCGAGAGAGAAGCCACCTCCACGCGGGGACAGCACGTGATTCGCACACCATCCGGGCGTCGTCGATGACGGGTCTCGCGACGGGACCCCGGTCCGCGTCCTCCGCCGCGGAGAGCACCGTTCCGGCGGTGCGACTGAGCGGTGTGGTCCGACGGTTCGGCGACGTGACCGCAGTCGACGGGCTCGACCTCGACGTCCGCGACGGCGAGTTCTTCTCGATGCTCGGACCGTCCGGTTCGGGCAAGACCACGACGCTCCGGATGATCGCGGGCTTCGAGTTGCCTGACGCAGGGCGCGTCGACCTCCACGGCCACGACGTCACGCATGTCCCCCCGTACGACCGCGACGTCAACACGGTCTTCCAGGACTACGCCCTCTTCCCCCACATGTCGGTCGGCGAGAACGTCGCCTACGGGCTCCTCGTGCGGAAGGTCCCGAAGGACGAGAGACGGCAGCGGGTCGCGGACGCCCTGAGGATGGTCCGCCTCGAGGCGTTCGAGGCGCGCAAGCCGAGCCAGCTGTCCGGCGGCCAGCGACAGCGTGTGGCGCTCGCGCGGGCCCTGGTGAACCGGCCGGCCGTCCTCCTGCTCGACGAGCCGCTCGGGGCGCTCGACCTCAAGCTCCGCCAGGAGATGCAGATCGAGCTGAAGGCGATCCAGCAGGAGGTGGGGATCACCTTCGTCTACGTCACGCACGACCAGGAGGAGGCGCTCACGATGAGCGACCGCCTCGCGGTCTTCAATCGCGGCCGGATCGAGCAGCTCGGCACGCCGGCGGACATCTACGAGCGGCCCGCGACGCCGTTCGTGGCGGGCTTCGTCGGGACCTCGAATCTCATCAAGGGCGAGGTCGCCCAGACGATCGTCGGCAGCGAGGGAACGTTCACCGTCCGCCCCGAGAAGATCCGGATCGCCGATCCGGCCGAGGCGGTCGGCGCGGACGAGATCGCGGCACTCGGGCGCATCGCCGAGGTCGTCTACCTCGGTCCGGACACCCGCTACATCGTTCGACTCGACGCCGGCACCGATCTCGTCGTCACCCAGCAGAACCTGGCGACGTCCTCCATGGAGGCGCTCGCGGCACAGGGGCGCGCTGTCCGCCTCGTCTGGAAGCGACAGCACACGCTGGCTCTCGGGTAGAGGAACCCCGAGGGCCAGGAGGAGGAGGCGACATGCAGTTCCGACGGATCGCGGCGATCGCCGCAGGTGCGGCGTTCGCCGTCGCGGCGTGCTCGAGCGGAGGCTCGAGTGCGGCACCGACCACGGCGGCGGGGACCGAGGCTCCCTCGGCGAGCGCCGAGGCATCCGCGAGCGCGGGCGCGGTGAAGCTCCTCGTCCCGAACATCGACCTCACCAACGTCGGCGGTCCCGGCGAGGGTGAGCTCAATCTGATCATCTGGCCCGGCTACGCCGAGAACGGATCGAACGTTCCCGAGTACGACTGGGTCAACCCGTTCACCGACGCGACCGGCTGCAAGGTGAACCTGAAGCCTGCCGCCTCGTCGGACGAGATGGTGACCCTCATGCGCCAGGGTGGCGGCACCGTCTATGACGGCGTGTCTGCGTCCGGCGACGCCACGAACCGACTCATCGCGAACGGCGATGTCGCCGAGATCGACGTCACGAAGATCCCCGGGTTCTCGGACGTGGCGGACTTCCTCAAGGACGCGCCGCACTACGTCGTGAACGGCAAGCACTACGGAGTCCCGCACGGCTGGGGCGGCAACCTGCTCATGTACCGGACCGATTCGGTGACGCCCGCCCCGACGAGCTGGGATGTCGTCTTCGACTCCGCGAAGGCCGCGCCGTACAGCGGGAAGATCACCGCCTACGACAGCCCGATCTACATCGCCGATGCGGCGCTCTACCTCAAGACGCACAAGCCGGAGCTCGGCATCACCGATCCCTACGAGCTGACCCAGCCGCAGTTCGACGCCGCCGTCGCGCTCCTCAAGGAGCAGCGGCCGTGGGTCGGCAAGTACTGGGCAGCGTTCACGGACGAGATCGACAACTTCAAGAACGCGACGACCGTCGTCGGCACCACCTGGCCGTACCAGTACAACGTGCTCAAGGGGGAGAGTGTCCCCGTCGGAGCCGTCGTCCCGAGCGAGGGGATGACCGGCTGGGCCGACACCTGGATGATGTCGGCGAAGGCGAAGCACCCCAACTGCATGCAGAAGTGGATGGCGTGGATGCTCACGCCCGAGGTCCAGACGCAGGTCGCCGAGTACTTCGGCGAGGCACCGGCGAACCCGAAGGCGTGCCAGTTCCTCGACCAGGGCTACGGGTCGTACGGCGTCAAGGACTTCTGCACCGAGTACAGCGTCAACGACAAGAACTTCTACGACAGCATCTCGTTCTGGAAGACGCCTCTCGCGGATTGCGGCGACAGTCGCGGCCAGACCTGCGTGGACTACTCGGTCTGGTCCCAGAAGTGGACCGAGATCAAGGGCTGACAGAGCCGTCGTCCGTCCGGGCGCCGCGGGCCTCGTCCGAGGCTGCGGCGCCCGGCGGCCGCTCACCCACGTCATGACCAAGCCCGCGTACGCCGCACCGCCGCGCCCGAGCACGAGTCCCCTGCGCCGGCTCCAGTCGGCGCTCTACCGCCACCGGACGAGCCAGGTCGCGATCCTGCTCACCCCGCCGTTCGGGTGGTTCGGGATCGTCTACCTCGGATCGCTCGTCGTCCTCTTCATCTCGGCGTTCTGGTATCTCGACCCGCTCACATCGGCGATCGTGCACGAGCCGACCCTGAAGAACTTCGCGCAGATCCTCACGGATCCGGTCTACCGCGTGGTGGCGATCCGCACGATCGCGATCGCCGGCATCGTGACGGCCCTCGACATCCTCCTCGCGCTCCCGATCGCCTACTTCATGGCCAGGATCGCCGGCGGGCGGACGCGGGCGGTCCTCTACGCGGCGGTGCTGCTTCCTCTCTGGGCGAGCTACCTCGTCCGCGTGTACGCGTGGCGCGTCATCCTCAGCCAGGGTGGCTTCATCGACTGGCTCTTCAGCCTCGTCGGCCTGAGGGGCGTCTCCCTCGGCTACTCCGACCTCTCGATGATCATCGTCTTCACGTACCTCTGGCTCCCCTACATGATCCTGCCGGTCTACGCCGGCTTCGAGCGGATCCCCACGTCGCTGCTCGAGGCCTCGTCGGACCTCGGAGCGAAGAGTGCGACGACGGTGCGCCGGGTCGTCCTCCCGCTCGCCCTGCCGGCCATCGCCGCCGGGTCGATCTTCACGTTCTCTCTGACCCTCGGCGACTACATCACGCCCTCCCTCATCTCGAACACGCAGTTCATCGGAAACGTCGTGTACGAGAGCCAGGGCGTCGCCGGGAACGTGCCGTTCGCCGCGGCGTTCGCGCTCGTGCCGGTCCTCGTCATGGCCATCTACCTGCTCGTCATGCGCAAGCTCGGCGCCTTCGAGGCGATCTGATGCGCGGCGGAGCGGGACGGATCGGGCTGCTCGCCGCGACCGGCGGGGTGCTCGTCTTCCTCTACGTCCCGATCATCATCATCGGGCTGTACGCCTTCAACGGCGATCGCGGCCAGTCGTGGCCGATCGCGAACTGGACCGTGAAGTGGTTCGGCGCGGCGCTCGACAACCAGAGCCTCCACGACGCGATCGTGCTGTCACTCCAGGCCGCCCTCGGGGCGACGATCATCGCGATGGTCCTCGGGACGCTCGCAGCCCTCGCGGTCCACCGCTTCGCGTTCTTCGGCCGCGAGACCGTCTCGTTCATCCTGCTGCTGCCGATCGCCCTGCCGGGCATCGTCACCGGCATGGCGCTGAACGCGACGTTCAACACGTTCTCGATCCCGTTCACCCTCTTCACGATCATCGCGGGGCACGCGACCTTCTGCGTCGTGACCGTCTACAACAACGCGATCGCACGGATGCGGCGCTCGTCGCGGTCGATCGAGGAGGCGTCGATGGACCTGGGGGCCGACACAGCCACGACCTTCCGCCGCGTCACGCTTCCCGTCCTGCGGACGGCACTCGTCGCCGGCGGCCTTCTCGCGTTCGCGCTTTCGTTCGACGAGGTCATCGTCACGACGTTCACGGCGGGCACACAGCAGACCGTGCCGATCTGGATCCTGTCGAACCTACGCCTGCCGAACCAGCGGCCCATCGTGAACGTCGTCGCCCTCGTCCTCATCCTCCTGTCGCTCATCCCTGTCTACCTGGCCCAGCGCATGACGCGCGACACGTCCGGATCGGGCCGTTAGGTTCCAGGGACCCACAGGGCGCCTCAGGGGCGCCGGCGGTGGCGTCGACGGGGCCGGCAACCCACTCCCTGCAGGGAGGTGCCGGGCCGGGGAGGGATCTCCGGCGGCCTCCGGGACCCGCCCGCCGCGACTCGCGGGTCCCGACCGACCGGGCGGCGCGCGGCGCGCCCGTGCAGGGGTCGGGGATCAGCACCACCTCCGTCCGCCGCCGTGATCGCCCGGCGCCCCGCCGAGCACTGGCCCGGCGGACGATGCCACGACCACGGCGTGCGGCGACACGACAGGGGCGGCCCCGGCGGGTGCGAACGCGATCGACCACGCCGAGGTGATGGCGACCAGGAGTGCCAGTGCCAGGGTCGATCGTCGGCTCATGCCCGTCCCTCGTCCTGCGCGGCCGGGGTCGACCGGCTCGGAATGCATCGTGGTCGGAGAGGCTCGACGCGGGATCCGCGGCAGCTGCGGCCCGGATCGATCGCGGATCATCGCCCGATCATCCGGTCGCACGTCCCAGGACTGCATCGGACTGCCCTGCGGCCGGCGCCCTCGGGTCGGCAGGCCGACGCGCCGGGACCTGCCGAGGTCTACCATCGTGTCGATGGATGCGACACGGGCGGTGGCGGCGCGCGATGCCCTCCTGGCCGAGCGGGCGAAGATGCTCGCGGAGCTCGGGGCGGAGCTCGACGCCCCGGAGCAGATGACGTACGGGTCACAGGCCGCCGCGGCGAGCCAGGTGTTCGCCCAGCAGCGCGATCTCGCTCTGCGCGACGCGGCCGAGCGGCGGATCCGCGAGGTCGACGCCGCCCTCGGGCGCCTCGACGCCGGGACGTTCGGCCGATGCGCTACGTGCGGGGGCGAGATCGCCGCCGCCCGACTCGAGGCGCTTCCGTGGGCCGCACTCTGCATCGACTGCCAGCGCGGCTCGGGCCCCGGCCGATGAGCCCGCGGCCCCCGGGTCGGTGACCGTCTCCTCCCGCGACCTCGTCGGGATCGACCGGATCCGAGCCGCCGCGGAGACTCTCATCGGGGTCGCCCTCCGGACGCCGCTCGTCGGGTTCGGGCCTGCGGAGGATCGGGTCCTGCTCAAGGCGGAGTCCCTGCAGCCGATCGGCGCGTTCAAGATCCGGGGCGCGTACACGATGGTCGCCTCGCTCGATCCCGGCGCGCGGGCCCGCGGCGTGATCACGTACTCGAGCGGCAACCACGCCCAGGGCGTCGCCCGTGCCGCGCGCCTCTTCGGCGTCCCGGCTGTGATCGTCATGCCGTCCGACGCACCGGCGGTCAAGCGGATGCGCGTGGCCGCGGATGGAGCGGAGATCGTCACGGTGGGGACCGCGAGCGACGAGCGCAGGCGTGTAGCCGAGCGGATCGCGGAGGAGCGCGGGCTCGCGATCATCCCGCCCTACGACGACGACCGGATCATCGCCGGCCAGGGGACGTGCGGGCTCGAGATCGCCGAGGCGGTTCCCGACCTCGCGGCCGTCGTCGTGCCCATCGGGGGCGGTGGCCTCGCGAGCGGAGTCGCAGCCGCCGTGAAGGCGCTGCTGCCCGGTGCGCGCGTCATCGGCGTCGAGCCCGAGCTCGCGGCCGACGCGCGCGAGTCTCTCGAGAAGGGGCGGATCGTGGCCTGGCCCGCCGACCTGGTCAGCAGGACGATCGCGGACGGGACCAGGACGCAGTCGCTCGGCCTCCGCACGTTCGCGCACCTGTCGGCGCTCATGGACGAGGTCGTGACCGTGCCGGAGGCGGAGATCGCCGCGGCGGTCCGCCTGGCCGCGGAGGAGAGCCGGCTCGTCGTCGAGCCGTCCGGAGCGCTGTCGATCGCGGCTGTCCGGTTCCACCGGGATCGGCTCGGAGCAGCCGACGGGACGATCGTCGCCGTGGTGAGCGGCGGAAACGTCGACCCGGGCGAGTACCGGCGGTACCTCGAGGCGCCGATCCCCTCCTGAGGCCGCGCCGGCGGCCCGTGGACGCGAGGGCGCCGGACGGGAAGCCCGACGGCGCACTCGCGACCATCGGCCCACCACCTCCCTGCCGAATGGACTCCCGCGCGCAGGCCGTCCGTCACATGTGGCTCGAATCACGTATCATCGCGCCCGGCTTGTCTCCAGAACGGAGGACAGGGATGTGCCCCCTGCGTCCCGCCCTCCCGGGAGCCGAGGATCCAGAGAGGAGTCGAGGGCTCGTGATGACGAGGTTCTCCAAGGGGATCCCGCAGGGGGCGGTCATCGTCGCGCTGGGGGCGCTCGCGATGCTGCTCGTGGCGGCATGCGGGACGGGCGTGACCGTGCTCCAGCCGCCCGCGCCGGCGACGGAGCAGGGCAAGGCGACCGATTGGCTCTATCAGGTCGTCTTCATCGTCGCCGCCGTCATCTTCTTCCTCGTCGAGGCCCTGATCGTCTTCGCTGCGGTCCGGTATCGCCGCCGCAAGGGCGACGACACGCTCCCGCCGCAGATCCACGGGAACAACGTCCTCGAGGTCATCTGGACGGCGATCCCCGTCGCGATCGTGGCGATCGTCTTCTTCATCTCGTGGCAGACCCTCAACACCGTCGACGCCGTGTCCGCCGACCCGAAGCTCAAGGTCGAGGTCACGGGCTTCCAGTGGCAGTGGCAATTCACATACCCCGACCAGGGCGTGACGATCGTGGGCCTGCCCGACAAGGCGCCCGAGCTGGTCGTCCCCGTGGGCGAGACCGTGCAGGTGAGCCTCCAGAGTCGCGACGTCATCCACGGCTTCTACGTCCCGGCGTTCCTCTTCAAGCGCGACGTCATCCCGGGCAAGACGAACGTCTTCGACTTCACGCCTACCGAGGTCGGCACGTTCAGCGGCCAGTGCACGCAGTTCTGCGGGCTCCTGCACTCGCAGATGCGCTTCTCCGTCGTGGTCAAGTCGCAGGCCGACTTCGACGCGTGGGTCACGCAGGCGAAGGCGACGCCCACCCCGGCCCCGACCCCCACGCCCGGGCCCTCGGCCTCGGCCGGCGGCGGAGGCGGGACCGGCGGGCAGCCGGCCGCGGTCTCGCTGTCGGCGCAGAACATCGCCTTCGACCAGGCGGCGCTGTCCGCGCCCGCAGGCACCGCGATCCAGCTGACGTTCGTGAACAACGACAACGGGATCCCGCACAACGTCGTCATCCACAGGGACTCACCGACCGGTGAGGCGGTCTTCACCGGCGACATCATCACGGGCGTCGCGACGAAGGTCTACGACGTCCCCGCCCTCGCGGCCGGCACGTACGCCTACGTGTGCGCCGTCCACCCGAACATGACCGGCACGCTCACGGTCAAGTAAGGAGCGACGATGGCGACGACCGTCCTCACGCCCACGGCCACCCGGGCGAGATCCGGTCTCTACGACTGGCTCACGACCACCGACCACAAGAAGATCGGGATCCTGTACCTCGGGAGCTCGTTCATCTTCTTCCTCGTCGGCGGCGTGCTCGCTCTGGCGGTTCGGGCCGAGCTGGCGCAGCCGGGCCTCCAGTTCATGGGCGAGGCGGCCTACAACCAGTTCTTCACCATGCACGCGTCGGTGATGCTCTTCCTCTTCGTCATCCCGATGCTCGCCGGGTTCGGCAACTACGTCGTCCCGCTCATGATCGGAGCGCCGGACATGGCGTTCCCGCGCATCAACGCCCTGAGCTTCTGGCTCCTCCCGCTGGCCGGCACGATCATGATGCTCGGCTTCGTGCTCGGCGGGAGCGCGGCAGAGGGCTGGACGAGCTACAGCCCGCTCGCGAATGCGAAGTACTCGCCCGGCGTGGGGACGGATCTCTGGATCGTCGGCCTCATCCTCATCGGCACGAGCTCGATCCTCGGCGGGATCAACTTCCTCGTGACGATCTTCAAGATGCGCGCGCCGGGCATGACCATGTTCCGGCTCCCGATCCTCGCCTGGACGGTCCTCGTGACGAGCGTCCTCGTGATCCTCGGGACGCCCGTCCTCACGAGCGCGCTGATCATGCTCTTCATCGACCGCAACTACGGCGGGAGCTTCTTCGACCCGGCCGGCGGCGGCAACGCGGTGCTCTGGCAGAACGTGTTCTGGTTCTACTCGCACCCGGCCGTCTACATCATGGTCCTGCCGGCGATGGGGATCGTGAGCGAGATCATCCCTGTCTTCAGCCGGAAGCCCCTCTTCGGCTACAAGGCCTTCGTCTTCGCGACCGCGACGATCGGGGCGCTCGGGTTCTCGGTCTGGGCCCATCACATGTTCACGACGGGCTCGGTCTACCTCCCGTTCTTCAGCTTCATGACCTTCCTCATCGCCGTGCCCACGGGGGTGAAGATGTTCAACTGGATCGCGACGATGTGGAAGGGGAGCATCCAGTTCTCGGCGGCGATGCTCTTCGCCCTCGGGTTCCTGACGATGTTCCTCATCGGCGGGCTCAACGGCGCCTTCAGCGCGTCCGTGCCGGTGGACTTCGCGATCCACGACACCTACTGGATCGTCGCCCACATCCACTACGTGCTCTTCGGCGGCTCGGTCTTCGCGATCTTCGGCGGGCTCTTCTACTGGTTCCCGAAGATGTTCGGGGTGAAGCTCAACGAGACGCTCGGGAAGATCCAGTTCGTCGTCATGTTCGTCGGATTCAACATGACGTTCTTCCCGATGCACGAGCTCGGCCTCATGGGCATGCCGCGGCGCATCGCGGACTACAGCCCGATGGCCGGCTGGAACGACCTCAACCTCGTCGCCACGATCGGCGGCTTTCTGATCGCGGCGTCGGTGCTGCCGTTCCTGTGGAACGTCTTCATCTCGCTTCGCGGCGGCGAGCGCGTCGGCGACGATCCCTGGGAGGGCAACACGCTCGAGTGGGCGACGACTTCCCCACCCCCGCCCTACAACTTCGACCGGCTCCCCGAGATCCGGTCCGAACGACCCGTCTTCGACCAGCGCCACCGGCTCGCTGGCCGGGCGACCGGCCACTGAGCAGGGAGGGGCCGCCATGACCGCGAACGCGGACGTCCTGGTCCCCGTCGTCGACCGAGGAGAGTCCCTCGAGGAGCTGGTCCACGCCGCCGAGGAGCACACGAGGGGCGGGATCAGCAACCCCGTCCTGGGGATGATCCTCTTCATCGCCTCCGAGGTGATGTTCTTCGCCGGGCTCTTCGCCGCCTACTTCAACATCCGCTCGAACGCACCGGTGTGGCCGCCCCTCGGGAACGTCGAGTTCAACCTCCGCGGGCACGTCCTGCTCCCCGCGATCCTCACGCTCATGCTCGTCACCAGCTCCGTGACATGCCAGATCGGGATCTGGGCGATCCGCCGTGGCGACCGGAAGGGCCTGATGCGGGCGTTCGTCGTCACGATCGTCCTCGGGATCCTCTTCCTCAGCGGCCAGGCCTACGACTACACGACGCTCGGCTTCGGGATCAACGACGGGCCGTTCGGGTCCACCTTCTACACGCTCACCGGCTTCCACGGTGCCCATGTCTTCGCCGGCGTCCTCATGCTCGGGGTCGTCCTCTACCGCGGCATGGCGGGGCAGTTCTCCGCGCGCCACCACGACGCCGTCGAGGCCGCGAGCCTCTACTGGCACTTCGTGGACGTGGTCTGGATCTGCCTCTTCACCCTCCTGTACATCCTCGGCTAGCGGACGGGAGGCGACGCCATGATCCGACCTCGTACCACGCTCCTCGTCGCGTTCCTCTTCATCGTCGTCGCGGCGGTCTACTACGCCCTGAGTCGCGACGCGGGCGGCACGACGATGCTCGTCGCGCTCGGCATCGCGATGGGCCTCCTCTCGTATACCCTCGCGCTCGGCTCGCCGAAGGGCTGAGCCCCAGGCGCGACGACAGGCCCGACGCGGGCGACAGCAGGGAGCGGATCCGACCCTCCATGACCGACCTCTGGAACACGATCGTCAACGACTACCTCGGGCGGCTTGTCTCGCCCGACTGGGGCTCCCTCATCGCCTTCATCCCGCTCGGGCTCCTGCTCGTCGTCGTCCTCTACGTCGGGTGGGTCGCGGTCCGGTTCGCCACCGCGGGCCCGCGCACCCACGGCGGCCCCGTGGTCCCGCGGGCGCCCGAGGGAGTCCACATGCCGGGCCCGAGCCTGTCGCCGCTCTACCTCGCCGCCGCGGCCACCGTCCTCTTCCTCGGCCTCGCGGCGATGAACGCCGACCCCAAGATCCTCGTCGCCGGCAGCGTCCCACTCCGATCCGTCGGACCGTGGATGTTCGCCCTGGGCCTCATCCTCACGATCGGCGCCGGCCTTCACTGGGGCCGCGAGGTCATGCGCGAGTCGGGTCGCCCGGAGGGTCGGGGTGTCGTCGCCGGCGCCTACGAGGAGCGACAGCTGCCGAAGGGCGTGCACGTCCCGGGGCCGTCGTTCCGCCCGTTCCTCATCGCGGTCGCGGCGACCGTCCTCCTCCTCGGGCTGGGGCTCGCGACGAACAAGCAGATCGCCAAGGACTTCGGCGACATCGGCCTGCCGCTCCTGGTCGCAGGGATCGTCATGGTCGCGGTCGTCGGGCTCCAGTGGCTCCGTGACGCAGTCGTCGAGTACCGGCTCGCCGTCCGCGCCGACCGCACCGGTCACCTCGAGAGCCAGCCCGCCCCGCACTTCCCGTGGATCACGCTCGGGTTCTTCGGCGTCCTCGTCGTCGGGGCCGTCCTCATCGGCACCGGCACGTTCCCTCCACGGTCCGAGAGCGGCGGCGCATCGGCCTCGGCAGCGCCGGCGGCACCGGCCGCCAGCGGCGGCTCGCCCGTCGCGTCCGCCGGGTCGGCCGCATCGGCGGCGGCCGG
>JAKAJU010000127.1 GCA_021813655.1 Chloroflexota bacterium | reverse complement strand
CTCAGAGTCCGTGAACCAATCGCCCGCGACGAGCGAGCGGGCTGGTGAGGGTGCGGTGAGCGGGGCGAGGCATGAATGACTCCGGTCAGGCCGTGTGGGTCGGCGATGTGACGGTCGGTCGGGCGAGGGGCAGGGCGTGGGGCCCCACGGATGGTCGATCACGGCGCTCGTCCCCGTCCATCAGGTCGCCGTTGCCGAGGCCGCAGCGCGCAGGACGACCGCCCGCATGAGGTTGTGGGCGAGGGCGAACCAGAGCAGGATCGCCCGCGCCTTCTCGAGCCCCCGGACCCCGATGTGGCGGAGGCCCCGGTTGCGGGCGATCGCGTTGACGCACTCGGCGGTGGCGGCCCGCTCCCTGTAGATCCGCTTGGCCTCGTCGGTCCCCATCCGGATCCGCCAGGCGGCGACCGCCGGTGCGTCCCCCGGGAGCGGTACGTGGCGATCGCGGGTCGGGTCGCGAGGGGTGGGCGGTGGCGCGTAGAGGGTGGTCCCGCAGGCGCTCTCGGCGAGGGCCTCGATCTCGGCGAGGTTGACGAAGCCGCCGTCGACGAGGACGGCCCCGGGCGCTCGGTCGTAGCGGCGCTCGAGCTGGCCGAGCATGGGGGCGAGCTGGCCCCCGTCCGATCCGGCATTCGTGAGCCCGATGCCGACGATCACCTGGCTCGCGGTGTCGGTGGCGAGCTCCGCGTTGTAGGCCGGGCGGTAGCCGCCGTCGGCCATCTTCATCACCCGCGCCGCGGGATCGGTCAGCGACGCCCGGGCTTCGCGGGGCGGCGTGCCGGCCGGCACGTTGCGGCGCTTGGCGGCCTCGAGCTCGGGCAGCGCATCGAGGGCGGCGCGGACCCGCTCCGCGCGCTCGGCCGCCGCTCGTGCACGGGCCGCGGCGACGCGTCGGGAGGTCGCCCCCCGATCGTCGTCGAGCTCCGCCCGCAGGGCCCGGATCTGGGCCTCGGCCTCGGCGAGCGCGTCGGTGAGCGTGTCGCGCCTGCGGAAGCTCGCGGCACCGGCCGAGGCCCGCACGCGCATCCCGTCCCCGGCGACCCGGGCGAGCGTGACGTGCCCCTCGACGATGAGCGCGGCGACGCTCCGCGTGAGGAGCTCGTCGAGGGCGTCGGCGTGGTCGACCCGGAAGTCGGCGAGGGTGTGGTGGTTCACCGACACGCCGCCGGCGATCCAGCGGTACGCGTCGTGCTCGTCGCACAGGCGTTCGAGGGCCCGGGCGCTGCCGACCCCCTCGAGTGTCGCGTACAGCCAGAGGGCCACCAGGATCGCCGGGTCGATCGGCGGGCGACCCGGATGGCCCTCGACCGCGCGGATCATCTCGTGGAACGCGGAGAGGTCGAGGCCCTCGACGAACGCCCACACGAGGCGAGCCCGGTGGTCGGCCGGCAGGAGGCTCTCGAGGTCGCTCGGCCGGAGGGTGATCTGGTCGCGCTGCGGGCGCTGGAGGCGGGGTCGGCCGCGGCCCTCGGCCTGCTTCGTCGTCGGCTCGGCGGGCGGGAGGTCGAACAGCTCATCCATGTCCGGAATCGTACCGGCGGGCGGCCGCCAGGGGAATCCCCCGGCCGAAAGATTCACGGCTTCTCAGGCCTTCTCGAGGAGCGGGAGCACCTCTGTCGCGAGCCGGGTCATCGACTCCTCGTCGTACGGCGACGGGAATCCCGCGATCAGGTGCCGGTACCCGATGCCGATGTAGGGCGCGAGCCGCTCGGCGATCTGCTCGGGCGTGCCGGCCGGCTGGTCCTCCCAGGGGCGGGCTGCACCGTTCGCGGCGAACGTCGACTCGAGGACGCGGCGTGCCTCCGCATCGGAGTCGCGGATGAAGACGGTACCGATCCCCACCGTCCGCTCGATCTCTGCCGGGTCCCGACCCACCGTCTCGCAGTGCTGCAGGAGGATTGCCTCCTTCCTGCGGACCGCATCGAAGCCGCCGCCGAGGTTGTTCGCATCGGCGTAGCGGGCGACGAGCTTGAGCGTGACCTGCTCGCCGCCCCCGCCGACGAGGATCGGCAGGCGCGCCTGGATCGGCGCCGGCAGGTTCCGCACGGCGGTCGCGCGGTACCGCGGCCCAGTGGCGGTGGGCTCCTCGCCGTGGAGCATCCCGCGCATGATCGGGAGCGCCTCGCCGAGCCACCGGAGCCGCTCGGGCGGGCCGTCGCCGAACGCGAAGCCGAACGCCTCGTGCTACTCGCCGAACCACGCCGCTCCGATCCCGAGGTACGCGCGGCCGCGGCTGTGGTGGTCGAGCGTCGTCGCGAGCTTCGCGGTCAGGGTCGGCTCCCGGAAGGTGTTCGCGCCCACCATCAGGCCGATGCGGACGCGCTCCGTTGCCGCGGCCCAGCCGGCGAGCGTCATCCACGCCTCGTACATCGGGCCGTGCGACGAACCCACGATCGGGTAGAGGTGATCCCAGGTCCAGAGGGAGTAGTAGCCCAGGCGGTCCGCACGGATTCCGGCCGCGCGCAACGACGGCCAGTCGGTGTACTGGTTCCAGCAGTTGGCTCCGAGCTTGATTTCGCTCAACTCACGCTCCGTTTGATCAAGGAAGGTCGACCGGCCGATGCAGCGGCAGTCCGGGACGTGTGACGCCGATCCGGCGGGTCATCGTGACACTGTCGGCGGCAATGCCTCACTTCACTCTTGCCTGACGATATGACCGAGATCTCCACCGCCGGAATCGTTCCCCTGTTCTCGAGCCAGTGGATCGTGCTCCGATCCTCGGGCCAGCCCATTCCCGGCCCGTAGTCCGTGGCGACGCCGTTTCGATGGTCAGTGATCGTCCCCTGCAGGATGTAGACGGTGCCAGGTCTGCCCTTGTGGTCGTGGATCGGCCCGAAGACTCCTCCAGGCTCGATGGTCACCAAACGCATTCGACGTTGGCGCCCTGCCATGCCCTCGATCTCGCGGGCAAGGTCAACCGTTGCCAGTACCTTCACGGCGACACCCTTCGACTCAGGTGCCACCTGTTCGTTGCCCATCCTGCTCTCCTCTCTGGACGTCCAAGCCTGTGGACGACTGGCCGGCGCTTCAGACGGGCCAGACGAGTGACCGAGGCGATAGGCGGCCCTCCCGGATCCGCTCGCGCGACGTCGAACACGCGCCGCGCACCTTCAGTCGCGTAGCCGCGACCTCACGTCCGAAGGGGGTGGCGGAGTCGGTCTGCACGGACCCCGGCCGCGCGCAACGATGGCCACTCGGCGTACTGGTGCCGGCAGTCGGCCCCGGGCCTGACGGATCCCACGGACGCACCTCCCGCGAACGACGACCCCTCGACTATCGCACGGCGGCGGGCGTCCCGGGGCCCGGGAGACCCCATGACGTCGTAACGTTCTGCGGCGGCCGCGCCATGTACGGGTGAACCCCGCACCCGGAGGTCCTTCGTGTCGATCGACCAGTCCCCGACGACGCCCGATGACGCCGGACTCCTGCGGCGCTCGAGGCGCAGCGCCACGGCCTTCAGGATGTTCTACGACCGGCACGCGGCACGCCCGCGATGGACCTTCCCTCGGCCCCTGACCCGCTCGTGCGCCTCGGCGACGAGATCGAGCGCGCGACGGCGCGCGGACTCATGGCCCGACGGCGCAGGGATCACGTACCACTGCACGCTCTCCCGCCTGCCGGGTCCCGAGATCCGCGACCATCGCGGCTCGAAGGAGCTCATCGCGATCGACGGGAGGATCGCCGGGGGATGCATCGGGCAGGACGAGGCGGGCCTGACCTGGGACTGCTTCGTGGGCGAGGAGGCCGTGCGACGCGGGATCCTCGTCGAGGATCTCCTCGGCCAGCCGATGCTCGCGCCGGGTCGCGGCTAGCGCTCGGTGGGGACGCCCCTGTCGACACCCAGGGTCCGGCCCGCGCGGCTCCGCCCGCGCCCTCGACCGTGGCGTGGATCGACCCCGCGCGCTGCTGGCCCCGATGCGCTATCGTCGGCCCGGATGCGGCCGCCGGTCGGTCGCGGAGGCGGGTTCGACATGCACGTCGGTCGCGTCCCTCGGCGACGCTGGTCGGTCGCCAGCCTCCCGATCGTGCTGGCGGCATGCGCCGCGTCAGCCTCACCCGCTCCCATGCCGGCCGCGTGGACACGCGCCCCGGGCATCGATCAGCCGGCCGGCTTCATGACGGTCTCAAGGACGCGTCCGGCGAGCCGTACATGGGCGGCTGCGCCCCATGCCATCCGGCGATCGACACGATCATGACCGACGTCGTCGCGGGTCCGGCGGGGCTCGTCGCCGTCGGCTGGGTCATCCAGGACTTCCTCGGGTCGACGTGGCACTCGACCGACGGGTCGACGTGGACGTACACGGGCGGGTTCCCCGCGAACACGGTCCTCACGGCGGTCGCGACCAACGGGAAGCTGTACGCCGCGGTCGGCCGTGACGGCGAGCGCGGCACTGCGTGGACATCCGCCGACGGCACGACGTGGGCGCGGACGACCTCCTCGGCCGCGTTCGCCGAGCAGCCCGTCCGCCTGACGAGCATCGTGCCGTGGAGGGGCGGCTTCGTCGCGGGCGGCTTCCGGGGCAAGGACTTCTTCTCCGCCGACGGCACGTTCTGGACCTCGCCCGACGGCCTGAGCTGGCCCGCATCCCGGACTCCCCGGCGCTGGCCGATGCGAGAGTCGAGGCCATCGCCGCCGGCGGCCCTGGTCTCGTCGCGGTAGGCGTGGCGGGTCCTGCGGACGCGCCCGGCCCCGCGGTGGTCTGGACCTCTGCGGATGGGGCGAGCTGGACGAAGGTCCCGGACTCGGCCACGTTCCGTGACGCCCGGATGCGGTCCGTGGCGGCTGTGCCGGGCATCGGGCTCGTCGCGGCCGGAGAGGATCTCGCGGGGGACACCGGCATCATCTGGACCTCGCGCGACGGGCTCAGCTGGCGGCGCGTCCTGACGAACCCGGTGTTCGGCCGGCCCGGGATCCAGGTCCGCATGTACGACGTGACCCCCGGACCCGCCGGCGCCGTGGTCGTGGGCACGGTGACGGAAGGCCTGCAATACGGTGTCGGCGTCGTCTGGTCCTCACCCGATGGCGTCGTCTGGTCGCGGACCCCGTCGTCCCCGGAGCTGCTCGACACGGAGATGAACGCAGCGACGCTCTGGAGCGACCGTGTCGTCGCGGTCGGAGATCGGGGCGCGCCGGACGCCTACCAGGCGACCGCCTGGGTCGGGTCGGAGGTGCGCGCGAGGTAGGGCCGGCCTTGTTGCCATTCCCGGGTCGTTGCCGCGTGCCGGGCGCCGGCACGCCCCGGGGACCACCGGCGGTCCCGGCGCCGGCCGCGGATCAGCCCTTGACGACGATGTTCACGAGGCGCCCGCCGGCGTGGATCACGCGGTCGGGCGACCGACCGGCCAGGGCCGCGACGACCTTCTCGCGCGCGAGGACGACCGCCTCGACCTCGGCGTCCGAGAGGTCGACAGGGACCATGACCTTGTCGCGCAGCTTCCCGTTGACCTGCACGGGCACCTCGCGCTCCACGGCCGCGGCCGCGGCCGCGTCGACCACCGGCCACCGCTCGCGATGGATCGACGACCACGGGGCTCCTGCCGCGGCAAGGCGCCGGCTCCACAGTTCCTCTGCGATGTGCGGCGCAGCTGGGGCGAGCACGAGCAGGAGGATGCGGATCGCTTCGTCCCACGCGCCGCCTCCGGCGATCTCCGTGCCGCGGAACCGCATGAGCGCGTTCGACAGCTCCATCAGGTGGGCGACCATCGTGTTGAACCGGAAGTCCGCGTACTCCGCGGAGACGACCGCGAGCGTCCGGTGCGCCGCCGCCCGGACCGCCTTCTCCGCCGCGGCCGCGTCCAGGCCGGCCGGCAGCTTCTCGGCGTCCGGGTCGCCGGGCTCGCTCCCGTGCGGATCGAGGGCGAGCGTCCACACGCGGTTGAGGAAGCGGTGCACGCCCCCGATGCCGGTCGGGTTCCACGGGCCGCCCTGGTCCCACGGGCCCATGAACATGAGGAAGAGGCGCACCGTGTCGGCGCCGTACCTCCCCACGAGCTCGTCGGGGTCCTGGACGTTCCCGCGGCTCTTGCTCATGCGCTCGCCGTCCGCGCCGAGGACCTGCCCCTGGTTGAACAGGCGCCGGAACGGTTCGCCCTCGCCCACGACGCCGATGTCGCGCAGCGCCTTGGTGAAGAACCGGCTGTACAGCAGGTGCATGACCGCGTGCTCGGCGCCGCCCGTGTACTGGTCGACGGGCGTCCAGCGATCGACGAGCTCGCGGTCGACGGGCCCCGTCGCGAGGTGCGGGGAGAGGTACCGGAACCAGTACCAGGAGCTGTCGACGAAGGTGTCCATCGTGTCGGTCTCGCGACGCGCCGGGCCGCCGCACGTCGGGCAGGCGACGTCGAGGAACGACGCGTCGCGACGCAGCGGGTTGTCGCCGCTGCCGGCGTAGTCGACCGTCTCGGGGAGCAGCACGGGCAGATCCCTGTCGGGCACCGGGACGATCCCGTCGCGGTCGCAGTAGACGACCGGGATCGGCGTCCCCCAGTAGCGCTGCCGGCTGATGAGCCAGTCGCGGATCCGGTAGGTGACGGCGAACCGGGCCTTCCCCTCGGACTCGAGCCACTCGACGATCGCCCGGAACGCCGCCGGCGCGGCCATCCCGTTGTAGCGGCCCGAGTTCACGAGCACGTCGGTCTCGGCCTTCGAGACATACGCCTCCTCGAGCGGCCGTCCGTCGTCGAGGGCGTCGTCCGGCCGGATGACCTCGACGATCGGGAGGTCGAACTCCTTCGCGAACGCGAAGTCGCGCTCGTCGTGGGCGGGGACCGCCATGATCGCGCCCGTGCCGTAGCCGGCGAGGACGTAGTCGGCGGTCCAGATCGGGATCCGCGCACCGTTGACCGGGTTGATCGCGTGGGCGCCGGTGGGCACGCCCGTCTTCTCACGCTCCGCCGAGAGCCGCTCGATCTCCGTCTCCCGCCCTGCCTGGGCGACGTACGCGTCGACCGCAGCACGCTGCCCGGGTGAGGTGATCTCACCGACGAGCGGGTGCTCGGGTGCGAGCACCATGAACGTCGCGCCGAAGAGCGTGTCCGGCCGGGTCGTGAAGACGCGGATCGGCTGGCCGCCCGGGTGGTGCACGTCGGGCGCCACGGTGAACTCGATCTCCGCGCCCTCGGACCGCCCGATCCAGTTGGTCTGCATGATGCGGACCGGCTCGGGCCAGTCCACGCCGGTGAAGTCGAGGAGCTCATCCGCGTACTTCGTGATGCGCAGGTACCACTGGTCCAGCTCGCGCTTCTCGACCGGCGATCCGCAGCGCCAGCACCGGCGGTCCGCGCCCTCCACCTGCTCGCGGGCGAGCGTGCCGTCGTTGGGACACCAGTCCACGGGCGACTTCGCGCGGTAGGCGAGCCCCGCCTCGAGGAAGCGGAGGAAGATCCACTGGTTCCAGCGGTAGTAGTCGGGGTCGCTGGTGACCACCTCGTGGTCCCAGTCGAACGTCGCCCCCATGGTCCGCAGCTGGCGGCGCATGTTCCGGATGTTGGCCAGCGTCCATTGCGCGGGGTGGATCCGGTTCTTGATCGCCGCGTTCTCCGCCGGCAGCCCGAACGCGTCGAAGCCGATCGGCAGGAAGACGTTGTCGCCGTGCATCCGGCGGAACCGCGCGATCGCATCGGTGGGTGTCTTGATGTACCAGTGACCGATGTGGATGTCGCCGGACGGGTACGGGTACATCGTGAGCAGGTAGTAGCGCGGGCGCGTCGTGTCGGAGAGGTCCGTCCGATGGAGGCCGAGCTCGTCCCAGCGCTGCTGCCAGCGCGGCTCGATCTCCGTCGGGTCGTAGCGGTCGATCCGGATCCGCTGGCTCGCGCTCACGTGGCTCCCCGTCTGTGGTCGACCGCCCGTCTCCGGGCGATCCGCATATGGTGAACCCCCCGCCGGTCGGCGAGGGGCTCGGAATGCCTCGGCGTCAGTGGAGTGGTGGAGCTAGGGAGGCTCGAACTCCCGACCTTCTGAATGCCATTCAGACGCTCTCCCAGCTGAGCTATAGCCCCACTGGTCCGAGCAGACAGTATAGCGGGCGGCGTCCCCACGGTCGCGAGGCGGATCCGGTCATGACCCCTCGAGGACCTCGCGGACCTTCGCGGTGAGGTCCGCGAAGGAGAACGGCTTCCCGATGAAGGCGATCCCCTCCACCGTGGTCCCGTCGTCGGAGATCAGGTCGCCCGGGTACCCGGACATGAGGAGCACGCGGGTCTGCGGCCGGGTCGAGGCGATGTGCCGTGCGAGCTCGTAGCCTCCGAGCACGGGCATGATCATGTCCGAGATGACCAGCGTGAACGGGTTGGGCCCCGACTCGAGCAGGCGAAGAGCCTCCGCCCCGTCGCCGGCCTCGATCACCCCGTAGCCGGCGATCTCGAGCGCCCGGCGCGCGAGCCGGCGGACCGCCGGATCGTCCTCGACGATGAGGACGGACCCGGACCCGGACCCGGACCCGGCCACGACGGACGGCGTGGTCCGTCCCGGCGTCTCGGGCACCCGGGCCTCGGCGATGGGCAGGTAGAGCATGAACGTCGATCCCTCGCCCGGTGCGCTCGCGACGAGCACCAGCTCCCCGCCCGCCTGCCGCGCGATCTCCCGCGCGACGGCCAGCCCCTGGCCGGAACCCCCGCGCGGGCCCTTCGTCGTGAAGAAGGGTTCGTAGAGATGCGCCTGCGCCTCGGTCTCGGTGCCTCCGCCTGTATCGCGGACGGCGAGCGTCGCGTATCGTCCCGGGGTGAGCGCGGGCGGTCGGTCGGGATCTGCGACCCCCACGGTCACCGCGGCCGTCTCGAGCAGCAGCGTGCCGCCGGCGGGCATCGTGTCCCGAGCGTTGACGGCGAGGTTCACGAGGATCTGTCCCAGCTGCGCCGGGTCGGCGCGGACGCGCAGCGGCGGTTGCGCGGGGGCGAACGTCACGGTCACCGTGTCGCCGAGCGCGCACCGGAGGAGCTCGCTCATCTCCCCGACCACGGAGTGCAGGTCGAGCACGACCGGCGCGAGGTCGCCGCGGCCGCCGAACGCGACCAGCTGCCGCGTCAGGCTGGCGCCGCGCTTCGCCGCGGCCTCGATGTCCGCGATCGCCTCGGCTCGCGGGTCGTCCGGCGCAAGGCCTGCGCGCGCCAGCTCGGCGTTGCCGATCACGACCGCGAGCAGGTTGTTGATGTCGTGCGCGATGTCGCGGGCGAGCCGCCCGAGCGTCTCCATCCTCTGTGCCTGTGCCGATCGGGCCGGGTCGACCCAAGGGCCCTCCCGGGGCTCGCCGGCCACGGCTGATCCGCGGCGCGCCGGCGGCAGGTAGGAGGGGTTGCGGACGATGCGCTCCCCGATCGCGACGTACGGGTGCGTCCGCAGCACCTCGAGCAGGAGGTCGGGATCGAAGGCGCTGCGGTCGTAGAGGCAGAGAGCGGTGCAGCCGGACCCGGGGAGGCGCGCGTCGAGGCGCGCCTCGGTCTCGACGAGCTGCGCGGGCCCCGACGACGCACGGAACGCCCCCGCGGCCTCGCCGACCACCCGCGACGCGGCGTAGCCGGCACGGCTCGCCCTGTCGATCATCGCGGCGAGGAGCGCGACAGCCGCCTCCGGGTCGAGAGCGCCGCCCGCGAACGCGTCGTCGGCGGTCGTGAGGATCAGCTGGCCGGTCTCGACCGGACGATCGACGTCCAGGCCTCCGGCCCGCAGCTCGCCGAGCACGGTGGCGACGGCGCGGTCCGCGATGTACGTCAGCTGCTCGTGGCGCGCCAGGCCGGCCCGCACGTAGGGGACGACGGCGGCGATCCGCTCGGCCTCGTCCGCGTGGATGCAGCAGACGTGGTGGCCGGGCTGGAGGTCCTCGATCGCGCGTGGGATGCCGGCCGGGACCGCCCCCGCGTCCCGGACGAGCGCAGCGGACGAGACGGTCCCCATGCCCCCGACCTCGTGCGGCGTCGGATGGCGCGCACGCCACCCCGGACAGCGTACGCCCCGGAGGCATCACCCGAACGCCGTAGCGGACGGCACGGCCACGCGATCTCGCGCCCGTGCGACCATCCTCCCGATGTCCCGCACGCCGCCGACGACAGAGCGACCGATCAGCCTGAGGCTGCCCGGCGGAACCGTGGACGCGACGCTCCGGACGAGCGGGCGAGCGCGGCGCTTGCGCCTGTCGATCGACCATCGGCGCGGGCTCGTCGTCACGATCCCGGCCGGGCCGCGCGGGGGCTCGGCAGGGATCGCGGCTGCTGCCGCATTCGCAGCCGAGCGCGAGCCGTGGATCCGGCGTCACCTGGCCGCGGTGGACGCCGCGCGTGCCGCGGAGGTCGCGCGCGGCCCGCTCGGGGACGGGACGGTGGTGCCGTACCGCGGCGAGCCGCACCTGCTGCGCGTCGTCGCCGGGGGACCGCGCCGGCGATCATCGGTGACCCGGGTGGGTGGCGACGACGGCGACGAGATCCACGTCGCGCTCGTGGACCGCGACGCGGAGCGGCTCGCCGCAGTGCTCGAGGCGTGGATGCGCTCCCGCGCCCGCGACACGATCGGCCGCGCGGCCGCGCGCCACGCACGTGCGCTCGGGGTGCAGCCTTCCGCCGTGACGATCCGCGACCAGCGGACGCGGTGGGGGAGCGCGAGTCGCACGGGCAGGGTCAGCTTCTCATGGCGCCTGGTGCTCGCGCCGCCCGAGGCCCTGGAGACCGTCGTGGTCCACGAGCTGGCGCACCTGCGTGTCTTCGGGCACCCACCCGCGTTCTGGGCGCTGGTCGCGACGCGCGCTCCCGAGCACCGTCGCTGGCGCCGCTGGCTGCGGGACCATGCCGCCGAGCTGCATGGGGTCCTCGCAGAGACCGGGTAGGCGAGGGTCCCGGTCACGCCACTCCCGCGCGCCGGCCGTTTGACACCGTCAAACGTTTTGATTACCGTCGGTCGCGGACGGTTGGGATGTGACGGGGGCGCCGATGGCAACGATCAAGGATGTCGCGCGCGAGGCCGGCGTCTCGATCTCGACGGTCTCCCATGCACTCTCGGGCAAGCGGCCGATCAGCGAGCCGACGCGCCGGCGCGTCCTCGAGGCGGTCGAGCTCCTCGGCTACCGCCCGAGCTGGACCGCGCGGAGCCTCGCGTCGGGCCGGACCGGCGTCATCGGCCTCATCGTCGCGGACATCTCCAACCCCTTCTACCCGACCGTGGCGCGTGGCGTCGAGGACGTGGCGAACGCCCACGACTACAGTCTCGTCATCTGCTCCACCGACGGCGACGAGCGACGCGAGCGAGGCTACATCGACGTGCTCGAGGCGCGCCAGGTGGACGGGATCGTGTACATGGCCGGCCTGGCCGCGAACCGGCGCCTGGGTGAGCTCATCGCCCGCGGCTCGATCCCGGTGGTCGCCGCGGACGAGCAGCTCGCCGAGCTGGACCTGCCCGGCGTGTACCTCATGAACGAGCGAGCCGGACGCATGGTCGCGGACCATCTCGCCTCGCTCGGACATGCGCGCCTCGGCTTCGTCGGGGGTCCGCGCCACCTCCCCACTGTCGCCGAGCGCCTCGAGGGCTACGTGGGGGGGGCGGCGACGCACGGGATCACGATCCCGGACGAGCTGATCGCGTTCGCGGACAACCGCGCCGAGGGGGGCCAGGTCGCGGCCGCCATCCTCATGGCGCTCGACGACCCGCCGACGGCGGTCTTCGTGGCGAACGACATGATGGCGCTCGGTGTCCTGGAGCACTGCCGCTCCGCCGGCCTCGCAGTGCCCGGCGACCTTTCGGTCGTCGGCGTGGACGACCTCTCGGTGGCGCGTCTCGTGGGCCTCACGACCATCCGCCAGCCCATGTACGAGATTGGAGCGACGGCCGCCAGCCTGCTCTTCGAGATCCTCGACTCGGGCGCGAACCCCGCGACCGTCCGGATGCAGCCCGAGCTCGTCGTGCGCTCGACCACCGGGCCCCCGGTCGAGCGGATCTACGGTCTGGAGATGCGGGCGCAGCTCGGGCTCCGCTGACCGCCCGGCGGCCCTCCGCGCCCGCCACCATCGCCGCCACGACCGCATGGGACGCATCGCCGAGCCCCTGTGTTGCGCCTTCAGGCGTCCTGCGCTGGTCCGTGCCCGGTCGTCCTCCAGTGCCCTCGCGCCGACCCGATCCCCCTTGACAAGTCAAAACGATTTGACTAACGTCCGGCGACATCAGCGGGACTCCTCGCCGGATGGCGTGACCTGGAGACGGGCGCCGTGTCGAAGCTCTTCCGACTGGCCCTCGACAGCCTCACCGCCAGCGCGAACGCACCGCGTTCACGATCCTCACGGGCTACCAGGCCGCGGCGGTGCTCATGGCCGCCGAGCGTGTGGGGCTCGTGGACGCGCTCGCCGGCCCCGGGATGACCGCGGACGAGCTGGTCGCGGCCACCGGCGCTTCGGCACGCGGCGTGGAGGTCCTTCTCGGCTCCCTCTCCGCGCTCGGCATCGTGGAGCGGGAGGCGGACGAGTATCGACTCTCCGCGAAGGGCGCCCCGCTCGCGCTTCCCGGACCCGACGGCCTCGACAGGCTCATCCGCAAGGAGGCGGTCTTCTACGGGCTGTGGGGACGGCTCGACGCCGCGGTCGCCTCCGGCGATGCGCTTCTCGCGCCGTTCGCGGAGCGCGCCCGGAGCGACCCCCCGGCGGCCGAGGCGTTCCTCCTCGCGCTCAACGATCTCGCCGGGCGGGTCGCGCCTGACCTCGTGCCGGCGGCGCACCTCGATGGCGTTCGGACTCTCGCCGACGTCGGTGGCGGCGGCGCCGCGTACGCGCTGGCGTTCACCCGCGCGCACGCGGCGCTCGAGGTCACGATCGTCGAGCAGCCGGCCGTCGTCCCGATCAGCGAGCGGGCCGTGGCGGCCGCCGGCGCCGACGGGAGGCGGGTCCGCGTTCTGGCTGGCGACGCGACGCGACCGGGGCTGGGGCTCGGCGGCGCCCGCTTCGACGCGGCGCTCGTCTCGCACGTGATCCACGACATGGACCGGGCGACCGCGCATGCCACGATCCTCGGGGCGGCGTCCGTCCTGGGGCCTCGTGGGGTCCTCCTCGTCCACGACGTATTCCGGGAGCGCGGCGCGGCCGACCCGGGCGTCGCGCTCTTCGACGTCATGATGTTCGTCGAGAACCCGGGCGGGATGACCCACAGCCTCGCCGACGTGCGCGCGTGGATCGCCGAGGCGGGCCTCGGCGCGGTCGAGGAGCGCGAGCTCGGCTTCTCGACGCTCGTCCGCGCGGAGGTGCCGGGCTAGGAGCCTGCGTCGGTAATCGCCACCCGCAGGGTGGCGAAGGCAGCCTTCGACGGGCCGATGGCGCGCACGGGTGATGGTTGGCTCGCGAGGTGCGCGGATCCGTCC
>JAKAJU010000183.1 GCA_021813655.1 Chloroflexota bacterium | reverse complement strand
CATCGCCCACATCCAGCTCGTCCATCCCGACGATGTGCCGCGGTTCGCCGCTCTCGACGTGACCGCGAACATGCAGCCCTACTGGGCGTGCCACGACTCACAGATGGACACCCTGACGATCCCGTTCATCGGCCCCGAGCGGACGGCCTGGCAGTACCCGTTCGGCTCGCTCGCCCGGACCGGCGCTCGGCTCGCGGGCGGGAGCGACTGGTCCGTCTCCACGGCGAACGTCGTGGAGCAGATCCAGGTCGCGGTCCTCCGCACGTTCGACGATCCGGACGTCGCGCCGGCGCCCCTGCTGGCCGAGGAGGCGATCGACCTCGAGACAGCCCTGCGGGCGTACACGGCAGGATCGGCGTGGGTGAACCATCTCGACGGCGAGACAGGGAGACTCGAACCAGGGATGCTCGCCGATCTCGTCGTGCTCGATCGGGATCTCCGCGCGGTGGACCCCGCGGGCCTCCACGAGGTCCGCCCGCTCATGACGCTCGTGGAGGGGGAGCCGGTCTTCGCGGCGCCTGGGCACGGATGGTGACGGCGACGACGCCGGCCGGCGGCGACCGGAGCTCCACGCCGGGGACGCGCCCCCTGGGGCTCACGGTCGCCATCGACGGCCCGGGCTCGAGCGGGAAGTCGAGCGTCGGGATGGCTGTCGCGGGGGCGCTCGGCCTGTGCTTCGTGGACACCGGTCTCATGTACCGGGCGCTCACGTGGCTCGCGCTCCGCCGGGGAGTGCCGTTGACCGACGGCCCTGCGGTGGCGTGCCTTGCGCCCGATGTGCGGCTCGCCCCGGACGCCGCCGGGCGACTGGCGCGCGTCCGTGTCGACGGCCGTGACGTCACGCGATCCGTCCGGGCAGCGCGCGTGGACCGGCATGTCTCCGAGGTCGCCCGTCAGCCGGAGGTCCGCCGCGCGCTCGTCGCCGTGCAGCGCGAGCTGGCGGCAGGGGCCGGGATCGTCATGGTCGGACGCGACATCGGCACGGTCGTGCTCCCCGACGCCGACCTGAAGGTCTATCTCGACGCCTCGGCCGCTGAACGCGCGCGCCGTCGCGCCCTCGAGCGGGGTCTCGACCCGGACGGCCCCGAGACCGCGGGGATCCGCGCCGACCTGGAGCGACGCGACGCGATCGACTCCGGGCGCGCCATCGCCCCGTTGCGCCCGGCCGACGACGCCGTCATCGTGGTGACGGACGGGATGGGGCTCGACGCCGTCGTCGCGCGCGTGGTGGCACTCGCGCGAAACCGGACGGCGGAGCGCGCCGGAGGGTCCGGGACCGTCGGATGACCGAGCGGACGGCCGGGGTGCTCGATCTGGGTTCGCGGCGACCGACGCGCTTCGTCCGCGGCTCGCTCTTCGTGGGTCGCGCCATCTATCGGTCCCTCGCCCGCGTGGACATCGAGGGACTCGAGGGCCTGCCCGGCGACGGCCCGCTCATCATCGCGAGCAACCACCTCTCGAACGCGGATCCGCCGCTCATCGCCTCGTGGCTCACGCCCGCCCTCGGGCGGTACGTCCACTGGATGGCGAAGCAGGAGGCCCTCGAGTGGCCGCTCGTGGGCGCGTTCCTCAGGGCGAACGGCGCGTTCGGCATCCGGCGCGGCGCCGCCGACACGGAGGCCTTCCGCCTCGCCAAGCGCGTCCTCGACGACGGCCGCGTGCTCGGTACCTTCCCCGAAGGAACGCGCAGCCACACCGGCGCGCTGATGCGGGCGAAGGCTGGGGTGACGCTCCTCGCGATCAGGACGGGGGCGCCCGTCCTGCCCGTTGGCGTCTGGGGGACGGAACGGATGTGGCCCCGGGGGAGCACCTTTCCGCATCCGGGCGCGCACGTCCACGTGCGCATCGGGCAGCCATTCCACCTCGAGCGGCTCACCGTCGACGGAACGCGCGAGGACCTCGAGGCGGTGACCGACCGCCTGATGACGCGCATCGCGATCCTGCTCCCGCCGGCCTACCGGGGCGTCTATGCCGAGGCCGCCGCGAAGGGGGGCCCGACCGGGCCCGTGGCATGATACGCGGGCCATGGGAACCGTCGAGAGCATCCTGATCGCACGGCGGACCGGCTTCTGCTACGGCGTGCGCGAGGCGATCGACCGGGCCAAGGAGACGGCCGCCACGGGTGCCGTCACGGTCACCCTGGGCCAGGTCGTCCACAACGAGGGCGTCATCGCGCAGCTCCAGGCGGAGGGGATCCGCACGGTGGACAGTCTCGACGACGTCGCGTCGGGGTCGGCCGTGGTCATCCGGGCCCACGGCGCGCGGCCCGAAGTCCTCGCGCGTGCCGAATCGCGCGGGCTGGACGTCATCGACGGCACGTGCTCGTGGGTGACATCGGAGCATCGCCAGCTCGCCCGACTGGTCGAGGAGGGCTACACGATCGTCATCCTGGGAACGCTCCGCCACCCGGAGGTCGTCGGCCTCCTCGGCGTGGCGCCGGACGCGATCGTCGTGGACGAGGAGGACGAATGGGAGTCCATCCCGCGCAGGAAGCGGATGGCCCTCATGAGCCAGTCCACGCAGCCGCCATGGAAGTTCGAGAAGCTCGCCGCGTTCATCGTCAGCCGTGCCCACGAGCTCAAGATCGTCAACACCGTCTGCCCGGTCACCATCCGCCGCCAGGAGGACACCGTCGAGACGGCGAGGGCGGTCGACTTCATGGTCGTCGTCGGCGGGCGTCACTCGGCGAACACGAAGGAGCTGACGCGTCTCTGCGAGATCGTCGGCACGCCGGTCGCCCAGATCGAGGGTGTCGTGGACCTGGCGGACGGGTCTGTGTTCGACGGCGCGCGGACCGTCGGCGTGACGGGCGGGACCTCCACCCCGATCGAGGACCTCGAGGTCGTCGCGCGGCGGGTCCTGGAGCTCGCCGGCTCTCCGTCGATCGCCGGGCGCGAGGCCGAGATGGCGGCGGGGGCGCTGGCAGCCGCAGCCACGCCCGCCGGGCGGACGACCTCGCTGCCGCGGACGCAGGGACACGCCGTCCCGGCATCGGCCCGCTGATGGCCGCGGACCTGCCCGTCGTCGCGATCGTCGGCCGCCCGAACGTCGGCAAGAGCACCCTGTTCAATCGCATCCTCGGCGAGCGCGCGGCGATCGTCGAGGACCGGGCGCGCACCACCCGCGACCGCCTCTACGGCGACGCCGAGTGGGAGGATCGCCGCTTCCTGATCGTGGACACCGGGGGGCTCGAGATCGAGCCGGGTGACTCCATCGAAGCGCGCGTCCAGGAGCAGGCCCGCCTGGCGATCTCGGAGGCCGATGTCGTCGTCTTCGTCGTCGACGCGGCGACGGGTCTCACACCCGCCGACTCGGAGGCCGCGGACGTCCTTCGCCGATCCTCGGCGCCCGTGCTCGTGGCCGCGAACAAGGCGGACAGCGAGCGCCGGGAGCTCGACGCTGCCGAGTTCTACGCGCTGGGCTGGGCGACGACCCTCCCTGTCAGCGCGCTCCACGGTCGCGGGGTCGCCGACCTCCTCGACGCGATCGTCGAGGCCCTCCCCCCCGAGTCGGACGGCGAGCGGGAGCGCAAGGCCCGCGAGGCAGCGGCTGACCAGCGCGCGCGCGACATCGCCGACGGCTTCATCGGCGCCGACGAGGCGGCCGAGGAGGAAGCGGCGGCCGAGCTTCCCGGCCCCGTGACGATCGCCCTCCTGGGCCGGCCGAACGTGGGCAAGTCGAGCCTCCTGAACCGTCTCATCGGCGAGGAGCGGATGATCGTCAGCGACATCCCGGGGACGACGCGCGACGCGATCGACACGCGGCTCGCGTACGGGCACGGCGAGGTCGTCCTCATCGACACGGCCGGGATCCGCCGCCGGGGGAAGGTGGCGAGCGCGGAGGCGGCGGAGCGCTACTCCGCGCTGCGCGCGCTGCGGGCGCTCTCCCGCGCCGACGTCGCGATCCTCCTCATCGATGCGCTCGAGGGGCTCACCGCGCAGGACGCCCACATCGCCGGCTACGTCGTGGAGGAGGGCAAGGGCCTCGTCGTCGCCGTCAACAAGTGGGACATCGTCGAGGAGAAGACCGACCGGACGTTCGATCGGTACGTCGAGTGGATCCGGCGCGAGGCACCCTTCCTCGACTTCGCACCGGTCGTCTCGATCTCGGCGAAGACCGGGCAGCGCACCGACCGCGTCCTCGAGCTCGCCGTGGACGTCTGGGGCGAGCGACGCCGTCGGATCCCCACCGGCGAGCTGAACCGCCTGGTCGCGGAAGCCGTGGCGCGTCAGCAGCCGCCGACCGTCCGCAACCGCCGGCCGAAGATCCTCTACGCAACGCAGGCCGCGGTCGCCCCGCCGACGTTCGTCTTCTTCGCGCGCGACGCGGACGACGTGCACTTCAGCTACCGGCGATACCTCGAGAACCAGCTCCGCGACGAGTACGGCTTCATCGGGACCCCGCTCCGGCTGAACTTCCGCGAGCGCCGACGTGACGAGGCGAAGAACCGACCGCCGCGCCGGGCCGGTGCGGGCGGGGTCGCAGCCGCGCGCGGTACGGCCACGGGACCCGGTCGTGCCGCCAAGGGCCCGACGCCCGCAGGTCCGCGGGGCGGAGGGCCGGCCGGGACCAAGGGTGGGCCCCCTGGCCCGCTCGATGGGAGACAGACCGGCCCCGCGGGCGGGCGTCGTCGCAAGGGCGTGGGCGGTCGGAGCGGCTCCACGGGACGCCGGGGTCGCCGGCCCGGGACGTGACCCGGGGGCACCAGCCCACGGTCGCGATCGTGGGCGGCGGGACGTGGGGGACGACACTCGCCATCCTGCTCGGCCGGCGCGAGCGGACGGTCCTCATCGTGCGGAGGCCCGAACGAGCCGCGCTCCTCGAGGTGGCCCGGGAGGACGCCGAGCGTCTCCCGGGCATCCGGTTCCCGGCCCGGCTCACGGTGACGGCCGATCCGGGTCGCGTCGCATCAGCGGACCTCGTCGTCGTCGCCATCCCATCGGCCTTCCTCCGCGAGGGAGTGCGTGCGATCGCGCCGCGCTTCGCGGCGAGCGCGACGGTCGTCTCCGTGGTGAAGGGCATCGAGCGAGGCACGCTCCGGCGGATGAGCCAGGTCATCGCGGAGACCGCGGGCGTGGATCCGGCCCGGATCGCCGTCCTCTCGGGTCCCAACCTCGCGCCGGAGATCGCGCGCGGCCTGCCCGCGTCCGCGGTCGTCGCGGCGACGGACGAGGCCCTGGCGGCGCGCGTGCGCGATCGCATCGGCACGCGCTTCTTCCGCCTCTACACGAACGAGGACGTGACGGGCGTCGAGCTCGCGGGCGCCCTGAAGAACGTCGTCGCGATCGCGGCCGGCGCGGCCGACGCCCTCGGCTTCGGGGACAACGGGAAGGCGGCCCTGATCACGCGGGGCCTCGCCGAGATCACGCGGCTCGGGGTCGCCGCCGGCGGCAGCCCGATGACGTTCTCCGGCCTTGCCGGGATGGGCGACCTGATCGCGACCTGCGAGTCGACCCTGTCGCGCAACCACCGTCTCGGCGTCGAGCTCGCGCGCGGTCACCGGCCGGTGCTCGTCGGAGAGGCGATCGGCGGCGTGGCCGAAGGCGCGTTCACGGTCGACGCGGCGATCGCGCTCGCGGACACCCTCGACGTCGAGGTCCCGATCGCGCGGGAGGTCCACCTCGCGCTCTTCGAGGGGAAGCCGGTGCGGCGATGTCTCGCTGACCTGCTCGCGCGGGAGCTGCGGGACGAGCTCGCCGACCGGGGCGCGTGGCGCCGCGCGCTCGCGCGACCCTGACGCGGGCTCCTCCGCGTCCGCCCGCCCGGACGACGGTGCACGATACCGCCGCCGACACAGGCTCGGTCGGGCAGGCCCGTGCCGCACTCGACCGTCTGACCGGCCGATGCCTGCTAGAATCCCGGCCGTCGGGGCGTGGCGCAGCCTGGTAGCGCACTTGAATGGGGTTCAAGAGGTCGAGCGTTCGAATCGCTCCGCCCCGACCACCTCTCCTGAGCGTGGACGAGCCCCCGTGGAGTCTCCCGCGGGGGCTCGTTCTCGGTCCCACCCGGTGGACCGTCGCTCGGCCCGCACGGTGCTGCGACGGACCGTATCCTCCCGGCATGGCCCCGGAGCGCCCCGTCCTCACCGCGCGTCACCCGTGGGCGTACCCGCTGCGGGTCGAGCAGCTGCGGCTCGCGCGCCGCCTGCGCGACCGCCGAGCCGGCACGCGGTTCGCGCGCACGCTCCGGGCGGACGATCGACTCCCCGTCGTCGTCGCGCGCCACGGGTCGATCCTCCGCCGCCGCCTGGGCGCGACCGACCCGCGCCTGCAGGAGACGAAGATCGTCAACCTGCGGCTCGCAGCGTCGTCCCTCGACGGCCTGGTCGTCGGGCCCGGAGAGACCGTCTCGTTCTGGGATCGCGTCGGGGCGCCGTCCGCGCGGCGCGGATTCCGTGAGGGGATCGTCCTCTTCGGCGCAGAGGCGCGGACCGGCACGGGCGGCGGGCTCTGCCAGATGGCGAACCTCCTCTATTGGCTCGCGCTGCACACCCCCCTCACGGTCGTCGAACGGCATCACCATGGGTTCGACCCGTTCCCGGACGACCGCCGCATCCTCCCATTCGGCACGGGCGCGAGCGTCTTCTACAACTACGTGGACCTGCGCCTCCGCAACGACACGGACGCGACCTTCCAGCTGGACGTCTGGCTGACGCAGCGGGACCTGAGGGGACGGGTCCGGGCGGATCGCGAGCTCGCCCTCGCGTACCACGTGTACGAGGTGGACCATCGCTTCGAGCGCGACGGAGAGGCGGTCGTCCGCTGCAATGAGGTCTGGCGCCGCGCCGTCGACCGCACCACCGGCCGTGTCGTCGCCGACGAGCGCCTCATGGCGAACCGCGCGCGCGTGGCCTACCGCGTGGACCCGGCACTCGCCGAGGCTGGGGCCGGCCACGATCCGGGTCGCGCCGCCTGACGCGGCCGAGGCGAACCGATGGCGGACCGGACGGACGGACCCCGCGAGGCGACCGTCCTCCAGGGCGGGCGCCGGAAGGCGTACCGCCCGCTGCCGCCCGAGGCGCGTCGCGCCGCCCTCGCGGACGGCCTCGCCGCCTGCGATCGCGGCGACTGGTTCCTCGCCCACGAGCTGCTCGAGCCAGCGTGGATGGGCACCGACGACCTCCCGGAGCGTGAGCTGTACCAGGGGCTCATCAAGGTCGCGGCGGCCCACGTGCACCGGATCCGGGGCAATGCCGTCGGGATGAGGAAGAACCTGGTCGGCGCCCGCGCGCTCCTGCGCGCGGCGGTCGACGGCGACGCGGATCCGGCCGGGCTGGACCTCCGCGGGCTCCTCGCCGCGGTCGACGATCGACTCGACAGGCTCGTTCGCCTCGTGAGTCCGGACGCCCGCTCCGTCCCCCCGATCAGGATCCCGCGGCTGTCCTGAGGGACGGCCGGGGGCCGACGCGGCCGGGTCGCGAGCGGTCGGCGATCCATCCACGCAACCCTCCGGGCGCGCAAGCGCCGCCACCGTTCTTCGCGTCCGGTTCGCGACTCTCGGCCCTGTCCCCGGCGTGCGGCGCGCCCGATGCTGCGCCGACGCACCCCGCCCCCGTCCGGGCCGGTCGGCCCGGGGTGACGGCGGGTCCACGGCCGTGGCGTCGGGCACATCGGAGGGTCGTCACATGCCAGTCCTCATCGCCGGAGCGACCGGTCTCGTCGGCAGCGACATCTGCCGCCGGCTGGCAGGGCAGGGGATACCCTTCCGGGCGCTGGTCCGCGCCTCGTCCGACCCGTCGAAGGTCGCGGCGCTGCAGGCGCTGGGTGCAGAGACGGTCATCGGGGACGTCCGCGACCGCGCATCGCTCGATGCGGCGTGCGTCGGCGTCGAGTCCGTCATCTCGACCCTCTCGGCGATGCCCTTCGCGTACGAGCCGGGCACGAACGACATCGGCCCCACCGACCGCGACGGGACGATCGCGCTGGCCGATGCGGCGAAGCGCGCCGGCGCCCGCGGCTTCGTCTACATGTCGTTCTCCGGGAACATCGAGGGCGACTTCCCGCTCCGGAACACGAAGCGCGTCGTGGAGGCGCACGTCCGGGAGAGCGGACTGGACTACACGGTCCTCCGGCCGAGCTACTTCATGGAGGTCTGGCTGACGCCGGCAGTCGGGTTCGATCCGGCGAGCGGGAGCGTGACGATCTTCGGTTCGGGCGAGGCTCCGATCAGCTGGATCTCGATCCGCGATGTCGCGGGATTCGCCGTCCGGAGCCTGGACGCACCCTTCGCGCGGAACGCGACCCTCGAGCTCGGCGGCCCGGCGGCGGTCTCCCCGAACGACGCGGTCCGGATCTTCGAGCGCCGGACCGGCCGTACGTTGACGGTGGGACACGTCCCGATCGCGGAGCTCGCGACGCAGCAGGCAGCGGCCGCGAACGACATGCTCCGCTCGTTCGCCGGCCTCCAGCAGTGCTATGCGCAGGGCGACGCCATCGACATGACGGCGACGCTCGCGGAGATCCCGATGCCGCTCGTCTCGGTCGAGGACTACGCGGGCGAAGTCGCCGAGGGGATCGGGTCAGGGCGCTGACGACCCGGACACGCCCGGTGTGGCGCCGGGGCGCCCGACAGGGGAGTGCACGAGGCCCCGTCCGGTCGGGCGGGGCCTCGGCGACAGGGACCGGGCGGCTCGTGGCCGCACCACGTCACTCGGTGGGCGCGGCACCGGCCGCCTTCGCGGCCTCCTTGACCGCGTCGGCGGTCGCGTCGTCCACGGGGACCGACTTGACATCGGTCGCCTGGGGGATCGTGTCCTTCACGGCCTGGACCGCGGTGATCTCGACGAGTGCGACGATCCCGGATGTGCCGGGCTTGATGACGTCGGCGAGCTCGTCGGCCACGGCGCCCCGCTTGAGCAGGTTGCCGGCCTTGCCCGCGATCGCCCCGGCCGCGCCCACGGTGGCGGCGCTCGCGAGGATCGACGGCGGGAAGATGAGGCCGATGACCGCGCCGGCGACCGCTCCCCACAGGAACCCGTTGCGGGTCGTGTGGTCGGTCATCTTCTGGACGTGGACCTTGCCCTGGTAGTCGGCGTCGACGACGAGGACGCCGTCGATGTCGATCGCGCGCTTGGCCTCCGCGTCGAGCAGTGCGCCGTAGGCGATCTTCGCGGTGTCCATGTCGGCGAACTGAGCGACGACGATCGCCGAGTGGCCCTGGACGGTCATCGCGGCCGCTGCCTGGATGCCGGTCTCGTCGCCCACGGCGGCAGCGACGAACTCGACGGGCTGCGCGGTCGCTTCGGGAGCCTTCTGGGTCTCGTCGGCCATGGAGAACCTCCTTGGGGCGCACGGAGCGGGGGTGGCGCCTGCCGGGATCGCTCGCAGGCGGCGACCGGGAACGGGTCAAGCATAGTCCGGCAGCACCGAGCGGACCGCGTCCTCTCCGCCGCCGTCGCGCCGGGCCCGCGCCCGGGTCAGGCGGTCGGATCCACCGCGCCCGAGGAGCCGGTCGCAGCCAGCTGGCGCCGCCGCTCGCGGTGTCGTGCGGCCTTCGCGCGGTTCCCGCACGTCGCCATGTCGCACCACCGCCGCCGTCCCGTCCGCGAGGTGTCGAGGAAGGCCGCCGTGCAGTCGGGGCTCTCGCAGATCCGGAGCCGTTCAGGCGTTCCCTGGCTGAGCTCGCGCGCGAGCGTCTCCGCCAGCCTTCCCAGGGCGCCCCCGATCGGGTCGCCGAGATGCTGGTGTCCGAGGGAGACCCCATCGGGCGCGGGTACCAGCACGTAGACGTAGTGAGTCCGCAGCGCCCTGTTCACGGCCCGCAGGTCGGTCGGTGACACCGGCCGGCCCTGCACCGTGGCCTCGAGCAGTCCGCGCATCGCGTCGCGCGTGCGCCGGATGATCTCGAGGTCGGCCGCGCCCGCTGCAGGGTCCGCCACGTAGCGGGCGAGGAGCCTCCGTCGCGCGTCGTCGTGGAGGAGGTTTCGCGCCGAGAACCAGTCGAGGGCGTCCGTCGGGCCCCCGAACTCGTGCGTATGCCTCCGCCGCACCGGGCGGCCCGTGTTGAGGAACTCGAGGCAGTCCTCGATCGGAGCGATGTGCCCGTGCCGATCGACCACCGCGGGCTGCGTGTCGGCGGGCGTGTCGGCCGGGAGGAGCGGGTTGTTCATCTGGTAACCCCTTATACCCGCTTGACAGGTTATACGCAAGGGGGTATCGTGCGGACTGTAGATAACCCCTCAACGCGCTCCAAGCGGTTACCCGCTCGAACGACAGGAAACGGACGGCACGCCATGAGCATCATCGTGATCATCGCCGGGACCGCGCTCTTCGCGATCCTTGCCGGCCTTGCGACCACCGCCGGCGCGGACTCCCGGCTCTCGTTCCGGGACGACGTCCGCCCCTGGATCTGAGACCACCCGCTCCCGCGGTCCGTGGGGGCGCACCAGCGACCGAAAGGAGGTCCCGCGGTGCTCAACAGCAGCGTCGCGCTCCTTCTTGCGAAGGACAGGGCGGCCGAGCTCCAGCGTGAAGCCGACCGCAACCATCACCGCCGACCGGCGCGCATGCGCCCGCTCGAGCTCCTCCTCCGGCGGAGCGTGACGCGCCGACCGACGAGCCGCTGAGGGACGCGTCGCACCGAGTAGACGCCCCCTCGCAGCTCACCCGACACCCCCGTCGCCTACGCGACGGGGGTGTCCGCGTTCTCCGGGGCGCGCGGCGTAGACTCCCCGCCATGACCACGAGCCAGGATCCCCGCGACGTCGCACCTGCGCGCGGCCTCGAGACGCTCGACGACGAGCAGCGTCGAGGGACCGGCGACATGGACCCCGAGCGCTTCCGTGCGGCCGGGCACGCCACCGTGGACGAGATCGCCGACTACCTCGCGAACGTGCGCGGGTTCCCGGTGTTCCCGCCCGTCGAGCCCGGGGACCTGCGCGGGCTCTTCGCGCCCAGGGCGCCGACCGAGCCGGAGCCGGTGGCGGCGATCCTGGACGACGTGGTCCGCCTCGTCGTGCCGAACACGACCCACTGGCAGCACCCGGGCTTCATGGCGTACTTCGCGACGACGGCATCGGGCCCCGGGATCCTCGCGGAGATGCTGATCGCGGCGCTCGGCGCGAACGCGATGCTGTGGCGCACGTCGCCCGTCGCGACGGAGCTCGAGGAGGTCGTCGTCGACTGGCTCCGCGATGCGCTCGGGCTGCCGGCCGCCTTCTCCGGGCTCGTCACGGACACCGCGTCCACCTCGTCGCTGATCGCGCTCGGCGCCGCGCGCGAGGCGGCGGGCGTGCACGCGTCGGCCAGGGGGATCGCGGGCCGGGTCGAGGTCCCGCGGCTGCGCGTCTACGCGTCGGAGGAGGCCCATTCGTCGATCGAGAAGGCGTGCATGACGCTCGGGCTCGGCCGTGAGGCGCTGGTCCGCGTGGAGACGGACGATTCGCTCGCCATGGACGTGACCGCGCTCGCCGAGGCGATCGCCGAGGACCGGGCGGCAGGCATGCGCCCCATCGCGATCGTCGCGACGCTCGGGACCACGTCGTCGACGGCGATCGACCCGGTCGCGGAGATCGCGGCGATCGCCGGACGCGAGGGGCTGTGGCTCCACGTGGACGCGGCGTATGGCGGCGCCGCGGCCATCGTGCCCGAGAGGCGGGGCCCGTTCGCCGGATGGGAGAGGGCGGACTCGATCGTCGTCAATCCGCACAAGTGGCTCTTCACGCCGCTCGACGCGTCGCTCCTGCTGTCCAGGCGGATGCCGATGCTCCGGAGCGCGTTCAGCCTGGTGCCCGAGTACCTGCGCACGCTCGACCGGGCTGCCCCGGTCCACGACTTCAACGAGTACACGCCGACCCTGGGTCGCCGCTTCCGCGCGCTCAAGCTGTGGTTCGTCCTCCGCTACTTCGGCCTCGACGGGATCCGCCGGCGGCTCGATGCGCACTGCGCATGGGCATCGGAGCTGGCGGCCGCGGTGGAGGCCGACCCGGACTTCGAGCTCCTCGCGCCCGTGCCGTTCTCGACGGTCTGCCTGCGGGCGAGGCCGCGAGACCTCGCCGCACGCGAGGAGGACCCGGAGGTCCGTGCGGATCTCGACGACCTGAATGCGCGTCTGCTCGAGGCGGCGAACGCGACGGGGGAGATCTTCCTGTCGCACACGCGGCTGCGCGACCGCTTCACCATCCGGGTCGCCATCGGGAGCCTCCACACGACGCGCGACGACGTCCTCCGCGCCTGGGAGATCCTCCGCACCGAGGCGGCTCGGCTCCGCGGGTGAGGCGCTGAACGTCACGCTATGCTGGGCGGCCGCGCCGCGGTGTTGGGAGAGCGGCGCAGGGCCCCGAACGGTCAGGGTCACGAGCCTCAGGCAGGGAGACCCGGATCGGGGCGGGATGAGCGTCCCCCGGCACCAGTCAGGAGGTTCCGTCGCGATGACGGCCAGCGACTACCCGATGTGGATCGACGGCAGGACCAGCGAGTCCTCGAGCCGCGAGTGGTTCGACGTCCGCAACCCCGCGACCGGCGCGGTCATCGGGCGGGTGCCCGCGGGAACCTCCGCGGACGTGGACCGGGCCGTCGCCGCTGCGCGCGCGGCCTTCGCCGATGGCCGTTGGCGCGGCATGTGGGTGCCGGAGCGCGTCGCGGTGCTCAACAGGCTCGCGGACCTGATCGACGAGCGGGTAGGGGAGATCGCGGCCCTGGAGACCGCGCAGACCGGGACCGCGATCAAGCTCCGGCGCGACTCCGACATCCCGTTCAGCGCGGAGAACCTGCGCTTCTTCGCGACCGCCATCCGGCACCTCGAGGGCGCCTCCGCTGCGGAGTACAGCGGTGGCCACACGAGCATGATCCGGCGCGAGCCGATCGGCGTCGCGGGTCAGATCACCCCGTGGAACTACCCGTTCATGATGGTCGCGTGGAAGATCGGGCCCGCGCTGGCGGCCGGGAACTCGGTCGTCCTCAAGCCGGCGTCGCTCACGCCGCTCACGACGATGCTCCTCGGGGAGATGACGAAGGAGGCGGGCCTTCCCGACGGCGTGTTCAACGTCGTTACGGGGCGTGGTGACGTCGTCGGTGCGGCGATCGCCGCCCACGAGGACGTCGACATCGTGAGCCTCACCGGCGACTCCGAGACCGGCAAGAGGATCGCCGCCCTCGCGAGCGGGAACCTCAAGCGGGCTCACCTCGAGCTCGGCGGCAAGGCTCCCTTCATCGTCTTCGCCGACGCCGATCTCGACGCGGCCGCGCGCGGGGCCACCGCCGGCGGCCTCGTGAACGCCGGCCAGGATTGCACGGCCGCGACGCGCGTGTACGTCCAGCGGCAGGTGCTGGACACCTTCCTCGCGAAGTTCACCGACCTCATGGAGGGTGTCCGCGTCGGCGACCCGACGGACGAGTCCACGGACATGGGCACGCTCATCAGCGAGACCCAGCTCGAACGCGTCGACGGCTTCGTCCGGCGGGCGCGGGCGGCGGGCGTCCGGGTCGTGACCGGGGGCGAGCGCGCGTCCGTGCCGGGCCTGTCGGGGCCCTTCTACAGGCCCACGATCCTCTACACGGAGGACCAGAAGGCCGAGGTCGTCCAGAGCGAGATCTTCGGCCCCGTCGTCGTCGTCCTCCCCTTCGACACGGAGGAGGAGGTCCTCGCCATGGCGAACGACTGCCGCTATGGCCTTGCCTCGTCCGTCTGGACCGAGGACGTCCGCACGGCGATGCGCGCGGCGAAGGCGCTCGACTTCGGCACCGTGTGGGTGAACGACCACCTGCCGCTGGCGAGCGAGATGCCGCATGGCGGCTTCAAGCACTCCGGCTACGGCAAGGACATGTCGCGGTACTCGTTCGACGAGTACACGCGGATCAAGCACGTCATGGTGGAGCTCGACGGCGAGGCCGAGAAGGGCTGGCACTACACGGTCTTCGGCGCTGCGAAGGGGTAGGCCGCGACCCATCCCCGTGACCTGTCCCCGCGCCGTGTCACGCGTGAGGGCTCGCCGCGATCGGCGGGCCCTCGGCCCCAGGGAGCCCCGGAGGGCCCCGGCCGGACCGGGCGCTGCACCCGGAGCACACGACGTGGCATCATCCGGGCCACGGCCGGACCGGCTGGACCGGCAGGAGGAACGACACGTGCCGCCCATCACCGCGCTCACCCGCATCGAGCCGATCCACCTCGAGAGGCTCGAGAGGCAGGGCATCTTCACGACGGGCCTCCTGCTCGAGATCTCGGCGACCCCGACGCGACGCCAGACGCTCGGCGACCAGGTGGATGCGAGCACGAACGACGTCCTGGAGTGGCGCGACGAGGCGCACCTCCTGAACCTCCCGCGTCTCGGGCCAGTCGAGCACGACCTCTTCGTCCAGTCGCGCCTCGCCGGGGTCTCCCGCATCAGAGATCTCGAGCTCGACGCGCTCGAGTCGCGGCTCGCGCGCGCGGCCCGGGAGCTGAAGGTGCCGGCACCGGAGCCGGGCGTGGTCGAGGTGTGGTGGGAGCAGGCACGCACGCTCGAGGGCGAGTGACGGGCGGCGCGACGACCCCCGCGGAGTCCCTCGCCGCGAGCGCAGCCGCGCGCCCGCGGGATCTCGCGCTCTCCGCCGTCGCGGGGGTCGCGGTCGTCCTCGTGATCATCGGAGCGGCGATCGCGCTGTTCTTCAACCCCGTCTGGGTCGGCTTCGAACAGGGTCGCAGCGCGGTGGACCTCTGGACCGGGTGGGACGCGGCGACGATCCGCTCGGTGACCGACTCCGTCATCGCGGAGGTCTTCCTCGGCCCCGGGACGTTCGCACAGTCGAACGGCGGCGTGCCGGTCTTCACGCCGCCCGAGGCGGCCCACATGGCCGACGTGCGGCGCGTGGTCATCGCGTTCGGCGCTGTCGACATCGTCGCCCTGATCGCCCTCGTGACTGCGTGGGTCGTCGACCGGCGGCGCATCGCGTTCTGGCGCGGAGTCACGCTGGGGTCCGCCGGCCTCGCGGCGGGCGTCATGCTCGCCGGCGCGTTCCTGGCGCTCTTCTTCGACGCGGCGTTCGAGATCTTCCATCGGGTCTTCTTCGCGGCAGGTTCGTACACCTTCGACCCGCGGGTCGACCGCCTCGTCCAGCTGTTCCCCGAGTCGTTCTGGACAGAGACGTCCATCGCGCTCGCGATCGCGATCCTCGCCTTCGCGGTCGTGGTCGCCATCCTGGGGCGATCGCGGCGCCGGGCGGCCGAGAAGCGGTCGGGTCCGGCCTGATGCCCACGCTCCGCAGCCCCTCCATCGCCCTCTTCGGGGCGACGATCACGCTCCATGTGAGCTGGGTCGTCGTCCTGCCCGTGCTCGTCGCCATGCTCGCTCTCGCGCGGCTCCCGGCAGTCGTCCCGGGCGTGGATCCCGCCGTCGCCTGGGCGGCGGGCCTCGGAGGGGCCGTCCTGGCGCTCGTCGGCGCCATCGTCCACGAGGCAGGGCACGCCGCGGCCGCGCGCATGCGCCACATCCCCTACGGGCCGTCGATCCTCTACTTCTTCGGAGGCGTGGACGCGAGCGACCGGCCGCTCTCCGGCGCCGCGGACGAGGCCGTCATCGCGCTGGCCGGCCCCGTGGCAAGCGTCCTGGTGGCGCTGGCTCTCGTCGCGATCGCCGTCGCCACCACTCCCGTGGCGGGCGCTGCGGCCGATGCAGTGCGCGAGGCGCTCGTCGCCGGCGCCGGGTTCAGCGCGCTCATCGGCCTGGCGAACCTTCTGCCCGGCGACCCCCTCGACGGCGGCCGGATCGTCCACGGCATCGCCTGGCGCCTGACGGGCGACCCGTTGCGCGCGCGGCGGACGACGGCGCGGGTCGGGCGATCGGTCGGCCTGGTGCTCGTCGGTGCGGGGTTCGTCGTCGCGGTCGCGGGGGACGTGGCGGACAGCGTCGTCCTCATCATGGCCGGGTGGTTCGTGCGGACCGGCGCGATCGCCGCCGAGCGCCGGGCCACGCTGCGCGACCTCGTCGGCGATCTCCGGGTCGCGGACGCGATGGACGGCGACCCGGCGGAGATCGCACCGACGCTGACGCTCGACACGTTCGCCCCGCAGGCTCTCGAGACGGGCGAGCAGGACGCGTTCGCGGTCGCACGCGACGGGAACGTCGTGGGCGTCCTCGGGCTTCGGACCATCCGGCGGCTGAAACGTGACGCCTGGCAGCGAACGCGCGTCGCGGACGCGATGACCGCCCTTGCCGACCTCCGCGCGCTCGGCCCGGAAGATGCCCTGTGGCCGGCTCTCGAGGAGCTCAACAGGTCGGGACGCGATGCGCTGCCCGTGCTCCGGGACGGCACCTTCGTCGGGCTCCTGTCCCGTGTCTCCGTCGCCCGGACGGTCAGCGAGCGCGCCCGGCTCGCGGGTCGCCCGCTCTGACGGGCGCGCACGACGACCGCGACGGCGGCCGCGATCTGCGCGACGATGAGCGTCACCCGCGCGACGATGACGAGGGAGAGCCGATGGAACCTTCGCACCCGAGCCGCAGCGACCGCCGGCGGCTGACGCACGTCGACCGCGGGGGTCGGCCCCGGATGGTGGACGTCTCCGCCAAGCCCGTGACCGCGCGGCGCGCGGTGGCTGAGGCGCTCGTCGCGATGGAGGCGGCCACCCTCCAGCTGGTGCTGGACGGACGGAGCGCGAAGGGCGATGTCCTCACCGTCGCGGAGATCGCCGGGGTCATGGCCGGGAAGCGGACCAGCGAGCTGATCCCGCTGTGCCACCCGCTGCCGCTCACCGATCTCGTCGTCTCGGCCACCCCCGACCGGCCCGGCGGCGGGATCCGGATCCGCGCCGAGGCCGCAACGACGGCCCGGACCGGCGTGGAGATGGAGGCGCTCACCGCCGCGTCCGTCGCCGCCCTCACCGTCTACGACATGGTGAAGGGCGTGGAGAAGGGAGTCGAGATCCGCTGGGTCCGCCTCCTGGAGAAGACGGGCGGGAAGAGCGGCGAGTGGCGCCGCCCGCCCGACGATCGCGACCAGGCGGAGGCGCGTCCCGCGGCGCACGGTCCGCGAAGGCCCGCGGTTCCGAAACGCGGCGCTCCCAGGCCTCGCCCGCGGTGACGGCCGGGGCCCACGCCGGGGGTCGGCCGGCGCTCGTGCTCACTGTCTCCGATGGGGTCGCGGCCGGCGTCCGGGAGGATGCCTCCGGCGCCGCGGTCGCGGAACGGCTCGTCCGCCACGGCTACGTGGTGACGCGCGCCGTCGTCGCCGACGACCGGGCCGCCATCGCCGCCGCCATCGCCGCCGCCGCGGACGCGCCGGACGGGGCCGGACGCGCGGACCTCGTGGTCACGACGGGGGGCACGGGTCTGACCCCGCGCGACGTCACGCCGGAGGCGACCCTCGACGCGATCGATCGCGCCGTGCCCGGGCTCGCCGAGGCGATGCGGGCAGCCGGTCGCGCCCGCACCCCCATGGCGGACCTCAGCAGGGCCATCGTCGGGGCGCGGGGGGCGACGCTCGTCGTCAACCTCCCCGGGAGCCCGCGCGGCGCCGTCGAGTCCCTCGCGGCGATCGAGGCGGTGCTCCCGCACGCGCTGGACACGCTCGCCGGGCCGTACGACCACGACCGACGCGGCGGGACGCCGGCACGGGGAGAGAAGGGGAGCGGAGAGTGATCGAGTCGATCGCGCGCGTACCCGCCTGGCCGCTCGCCCTGCCGTTCTTCGTCCTGGGGATCGCGGTCTTCGGGCTCGAGATGGCCCGGCACCTGCGCGTCTTCGCGGCCGTCGCGCCGTCGCGGCCGCTCCACGCGCTCACCCGACGCACCGGCGCTCTCGTCCGCTACGCGCTGCTGCAGACGCGCCTCTTCGCCGATCCGCGCGCGGGCGTCATGCACTACCTGATCTTCGCGGGCTTCGTCATCCTCGGGGTCGGGGCGGCGAACGCCGTGACGTACGGCCTCGTGCAGGGGGTCGTCGGCGCTCCGCTCGACGGCGCCCTCTGGGCGGCCGTCCTCCTCCTGCAGAACGTGGCCGCCGTCGGTGCGCTCGCGGCTGTCGCGTACGCGCTCGTGCGGCGCCTGATCAGCCGACCCGCCCGGCTCGCGTACACGACGTCGGCCGTCGTGATCCTCCTGATGATCGGGGGCATCGTCCTCTCGGAGCTCGGAGCGCTGACCTTCGAGGCGGCGGCCTACGGCGCCCTGCCGGGCGCTCTCATCACGAATGCGCTGGCAGTCCCGCTCGAGGGGATCGACGCCGCCATCCTCCAGGGACTCTTCGCCCTGTGCTGGTGGCTCCACCTCGCGCTCATCGTCGGGTTCCTCGTCATCCTGCCGCGGACGAAGCACCTCCACATCGTCACGAGCTTCTTCAACGTCTTCCTTCGGAAGCTCGAGCCCCGCGGCCAGCTGCCGATGCTCGACGTGGAGCGTGAGGACGCGACGTTCGGCCTGCGGACCCTCGCCGACCTCGGCTGGAAGGACCTCCTCGACGGCTTCACCTGCACCGAGTGCGGTCGCTGCCAGGAGGCGTGTCCGGCGCACGCGACGGGGAAGCCGCTCGACCCGCGGGCCTTCATCATGGGGATCCGCCACCTCGCGGACGAGGCGGAGACCGGCCTCAACTACATCCCGAACGGGCCGGACGTCCGCCGGCTGCCGGGGATGGACGACGGGCTCACCCCGACGGCGGTGGCACGGCCCCTCGTCGACGGCGCGATCTCCTACGACGCGGTGTGGGACTGCGTGACGTGTGGCGCGTGCGTGCAGGCGTGCCCGGTCCTCATCGAGCACGTCGACAAGATCGTGGGGATCCGGCGCAACCTCGTGCTGGAGGACAGCAGGTTCCCCCGCGAGATCGCGCCCGCGTTCACGGCGATGGAGCGGTCCGGCAACCCGTGGGGGCAGCCGGCCTCGACGCGTCTCGACTGGACGAAGGGCCTGAAGTTCCCGGTGCCGGTCGCCCGCGACCTCGCCGCCGCCGGGACGCTGAGCGACGTCGAGGTCCTCTACTGGGTGGGATGCGCAGCCGCGTTCGACGACCGCGCCCGACGGACCGCGCGGGCGTTCGCGACGTGCCTCGACGCGGCCGGTGTCCGGTTCGCGGTCCTCGGCCAGGAGGAGTCCTGCTCCGGGGACCCGGCCCGACGGATGGGCAACGAGTACGTCTTCCAGATGCTCGCGACGCAGAACGTCGAGACGCTCCGGCGCTATGGTCCGCCGACGATCGTCACGGCCTGCCCGCACTGCTTCAACACGATCGCGAACGAGTATCCCCAGCTCGGCGGCGCGTTCGCCGTGGTGCACCACTCGGCGTATCTCGCCCGGCTCATCGCGGACGGCCGCCTCGTTCCGGCCGCCGCCGGGACGGACCGCGGCGAGGGCGGCGGCGCCGACGGCCGGGCGCGACGCCGGACCGTCACCGTCCACGACTCGTGCTACCTCGCCCGCTACAACGGGGTCGTGGCCGAACCGCGGGCCGTCGTCGGCGCGGTCGCCGGGATCGAGCTGCGCGAGATGGACCGGCACGGCAACCGGACCTTCTGCTGCGGTGCGGGTGGCGGCCGGATGTGGATGGAAGAGGCGCGCGGGACGCGGATCAACGCGGAGAGGACCCGGCAGGCTCTCCAGACGGGCGCGCAGGTCGTTGCGGTCGGATGTCCCTTCTGCATGACGATGATGACGGACGGACTGGCCGCGGCACAGGGCGCGGACGGGGTCGTCGCGCTCGACGTCGCGGAGCTGCTTGCCGAGGCGCTCGTCGCCGGCTGATCAGGGCCGGCGAGCCCGGGGTGGCCTGCTGTGCCGCCCTGCCGGTGCCGCCGGCCGCCGCGCGCTGGCATCCGGGCTGGTCGCGCCCGGAACCGCGTCGGTACACTGTGGCCGCCGGGCCCGCGACGCCCGGGGCCGGGTCCCAGACGCGCCCGTCCGTCACGCCGCCGGAGGTCTGCTCGTGCGCATCGTCGTCCTCGTGAAGCCCGTGCCGGACACGACCGGCACCGAACGCCTCGGGGACGACCTGCGGCTCGACCGGGCCTCGAGCCCGCCGATCGTCAATCCGAACGACGAGTACGCGGTCGAACAGGCACTCAGACTCGTCGAGGCACACGGCGGGGAGATCACCCTGCTGACGATGGCGCCGGCCGGAGCCACAGAGACGATGCGCAAGGCTCTTGCGATGGGGGCCCACGGCGGCGTCCTCGTCTCGGACGACGCGCTCGCCGGTGCGTGCGCGCTCTCCACGGCGAGGGTGCTCGCCGCGGCGCTCGCGACGCTCGAGTTCGACCTGGTCCTCTGCGGCATCGCGAGCTCCGACGGCGGGGGCGGCGTCGTCGCGTCGGGGGTCGCGACCCTCTGCGGCCTGCCATACCTCTCCTACGCGGGGAGCGTCGAGGTGACGGACGATCGCGTGCGGATCCACCGCCTCCACGCGACCGGCTACATGGTCCTCGAGGCGCCGCTCCCGGCGCTCGTGGTCGTCACCCAGATCGCCGTCGGAGAGCCGCGCTACGCGTCGCTGAAGGGGATCATGGCCGCCCGATCCCGGGTGATCCGGAGCCTGAGCCTCGCGGACCTCGGGCTCGATCCCGCAGCCGTCGGAGGCGCGGCGGCGAGCACCCGCGTCCTCGGGGTGCGGCCGCCCGCCGTCCGGGGCGCCACGCGCGTCGTGCGCGGATCGGCCGCGGATGCTGCACGCGAGATCGTCGACTTCCTCGACGAGCGGAGGTTCATCTGATGGCCGGCGCGATCTGGTCCGTCGGCGAGGTAGCCGACGGCGCGGCCACGCGGCTCTCGACGGAGGCTGCGACGGTCGCTCGCCGCCTCGCCGAGGCGAGCGGTCGCGAGAGCGCGGCGGTCCTGGTGGCCGCGGATCCCGCCGGTCCGGCCGCCGAGCTGGCGGGGTACATCCCTCGCGTCATCACCGTCGTCTCGCACCTCGCGGACGAGCGGCCGCCGGCCGCGGTTGCCGCCGCGCGGATCGCCGCGCTCGCGCGCGTCGAGGAGCCCGCCTACATCGTCATCGGCGCCACTCCCGACGGCCGCGACCTGGCGGGCTGCCTCGCGGTCATGCTCGGGGTGGGGGTCCTCGCCAACGCGATCGCGGTGGGCTGGGATGCGGACGCTGGGCCCGTCGTGGAGGAGAGCGTCCTCGGCGGCCGGATCCTGACGTCGAGCGCCTTCTCGGCGGACCGCGGCATCGTCCTCCTGACGCCGAACGTCATCGCGGCCGAGGCGGCCGGCACGCCGGGTCGCGTCGAGGCCGTCGCCGTGGACGACGTGGCCGACCTCCCCGCCGTCGCCGTCCTCGACCGCGTCGCGGCCGCCGCCGCGGCTGCGCCCATCGAGGAGGCGCGGGTCGTGGTCGCCGGGGGCCGTGGGGTCGGGAGTCCCGCCGGCTTCGCCATCGTCTCCGAGCTCGCAGATCTGCTCGGTGGCGCCGTGGGGGCGACGCGGGCCGCGGTCGACGCCGGCTGGATCGACTACTCCCAGCAGATCGGCCAGACGGGCAAGACGGTCCGACCGGCGCTCTACCTGGCGCTCGGGATCTCCGGCGCGATCCAGCACAAGGTGGGGATGCAGGCGGCAGAGACGATCGTCGCGGTCAACCGGGACCCGGATGCCCCGCTCGCGGAGTACGCCGACCTGTACGTGGTCGGCGACCTCTTCGAGGTGGGACCGGCGGTTGCCGCGGAGATCCGGGGCCGGAGAGGCTGACCGGCAGGCCCGTGGACGCGATCCGGGTCGGCGCGCTCCTCGCCTTCATCGCGCTCGCGGGTCTCGTCGTCTACGTCATCATCCGGAGCCGGACGGTCGGCCGGGAAAGCCGCGAGTCGCGCGCGTTCGCGGATGGGCTGGCAGCCGTCGCCGCCCGGGTGGACGCCTCGATCGCGAGCTCGCTGGACGTGATCGACGAGCTCCGCCGTCACCGGATGGGGGCGGAGGACGCACTGCCGGCGATCGACGCGGCGCTCACCGCCGTGGACGGCTTCGTCTCCGAGGTCGATTCGCTTCCGGCCGCCTTGCCGTCGGAAACCCTGCGCGTGCAGCTCGTGGAAGACCTGCGGCGGGCGGAACGCGCCCTGGACCGGGCCCAGCACGGCGCACGGAAGCTCGTCGCGGCCTCGGCCCGCGTGAACGACCTCGAGGGCCACGCGTCTGTGAAGCGCGGTTACCTCGAACTCCAGCATGCGCGCGACGCGTTCGCCCGGCACGCGGGCGCGGCGAACCGCCCCCAGGGCGCCGTCAGGCGAGGCTGAGAGCGTCACATCTGGTGGTATCCTTCGCTCCGGCCACGACATCTTGTGGTCGGCGGGGCAGTGACGAGGAGAGCGATGCACTGTCCGCAGTGCGGCGAGCGCGAGACGCGGGTCGTTGACTCGCGCGACCTCGAGGACCAGGCGACGATCCGCCGCCGGCGCGAGTGCGCGGGCTGCGGGGCGCGCTTCACCACGTACGAGCGGATCGAGGCAGCGCGGCTCATCGTGCTCAAGCGGGACGGCCGGCGCGAGGAGTTCGACCGAGCCAAGGTCCTGTCCGGCCTCCGGAAGGCCCTCACCCGCCGTCCGGTCCCCGACGGAGCCGCCGACCGCGCCGCCGACGAGATCGAGGCGGCGCTCCGCGGTGCCGGGGTGAGCGAGATCCCCTCGTCACGGATCGGGGAGCTCGCGATGGAGCACCTCCGGGCGCTCGACCAGATCGCGTACATCCGGTATGCGAGCGTCTACCAGAGCTTCGAGGACCTCGAGACCCTCAAGCGCGAGGTCGACACGCTCTACTCCGAACGTGATGGGAGCCGACGATGAGCGTCCTCGCCGACCGCGACATCCGGGCGCGCATCGAGGCGCGCGTGATCGTCATCGACCCATACGACGCAGGCGACCTGCAGCCGTCGTCGGTGGACCTCCACCTCGACCGCAGCTTCCGGGTCTTCCGCAACAACCGCTACCCGTACATCGACGTGCGGCAGGCGCAGCCGGACCTCACGGAGATGGTGACGGTGGGGGAGGACGAGGCGTTCATCCTGCACCCGGGCGAGTTCATCCTCGGCCAGACCCTCGAGTGGGTCGAGCTGCCGGCCGACCTCGTCGCCCGCCTCGAGGGGAAGAGCTCGCTCGGCCGGCTCGGCCTGCTCATCCATTCCACGGCCGGCTACGTGGATCCCGGCTGGCGCGGCAATCTGACCCTCGAGCTCTCGAACGTCTCGAACCTCCCGATCGCCCTCTACCCGGGCATGCGGATCGGACAGATCAGCTTCCTCGAGCTCTCCTCGCCGGTCGAGCGTCCCTATGGGTCGCCGGGGCTGGGATCCAAGTACCAGGACCAGTCCGAGCCGACCGAGTCGGCGTTCCACCGCGACTTCGCGAAGACGCGCCGGGGACCCGGGTCGGGCACGCGTCGGTGAGGCGGGTGGACCGGGGACCCCGCCCATGCCGATGAACGACGCGGTCGACGCGACGATCGACCTCGGCGGCGGCGTGCGCGCCGCGCTCGTGGTCGCCGGGAGCTTCCGGTCGGACGCTGGCTCCCTCCTGGGCCCGGCGCCGTGGGTCCTGTGGCGGGACATCGTGGGCGACGAGCCCGACGCCGACCGCCGCCTCCTCCAGGCCCTCAACTGCCTCCTGGTCGAGACCCCTGCCGGACGCGTGCTCGTCGAGACCGGGATCGGGGAGCGGATCTCGGACAAGATGCGGGCGATCCGCGGCGTGCAGGGCGATCCGATCCTGCCGGCCATGCGGAAGGCCGGCTTCGACCCGGGCTCGGTGGACGTGGTGGCGATGAGCCATCTCCACTTCGATCACGCGGGCGGCCTGCTCGACGCGGAGGGACGGCGCGGGTTCCCGCGCGCGACGATCGTCGCCCAGCGGGCGGAGTGGGAGGTCGCGCTCGACGACAACCCGCGGAACATCGCGGCGTACGACCAGCCGGAGCTGCGGCTCGTCCGCGCGTGGGGCGACGAGGGCGTGGCCGACGGCGAGCGCGAGGTGCTGCCGGGCGTCTCCGTCGTGCCGACGGGCGGGCACACGGGCGGGCATCAGGGCGTCGTCGTGCGCGGCCCGCGGGGAACGCTCGCGTTCTTCGGCGACCTCGCGATGCGTCCGTGGTCCGCGAACCCGCGCTGGGTCACGGCATTCGACGACTTCCCGCTCGACTCCGTCCGCACGAAGGCGCGGCTCTTCGCCACGGCCGCGGACGAGGGATGGACCGTCGTCCTCTCCCACGAGGCGAAGGTCCCGATCGGTCGCCTCGAGCGGGATCGCGATCGCTTCCGCTGGGTCCCGCGCTAGGTGCGGCCGCGGGCCTGCCGCCCGCGGCAGGGCGGACACGGCACGTCCGGTCAGGCGCGGCCGTCCGTCGCCGCCAGCGCGTCGGCCAGGGCGAGCGTCCCGTCGTAGAGGGCGCGTCCCACGATGGCTGCGGCGCACCCGAGCCGGCGGACCGCGGTGATGTCGGCCGCCGACCGGATCCCGGCTGAGGCCACGACCGCGGCATCCGTCGCCCGCCGGACCGCCAGAAGCAGAGCGACGTCGGGGCCCGCGAGCGTCCCGTCGCGATCCACCGCGGTGACCTCGAGGATGGCCGCCCCGGCGTCCGTCACGCGTGCCACGGCCGCGAGGACGGGCACGCCCTCGGTCCGGCCGGCCCACGCATTGCCGAGCGCCCGGCCGTCCCGTACGTCGAGCGCGACGGCGACTCTCGCCGCACCGACCTCCCGCACGAGCGATCGGACGAGGGACGGGTCGCGAAGCGCCGCCGTGCCGATCGCCACCCGAGCCGCTCCGGCCCGCAGCGCGGCGATCACGGCATCCTCATCCCGCATCCCGCCCGCCACCTCGACGGCGATCCGTCCGCCCACCGCGGCGACGATCGACTCCAGCGTCCCGACCTGGCGCGCCGCGGGGTCGCGGGCGCCGTCGAGGTCGACGACGTGGAGCCACCGAGCCCCGGCATCGGCGAACGCCACGGCCACACCGGCCGGGTCGTCGGCGTAGGCGGTCTCCCGGGCGAAGTCGCCACGGACGAGCCGGACGACCCGCCCGCCGCGGACGTCGATGGCGGGGAGGAGCGCGAACCCGTCAGCCGGCCGCCCTCGGCTTCCGTCGTCGGCGACAGCGCCGGCGACCGCCGCCGGAGGGCAGGGCATGGTGCCGTCCGCCGCCGCGGTCTCGAGCGCGGGCTCGCCGGCACCTGGATCCCCGTCGATGCTGTATCGTTGTAGCACGCTACTACGATAGCAGGAGGTGCACCGTGTTTCCCGCCGCGGACGACTGGCGCACGCCGGACGCCGACGCGCTCCTCGACGCGCTCCTGCTGCTGCGCACCCGGGAGGAGGCTGCGGCCTTCCTCCGCGACCTGTGCACCCTCGGCGAGATCCACGACCTCGCCCAGCGCTGGGCTGTCGTGCGGCTCCTCGCGGGGGGCCGCCACTACGGGGACATCAGCCGGATCACCGGCGCGAGCACCGCGACGATCACGCGGATCGCGGCGTGGCTGCACCACGGTGCGGGTGGCTACCTCCTGCTCCTCGAGCGCGCCGGTCACGACGGGGAGAGTGGCGCCGCGGCCGGGGGAAGTGGCGCCGCGGCCGGCGCGGTCGGCGATCGGACGGGCGCATCGTGACCGGCGCCCGCCGGGTCACGCTCGCGGTCCCCAACAAGGGCCGGCTCGTGGGACCCACGCTCGACCTCCTCCACGACGCGGGGCTCGTCTTCGAGGAGCGCGACCGGAGCCTGGTCGCCCACGTGGAGAATGTCCCGATCGACATCCTCTTCGTGCGGACCGGGGACGTCGTCGAGTTCGTCCGCGATCACGTGGCCGACGTGGGCGTCACCGGTGCGGACCTCCTCGTCGAGGCCGGCGTCTCTCTGCCCGTCGTCCGTCGCCTCGGCTACGGCAGGTGTCGGCTCACGGCAGCGGTCCCGAAGGACTCGGCGCTCACGTGTCTCGGCGACCTGGGCGGGCTGCGTGTCGCGACGGCGCACCCGAACTCCGTCCGCGCATGGTCAGCCTCGTCCGGGATCCGCGTGGAGGTCGTGCCGCTCTCGGGCGCCGTCGAGGTCGCCCCGCGCTTCGGGCTCGCCGATGCGATCGTCGACCTGGTCTCGAGCGGGGAGACGCTCGCCGCGAACGGGCTGCGCGAGGTCGGGGACCTGCTCGCGAGCGAGGCCGTCCTCGTCCGGTCTCCCGGGGTCACGGACGCGCCGGGCGATGCGATCGACGCTCTCTCGACGATGCTCGGAGCGGTCCTCGAGGGGCGGAGGCGGAAGTACCTCATGATGAACGCGCGGGCCGACCGGCTCGCGGACCTCGAGGCTCTCCTTCCCGGTCTGTCGGGGCCGTCGGTCATCCCGCTCGCGCACGCGGGCATGATCGCGATCCACGCGGTCGTGGGCGCCGACGACGTGTGGGGGCTCCTGCCGCGCCTCAAGGCTGCCGGGGCGTCGGGGATCCTCGTCGTCCCGATCGAGAAGCTCATCGCGTGAGCAGCTGGCCGCGCACCCGCGCCGACCTCACCGTGCGCCCGCGATGACGACCATCGCGGTCGTGGACTACGGCGCCGGCAACCTCGTGAGCATCGAACAGGCGCTCGCCGCCGCCGGTGCCCGGACCGTCCGCCTGCGCGCGGCGCGTCCGGTGGAGGCGGACGGCCTGGTGGTGCCCGGTGTCGGATCGGCCGGCTCCGCGATCGCGAGGCTCGCCCGCCGGGGTCTCGACGCGACGATCCGATCGTGGGTCGACGACGGCCGCCCGTACCTCGGCATCTGCCTCGGCCTCCAGCTCCTCTTCGAGTCGAGCGAGGAGGAGGACGTGCGCCTGCTGGGGATGCTGCCCGGGCGTGTCGTCCGGCTCGCGTCGGCGCCCCGCCTTCCGCACATCGGCTGGAACCAGGTGGCCCTCCGGGAGAGGCACGCGCTCTTCGACGGCATCGAGGATGGCACCGACTTCTACTTCGTCCACTCATACGCGGTCGCCACGGGCGGCGGGGTCCTCGGGATGACCGAGTACGGCGTGTCGTTCGCCTCCGCCGTCGCAGTCGGGTCGGTCGCGGGCGTCCAGTTCCACCCCGAACGGAGCGGCCGCGACGGCCTCCGGCTCCTCGCCAACTTCGTCGGGATCGCGGCGCGGGCGAGCGGACGGAGCGCGGCCCGACCCGTCGAGGAGGTCGCGTGACGCTCCGGGTCAGGGTCATCCCGTGCCTCGACGTGGCGGCGGGGCGGGTCGTCAAGGGGACGCGATTCGTCGACCTCGTGGACGAGGGGGACCCGCCGACCCTGGCGGAACGCTACGCCCGCGAGGGTGCGGACGAGATCGTCTACCTCGACATCGCCGCGACACCGGCGGGACGGGGCACGTTCCTCGACGTCGTCGAGCGGACGGCGCGACGGGTCTTCATCCCGCTGACGGTGGGCGGGGGCGTGCGAAGCGTGCCCGAGATGCGGGCCGTCCTTCGCGCCGGCGCCGACAAGGTCTCCCTCAACACGGTCGCGGTCCGGCAGCCGGCGCTCGTGCGCCGGTGCGCGCGCGCGTTCGGAAGCCAGGCGGTCGTCGTGGCGATCGACGCGCGTCGGCGGGCCAGCGCGACCGGATGGGAGGTCGTCGTCCGGGGCGGCCGCGAGCCGACCGGGCTCGACGCTGTGGCATGGGCGGCAGCCGCAGCCGAGCTCGGCGCGGGCGAGCTCCTCGTGACCTCGATGGACCGCGACGGCACGCGGAGCGGGTTCGAGACCGATCTGCTCCGCGCGGTCTCCGACGTCGTCCCGGTGCCGGTGATCGCCTCGGGCGGCGCGGCCACGCCGACCGACTTCATCGCGGCGGCGCGCGACGGCGGAGCGACCGGCCTCCTCGCCGCGTCCGTCTTCCATCGGGGCCTGCTGGCGATCGACGACGTCAAGGACGCGCTCGCCGCGGCCGGCATCCCGGTGCGAGCGAGCGGGAGGGCCGCATGAGCGGGGGCCCTCGGCAGGAGCCGGGCGGCGCGAGCGGCACGCGCCCGTTCGACCCCGATGCCGTGCGGTGGGGTCCCGACGCGCTGGTCCCGGTCGTGGCGCAGGGTGCGGGCGACGGCCGCGTCCTCATGCTCGCGTACGCGTCGCGGGAGGCGCTCGCGGCGACGCTCGCCACCGGCGACCTCCACTTCTTCTCGCGATCGCGGGGGCGGCTCTGGCGCAAGGGCGAGACGAGCGGCAATGTCCTCCGCGTGCGGTCGCTCGCGCTCGACTGCGACGGGGACGCGGTGCTCGCGACCGTCGAGCCGGCCGGACCCGCGTGTCACCAGGGGACGGCTTCGTGCTTCGACCTGGACGCGCCCGGTACGGGTGCGCCGCCCCCGGACGGCGGATCCGCCTCCGTCCAGGGGTTCGCCTGGCTCGAGGCCCTGTGGGCGACCATCGAGGATCGCGCGGCGCGCCGTCCGGACGGCTCGTACACCGTGAGTCTCCTCGCCGGCGGTCCCGATGCGACCGGCCGGAAGGTGGTCGAGGAGGCGACCGAGGTCCTGATCGCGGCGAAGGACGATGCGGACGCCGAACGGACCGGGGCTGACCGGGTGGGGACGCGCGCAGCGCTCGCGGGTGAGGCGGCCGACCTGCTGTTCCACGCGCTCGTCGCGCTCGCCGAGCGCGGACTCGAGCCGGCCGACGTCATCGCGGCGCTCCGGGCGCGATACGGGCGCCCGCCGCGGGCCGTCCCGAAGGGCGACACCTAGGGTCCGGTGCTCGGCGAGGCGCCTGGCGCTTCCGCGAGCAGGGGCGCCACGAGCCGCTCGGCGGTCGCTGCGTCCACGGGTCCCTGGACGATCGCCCGGATGACACCGTCGCGGTCGAGGATGAACTGGGTCGGCAGGCCGTACACGCGCCATTCCCGGAAGAGCGCCCCGGTGAGGTCCGCCACGACGGGGTACGCGACGCCGTACGTCTCGACATAGCGACGGACGTCCTCGACCGAACTCTCCTGGACACTCACTCCGACGAGCTCCAGTCCGTCGGCGCTGTGGGCCGCGTACAGGTCGCGCAGGACGGGAGTCTCGGCGCGGCAGGGCGGGCACCACGACGCCCAGAAGTTGACCCACACGACCTTCCCGCGCAGGCCGGCGAGCGACAGAGGCGCGCCGCCGACCGTCACCGTGGGAACGGGTGAGCCGGCAGGATCGGCGCCGGCGAGCTCGGGGGGCCGCTGGCCCACCTGGAGCGCGGCCCCGGCCGACGCGATCGCGTACTGCGTCGCCTGCGGGTCCGGCGGCGCGAGCGCGGGTGCGGGTGGTGCGATCGGCGAGGTCACGACGACGAGGGCCGCGGCGGCCGCCGCCACGGCCACCGCCGCGAAGGCGATCTGCCGACCGGTGAAGGGACCGACGAGCCCGCGACGCTCGCGCTCGCGGTCCGCCGGCGATGCGCCGCTCACACGCCAGCGTTGAACTGGAACCAGCGCGGCAGCAGCGTGAGCCAGTCGAAGAGCATCGCGACGCCGATGAGCGCGACGAGCATCCCACCGGCGAACGAGACGGCGCGACCGTGCCGGACGAGGGGGCGGACGATCGCGGGGGCCCGGTCGTAGAGGACGCCGAGCGCGATGAACGGGACGCCGAGGCCGGCGGTGTAGGCGAGGAGGAGCGCCGCACCCTCCACGCCACGCCCGATGGTCGCCGCGAGCGTCAGGACGCTGCCGAGGATCACGCCGATGCAGGGCGTCCATCCGATCGCGAACACGACGCCGAGGCCGAACGACGCGAGCCAGCCCCCTCGCGAGGCGACGAGAGCGCTACCGAGCCGGTTCCCCATGCCACCACCGTCCGCGCTCGCGAGCGCTAGCGTGCCCTGGGCGTTCGACACGGCAGCGGATGCGCCGGCATCGAGCGGTCGCCATGTCCGCTCGAGCCACGGGACCGGGATGACGCCGGCGAGGCCCAGTCCCATGACGATGAGCACGACGCCGCCGATCTGGCGGAGGAGCGGCATGTACCCGGCGAGCGGCCCGCCCACGAACGTGGCCGTGACGCCGAGCAGCGTGAAGACGAGGCCGAACCCGATGACGTAGGCCACCGCATGCCGGACGGCCAGCCACCGCGAGGGCGTCCCGCTCTCGCGCCCCGCGACGGCGACCGCCGTGAGCTGCCCCAGGTAGGCCGGCACGAGGGGGAGGACGCACGGCGACAGGAAGCTCACGAGCCCCGCCCCGAAGGCCACCGCGAGCGTGAGATCGGGGGTCACGGGCACGTCTCCGGCGGCGCCGGGACCGCGTCGAGCGCCGCATCGAGGAAGGCGCGGAGCCGGGCCGCGCTCGTGGCGAGCTCGAGCAGTGCGCCGCCGACCTCGATGACCGGGATCGTCTCCATGAAGGCGCGCGTGAGCGTCTCGTCGGTGTGGATATCGACATCCTCGAGCGGCGCGGAGACCGCTCCCGCCGCGGCGCGCGATGCGAGGTGGGCGACGACGACCGCCCGCGCGTCCTCGCAGAGGTGGCAGCCTTCGGCGCCGTACAGCACGACGCGGAGGGTGGGTGTGGGGGCGGGCATCGGCGGCATTCTAGCGCCGGGTCCGCTGAAGCCCCGTTCGTCGCCCCGCACGCGGGCTGCTACGATGCGGGCGGGCCCACGTAGCTCAGCGGACAGAGCGCCGCCGTCCTAAGGCGGGCGTCGCAGGTTCGAGTCCTGCCGTGGGCGCCACCCCTCCTCCATCCTCGCCGTCTGTCGCGCTCCCCAGCGCTCGTCGGTCGCCGACGCCGCGCGGCGCGGGCGCCGACCCCCACAGGCGGCCGCCCGCTCGCGAGGAACGTTCGATGCGCGACCCCGAGCAGATGCGCACCCCCGACCAGATGCGCAGCCCCGAGCCCGTCGACATCGGGCCGTGGCGGCGCAGATCGCGCGCATCCGCGTACGCCAACCCGTGGATCGAGGTCTTCCACGACGAGGTGGACCGCCCCGACGGCAGCCCCGGGGTCTACGGCGTGGTCCATTTCCGGTCCGCCGCCGTCGCCGTCGTGGCGGTCGGTGCCGACGGTCGCCTCCTGCTCGTCGGACAGCACCGGTACTCCCTCGACGAGTACAGCTGGGAGGTACCGGAGGGCGGCGCGGGGGAGTCGGAGGACCTGCTCGCCGGAGCGCGACGGGAGCTGCGCGAGGAGACGGGCTACGGCGCCGACGAGTGGCGCGAGCTCTGCCGGGTCACCGTCTCGAACTCGGTGACCGACGAGAGGGGCGCGATCTTCCTCGCGACGGGCCTGCGAGCCGGGCAGGCCTCGCCCGAGGCGACCGAGGACCTCGCTCTTCGATGGGCGAGCCTCGACGAGGTGCTCGCCGAGATCGACCGCGGCGACATCCACGACGTGCTCACCATCGCGGGCGTGTGCCGGTACGCGATCGAGGTCCTGCGGGGACGCTGACGGGCCGGGCCGGGCCGGACCGGACCGCGGGTGCGCGTCGAACCGCGGGTGCGCGTCGGACCGCCATCCGCCGGGCCAGCGCGTGGGCTGGACGGCCGGCGCCCACCGGCCGCGGGCGCCGGAGGGCTCTCGGCGCCCCGCACCTATACTCGCGCCATGTTCCCCTCGGACGCGCCGGTCGCCCCCGCCCCGGCCCCGACATTCGGCCGCGGCCGGCTCGTCGCGTACGCGTTCGTGCTCCTCATCGTCGTCTCGCTCGTCGTCGCTCCGCTCCTCGGTGACCTCGGCGCGTCGCTACCCACGGCCCCCGTCGCCGCCGCACCGACCCACGGGCCGGACACCGTTTCGGTCGCGCTCGGGGCACCGCAGACGCTCGACCCGGCCGCGGCCGGCGACGCCGGCAGCACCGCCGTCATCGGGCAGATCTTCGAGGGCCTCACGACGGTCGACGCCAGTCTCGTGGTGCGACCCGCGCTCGCGGAGTCGTGGACCTTCACCGACGGCGGACGGACGGCGGCCTTCACGCTGCGGGAGGGCCTGACCTTCTCCGACGCGTTGCCGCTGACCGCGGCGGACGTGAAGCGCAGCTGGATGCGCGTCCTCGATCCGCGCGCGCCGTCCCCGCTCGCGTCCCTCCTCGACGAGGTGCAGGGGGCGGCCGAGTACACGCGGGGCCGTGGCTCGCCCGACGCCGTCGGCATCGAGGCCGACGGGCGCACGTTGACGGTCCACTTCAGCCAGCCCTCGACGGACTTCGCCGCGGTCGCCGCCAGCCCGACGCTTGCGATCGTGCCCCGAGTGGGGACCGGCGGTGGCGCGTTCTCGCCCGGGCCCTCGTTCGTCGCGAGCGGCGCGTACATCCCCGTCGAGGCCTCGCCCACCACGATCACGCTCCGCGCCAATGACCGGTACTGGGCGGGCAAGCCGGCGATCGGGACGGTGGAGGTCGTGACCTCGTTCGGAGCGGGCAGCCCCGTCGAGGACTTCCTCAACGGCTCCGTGGACCTGACGCCCGTCGACTCGATCGATTCGGCATGGATCGCATGGGACAAGGAGCTCGGGCCGTCCCTCCGCGAGGGGAGCTCGCTGAGCGTCGAGTACCTCGGGTTCGACACCGCGAAGCCGCCCTTCGACGACGTCCGCGTGCGCCGCGCCTTCGCGGAGGCAGTCGACTGGCAGCGCGTCGTCACGCTCGGTTCCGGGGGCCAGGACGAGCCCGCGACGGGGATGATCCCGCCGGCGATCCCGGACCGTTCGCCCGCCGACTTCATGCCGCCGTTCGACCCCGCCGCTGCGCGTGCGCTCCTCGCGGGTGCGGGCCACGCCGGAGGGGCCGGGCTCCCGCCCATCACGCTCGTCTCCAACGGGAACCGGTATGCCGACGCGATCGCGGCTCAGCTGCGCGAGAACCTCGGCGTCTCGATCGCCGTCGAGACGATGGACTTCAACGAGTACTTCGACCGCCTGGCGGTGGATCCGCCCCCGATGTGGACGGTCGACTGGGTCGCCGACTACCCGGCCCGGACCGCGATCCTCCGTCTTCTGCTCGGATCGGACCAGAAGAACAACTTCGGGCGGTGGAGCTCGGGCGCCTTCGACGCGGCGCTCGTCGCGGGGAGCTCGGCCACCGACCCGACCGCCGCGGCCACGGCGTTCGACCGCGCGGAGGGGATCGTGCGTGACGAGAGCCCGGTGGTACCCCTCGCGTACACGACGAACTACTCGCTCTCTCGCGACGGGCTCCTCGGAGCCGCCGACAACGGCCTCGGGTTCGTGCGCCTCGCCGGCCTGGCGTGGGCCGACCGATGAGTCGCCCGGCCTCGCTCGCCGTTCGCTTCGGCGCCCTGGTCGCTGCGCTCGTCCTCCTCGCGGGCCTGGCCGGCCCGGCCCGCGCCGCGCAGACGCGGTGGGGGACCCCGACGGCGGAGGCCGCGTACGGCGCGTCGGTCACGTTCACGCAGCCGGTGACCCTCCCATCCGACGCCGCCCGCGTCGAGGTCCTCCTCTCGCTTCCGGGTGTCCAGGGACCATTCGTCTCCGAGGTGCGGGTGGCGCCCGGCGCGACGGAGCTCTCGTATGCCTACGACGCGGCGACGTCCGGCCTCCTCCCCAACACTCCGATCGAGGCGCGCTGGCGGGTGACGCTGACGGACGGATCGGTGGAGATCGGCCCTCCGGCGAAGGTCACGTACGAGGACACGCGGTACCCGTGGCGCACGAAGACGGGCTCGCTCGTCCGGATCCACTGGTACGAGGGTGACGACGCCTTCGCGACGCGGGCACTGCGGATCGCGGAGAACGGCGTGAAGAAGGCCGCGGACATGCTCGGGGTCGCCGAGACGGAGCCGATCGACTTCTACGTCTACGCCGACTCGGACGGCTTCTGCTCGGTGTACGGCAGCAGCGGATGCGAGAACGTCGGCGGGTTCGCCCCCACGCAGCCCGACATCCGGACGCTGTTCGCGCTCATCCCGCCGGACGAGATCGACACGTCGTGGGTGGGCGTGGTCATCCCGCACGAGCTGACGCACCTCGTCTTCGACACCGCCGTCTCGAACCCGTACCACTACCCGCCCCGATGGCTCAACGAGGGCTTCGCCGATTACCTCTCCCAGGGCTTCCCCGCGTCGTACCGGGCGGAGCTCGCCGCCGGGATCGCGGACGGCACGCTCCTGCCGCTCGAGTCGCTCGGCGAGGCGTTCCCGTCGGCCGGCCTTCAGTCCCGGTTCTTCCTCTCGTACGCGGAGTCGGTGAGCGCGGTCAAGCACATCATCGACACGTACGGGAAGGCGTCGCTCGTCAGGGTCATCAGGGCGTACAAGGACGGCGTCTCCGACGACGAGGCGTTCACGGCCGGCATCGGGAAGACGTTCGCGGAGTTCGAGGCCGAGTGGCTGGCGTCGATCAAGGCGGCCATGCCGCGGCGGTGGGGACCGCAGTCGCCGCCGCCGGGTCCGGTCCCGTCCGCCTGGGCGGTCTCGGGCGCCTCGCCGGCCCCGGCGACTCCGGGCGCGTCGGTCTCAGCAGCCCCGTCGGAGACGGGCACGCCGGTCGTGGCCGCGTCGCAGGGCCCGACGCCCTCGCCCTCGGCGGGAGAGGCCACCGGAGGCCCGGGGACCCCGCTCGTCATCGTGCTTCTCGCGGCGGTGGTCGCGGTCATCGTCGCGGTGGCGCTCGCCATCCGCCATGAGCGCACGCCGCCTCCTCCGCCGCCGCCCGCGATGCCGGCGGCGCCCCACGCCTGGCCGCCCCCGGCCGACCTCCCGCCCCTGTCCGGGCTCACACCGCCGCCCGCGCCCCCGCAGGGGCCCGACTCCTCGCCGCCGGCCCCAGCGATCGAAGCCGCACTCCCGCCACCGTCCTACCGCGCACCGTCGCGCCCGACCGTGGTCTGGCATCCCGAGCCCGGGCCCGGCATGGCGGTCGCTCCCGCGCCACAGGACGAGGAAGCGGGTCCCGTTGACGGAGACGCGCGACCGCCGACCGCCCCGCCGGGCGACGCGCCGCCATCGGACGGGGAGTCCGTGCCGTGACGACGGCGGTCACCTGGATGCGGGGGCTCCGCGCGTGGCGGGTCGCGCTCGGCCTCGCCCTCGCCGCCCTCGGCTTCCTCATCGCGGCGCAGCTCCGGACGGAGGGGCCGCGCGTCCGGTACACGACACTGGAGCGCGCCCCGCTCGTGGAGACGGCGGCACAGCTGCAGGCCCAGCAGGCAGGCCTCCAGAAGTCGATCCTCGACCTCCGCGACACGATCCGCCAGACGGAGCAGGGGGCGCAGGGCAGCGACGCGCTCGCCGCATCGCTCTCGAACCAGCTCGATCGCGCGCGGCTCGCCGGCGGCCTCGTCGCGCTCGACGGCCCCGGCCTCGTCATCCAGCTCGAGGACGCCGATCAGCCCGCCCCATCGGGCCAGAACGCAACGGATCGCCGCGTCAACGCGGGAGACGTCCGAACGGTCGTCCAGGAGCTGTGGTTCGCGGGCGCCGAGGCGGTGGCGGTGAACACGGAGCGGATCAACGGGCTCTCCGGGTTCCTCGACGTCGGCGATTCGATCCTCGCCAACGCGTCCTATCTCGTCCCGCCGTACCAGGTCGTGGCGATCGGCGGGCCGGACCTGTACGACGATCTCACGCGCTCGCCCGGGTTCGTCGCCTGGGTCCGCGACCGCGTCCAGCCCTACTCGCTGCGGGTCCGCTACGCCGAGATCGCGGATGCGGCGGTCCCCGCCTACGCCGGTGCCGTCCAGCTTCGATATGCGCGTCCCGTGCCGTCCCCGACGCCGGTGCAGCCCTCGACTTCCATCACGCCATCCGCAACGGAGGCCCCCTGACATGGGCCTGGACGGGCGCCGCGGTCAGCTGGCGATGGCGGCGGTGCTCCTCGTCCTCGGGTTCCTGCTCGTCATCCAGCTCCGGTCGCAGACCGGCGGGACGGGCCTCGATCGCCTCGCCGCGCAGGACCTGACGCTGCTGGTCGCGAACCTCAACACGCGCAACGATCAGCTCCGCGCCGAGGTGACCTCCCTCCAGGGACAGCTCGTGCGCGTCCAGTCCGCCGCCGGGAGCGGTCGGCAGAGCGCGCTCCAGCTCCGCAACGAGCTCGCCCGCGACAGGGCGTGGGCGGGGCTCGACAGGGCGTCGGGCAGCGGGGTGATGGTTGCCCTCGAAGGGGCCATCAGCGGGGCGGCGGTGAACGACCTCCTCAACGAGCTGCGAAACGCCGGCTGCGAGGCGCTCGCCGTCGACGGCATCCGCGTCGTGGCGGGCACCGTCGCGTCGGGTGAGGCGGGTGCTGCGACGATCGACGCGACGCCCCTGGGCACCTCGGTCATCGTCCGCGCCCTGGGCGACCCGAACGCGCTGGCCGGCACGCTGACGCGACCGGGCGGCATCGTCGCGCTGCTCGCCGCGACCGACCCGTCCCTCCGCGTCACCGTCACGCCCGGCGACCGGATCGACGTCCCGGGGACGACGCGTGACCTCATCCCCCCGCACGGCAGACCCCGGCTCTGATAGCCTCAGCGCCGATGGATGAACGGCGCCCGGCCACCCCGCGCATCCTCGCGCTCGAGGTCGGCGATGCGGTCCGGCTCCGCCGCGCGCATCCCTGCGGCGGGAGCGTCTGGCGGGTGACGCGCATCGGCGCGGACGTCGGGATAGCATGCACCACCTGCGGCAGGCGCGTGATGCTCGAGCGGCGTGAGCTCGAGCGGCGAGTGGTCGCCGTCGAGCGCTCCGCGTCTGGGCGGCCCCCGGAAGACCCGCGACCGTGAGCGGGACGGAGGCCACGGCCGGCCGCGCCACATCGCGCCAGGTGGGGACACCGGAGAGCGGCGGGCCGTTCGCCGTCCTCGCGAACCGCTTATTCCTGCTGCTCTGGCTATCGCAGGTCGCGACCCAGGTCGGCGGCAACATGGTCGTCTACGGCCTGACCATCCTCGTCTTCGATCTCACGAAGTCGAGCTCCGCGGTCTCGCTGCTGCTGCTCACGTTCCTCGTCCCGGCGGTCGTGTTCTCCGCGGTGGCGGGTGTCTTCGTGGATCGCGTCGACGGGCGCCACATGCTCGTCGTCACGAATCTGCTGCGGGCGATCGCATTCGGCGTGATGGTCGTCCTCGACTGGAACGTCGTCGCGATCTTCGCGCTCAACATCCTCGTCTCGATCCTCACGACGTTCTTCGCACCGACCGAGCTGTCCATGCTCCCACGCCTCGTCCCGCGGAACCAGCTCGTCGCCGCGAACGGCCTCTTCACCCTCACGACGAACGCGGCATTCGCGGTGGGCTTCGCCCTCCTCGGACCTCTCGTCGTGACGGTCTCCGGCCCGGACCTCCTCATCGCCGCGGTCGCGATCCTCTACCTGGTTGCGGCGGTCTTCTGCTTCACGCTGCCCTCCTCGAGGGAGCTCGCCGCTCGGGCCCGCGCCGCCGACGAGCACCCGTCCGAGGAGGCGCTCGCCCTCGCGGAGCAGGACCTCGTCAAGGCGCCGCCGGAGATGCCGGGGCTCGTCGCTCGCGAGGCGATCACGGTCGCCGGCGAACGTGCCGCCGCCGGGTCGGAGGAGGGCGTCCGCGGCCAGCTCGGTGAGGCCGCACGCGACACGCTCGACCAACTCCGCGAGGGGATCGCGTACATCCGCTCGAATCCGACCGTCACCTGGTCGCTCGTCTACCTCGGGATCGCGGCCTCGCTCATCGGCGTTCTCGGCGTCCTCGGCCCGGACTTCGCCACGACGAACCTCGGCCTCCAGACGAAGGACTTCGTCGTCATCGTCCTGCCGCTCGGCGCGGGCGTCGTCACGGGCGTCCTGTTCCTCAACAGCTACGCGCGCTTCTTCCCGCGCCGGCGGCTGATCGAGGGGGGCCTCGTCTCCCTCGGAGGCCTCCTCCTGCTCCTCGCGATCGCGGGACCGATCGCATCCGCGATCCGCGGCCTCCAGGATCGGACGAACATCGCGCCGAGCACCAGCGTCTCGCTCCTGTCGATCGTCGTCGTCATCGCGTTCCTCGCGGGCGTGGCGTACGCCGTCGTCGCGATCCCGTCGCAGACGCAGCTCCAGGAGGACATCCCCGAGGACGTTCGGGGGCGTGTCTTCGGCGTCCTCAACATGCTCGTCTCGATCGCAAGCTTCGTCCCGATCATCGTCGTCGGTCCGATCAGCGACTTCGTCGGGTCCACCACCGTCATCGTCGCCTGCGGGATCCTGATCCTCATCTCCGGCGTTCTCTCGGTCTTCGCGCGGCCGACCGCGACCCACGCAACCGCCGGGGGTCCGGCCGGCGGGATCGACGGCGAGCCACCGGGAGTCCTGTGATGGCCATGGGGGCCCGTACCTCCGCGACACGCGGGCAGGGTGGTCCGAGGTCGCGCCGATGACGCCTCCGCGGGTCGTCGTCGTCTTCACGGGCGGTACGATCTCGATGACGGTGGATCCGGTCGCCGGCGGCGCGACGCCGGCCCTCGGCGGCGACACGCTGCTCGCAAGCGCCGGCGCCGGCGTCGCCGGGATGCCCGACGCGATCGTGGTGGACCTCGGCCGGACACCAGCCAGCCACTTGTCGTTCGACGATCTGCTGCGCATCGCCGGCGCGGCCCGGGAGACGCTCGCCGCGGATCCCGGCCTCTCCGGTGCGGTCGTGGTCCAGGGGACCGACACGATGGACGAAGCCGTGCTCGCATACGACCTCCTGTGGGACGACGCGCGTCCTCTCGTGGTGACCGGAGCGATGCGGACCGCGGACGCCCCGGGCGCCGACGGGCCGGCGAATCTCCGGGACGCGATCGCCGCCGCGTCCTCGCCGGCGCTGCGCGGCCAGGGGGCCGTCCTGTCGATTGCGGGCAAGCTCCACGCCGCGGACGCCGTCGTGAAGATGCACACGAGCGCGATCGACGCCTTCGCAAGCCCGGACGGCGGTCCGCTCGCCGAGGTGGAGGGGGGCCGGGTCGCGCTTCTCCGACGGCGGGTCGGCCGGCGACGCGTGCCGGCAGTGGCCGTCGGCGACATCCCGCCCGTCGGGCTGGTCGTCGCGGCGATCGGCCTCGACGGAGGCGCCATCGATGCGTTCGTCGCGGCGGGTGCGCGCGGGGTGGTCGTCGAGGGGACGGGAGCCGGCAACACGCACCCGTCGCTTCTCGCCGCGGCCGATCGTGCGATGGCGAGCGGCCTCGAGGTCGTCCTCGCGTCCCGCGTCCCTGGTGGCCGGGTGACGACCGGGTACGGATTTCCCGGCGGCGGTGCCACGTGGGCGCGCGCCGGTGCCATCCTCGCAGGGCACCTGACCGGTCCGAAGGCGCGGATCGTCCTCTCGCTCGGGCTCGCGGCAGGTCTCGGGAGAACGGAGCTCGCTGCACTCCTCGACGACCCCGCCTGACGCGTTCCCACCCGGGGATCTGCGCCCTCGGGACGCCGGCGCGCCAGTTGAGCGAGGCCCCGGCGGGCGGGTGGCCGGTCGCGCGTGCGGTTTGACGCTGCTCTGAGGGCTGTGCGATAGTCGGCCCCGTCCTGCGCCGAAGCACGCGACGGCGACCGACGCGACACACCCCCCGTCCCCGGGCACCCGGAGAGAGCACCAGTGGCCAGCCCCCCCGCGGCGTCGGTCGCGCCAGACCCTTCGCTGCTTCTGCAGGTCGTGGGCCTCGGGAAGCATTACAGAGGGCTGGTCGCGCTCGCGGACTACTCGCTCGATCTTGCGCCCCGGACGATCCACGGCGTGATCGGCCCGAACGGGGCCGGCAAGACGACCCTGTTCAACCTGCTCTCGGGGATGGTGCGGCCGTCGACCGGCGCGATCCACCTGCTGGGCGTGGACGTGACGCACCTGTCCGCGTACCGGGTCGCACAGCTCGGCATCGCCCGTACCTTCCAGAACATCCGCCTGTTCGACGACATGTCGGTGCTCGACAACGTGGCCGTTGCGGCGCAGCGCCACCTGCCGGGCTCGCTGTGGTCCGCGATGATGTCGACGCGCGCGTTCCGCGAGCGGGAAGAGCGGATCCGGGCGCGGTCGGCAGAGCTCCTCGACCTCGTTGGGCTGGGCGATCGGACCGACCGTCTCGCGCGGAGCCTGCCGTACGGCGACCAGCGCCGGCTCGAGATCGCACGGGCCGTGGCGGTCGGCCCGAAGGTCCTCCTGCTCGACGAGCCTAGCGCGGGCATGAACCCGTCGGAGGCCGCGGAGCTGAACGGGTTGATCAGGAGACTCCGCGGGGATCTCGGGATCACGATCATTCTCGTGGCCCACGATATCCCGCTCGTCATGAACCTCTGCGACCGGATCCAGGTCCTCAACTACGGCGTGCTCATCGCGGACGGCGATCCGGCCACGGTCCGGGTGGATCCCGGCGTCATCTCCGCCTACCTCGGCCAGGCGAAGCATGCTTGAGCTCCGTGACCTCCACGTCTTCTACGGCAACATCCGCGCCGTGAACGGAGCGTCACTGCGCGTCGAGACCGGCGAGCTCGTCGCGATCATCGGGTCGAACGGCGCCGGCAAGTCCACCACGCTCAAGTCGATCTCCGGGCTCCTGCGGCCACGGTCCGGGGCGATCGTGTACGACGGGCGGGACATCTCGAACGAATCGACGGACAGGATCGTCGCCCTTGGCATCTCCCACTGCCCGGAGGGCCGCCACATCTTCGGGCGCCTCACCGTGCGCGAGAACCTGATCCTCGGGGGCGTCCAGCGGCCGGCCGCCGAAGCCCGTCGGGACATCGAGCTCGTGGAAGATACCTTCCCGCGGCTGCGGGACCGGATGAAGCAGGCCGGAGGGACGCTGTCAGGCGGCGAGCAGCAGATGCTCGCGATCGCGCGCGCCCTCATGAGCAAGCCGCGGCTCCTGCTTCTGGACGAGCCCTCGCTCGGCCTCGCGCCGATCATGGTCGAGCACATCTTCGAGGTCATCGAGGGGCTCAAACGCCAGGGCCTCACGATCCTGCTCGTCGAGCAGAATGTCCATCACGCCCTCGATGCGGCGGACCGCGCCTACGTCATGGAGACGGGCCGGATCACGTTCGAGGGAGCGGCCGACTCGCTGCGCCACGATCCGCGCATCGAGCAGTCCTACTTCGGCCTCTGACCGATGGGCGACTACTTCATCCAGCAGGTCGTGAACGCGGTGAGCGCGGGCAGCCTGTACGCGCTCATGGCGGTGGGCTTGGCGCTCATCTTCAGCATCCTCCGCCTCATCAACTTCGCCCACGGCGACATCATGATGGTCGCCGCCTATCTCGTGACCTTCGCCCTGTTCGCCGGAATGCCGCTGCCTGCGGCGCTCGTGTTCATGGTCGTGGGCGCCGTCGTCATCGGGCTCCTCATGGAGCGGATCGCGTATCGGCCGATCCGCGGCGCGGCCGAGGTCGCGATGCTGCTCACCTCGTTCGCCGTCGGGCAGATCCTCCAGAACGGGACGCTCCTCGTCAGCCGGCTCGCCGGCGAGCCGGTCCAGATCGCGTTCCCGGCCCCCGACATTGTCAACGGTGTCGTCGCCTTCGGCGCGATCACCGTGCCCAAGGTGAACATCGTGAGCCTCGTGACCGGGGCGGTCCTCCTCACACTGCTCACGGTCTTCGTGACCAGAACGCGCCTCGGGCTCTCGATGCACGCGGCGGCGGAGGACCTCCCCGCGGCCCGTCTCATGGGCATCCGGGTGAACCGCGTCGTCGCGACGGCCTTCGCCATCTCCTCCGGGCTCGCCGCCGTCGCCGGCTTCCTCTACGCGTCGCAGGCCGGCCAGATCAATCCGTACCTGGGCTTCACGCCCGTGCTCAAGGCGTTCATCGCGGCCGTGATCGGCGGCTTCGGCAGCCTGTCCGGCGCGGTGGTCGGTGCGTATGCGCTCGGCATCCTCGAGGTCATCCCCACCGCGCTGTCCGGGATCGCGGACATCCTGCCGCCGGGCGCCGTGCCTCCGGGCGTGCACGACCTGCTCACGCAGGTCTTCCCGAGCTCCCTCGGCAGCTACCGTGACGCGTTCGTGTTCGTGTTCCTCATCCTCATGCTCCTGTTCAGGCCCAACGGGATCGTCGGGGGCGGCGGCCGGGAGGAGGTCCCGTGAGGATGTCTCCGCGCGTCGCCGGACCGCTCCTCTCGATCCTGGGGCTGAGCGTCGGCCTCGCCCTCCTCGATGCGTCCGGCCTCGCGTTCTGGCAGGGGCTGATGATCAATCTGGCGATCTTCACGATCCTCGTGGTGAGCCTGAACCTCGCGAGCGGGTTCACAGGGGTCTTCTCGCTCGGCAACATCGGGTTCATGGCGCTGGGCGCTTACATCTCCGCGATCCTGACCCTGCCGCTCGCCGTCAAATCGGAATACCTGCCGGACCTGCCGTCCTGGCTGGCAGGCGTGCACCTGGACCAGGTGGTCGGGCCGCTCCCGGTGGGCTGGTTGGCAGCGACGCTCATCGCCGGCCTCCTCGTGGCCTTCGTCGCGCTCCTCGTCGGCGCTGTGCTCATGCGGCTCTCCGGGCACTTCGTCGCCGTCGCGACCCTGGGATTCCTCGTCATCGTCCGGGTGATCCTCTTCAACGCGGACGGGTTCACCCGCGGGTCGCGAACGTTCTCGAACGTCACGCCGTACACGAACCTCTGGTGGGCGTGGGCGTGCGCCGTCCTCGTGATCTATGCCGTGTGGCGCCTGAAGCGCTCGCAGTACGGCCGGGCGATGTTCGCGCAGCGGCGCGACCGGTGGGCCGCACAGTCCGTCGGGATCTCGATCCTCCGTCCGCGGCTGCTCGCCTTTGTCATCGGCGCGTTCTTCACGGCGATCGCCGGCTCGCTCTACGCGCACTTCATCACGTCGTTCTCGCCGACGGTGTTCTACTTCGACCTCACGTTCCGTGTCATCACGATGCTCGTCGTGGGCGGCATGGGGTCGGTCAGCGGCTCGGTGATCGGCTCGGTGGTGGTCCTGGCTCTCGCAGAGGGGCTCCGACGCGTCGAGGACGTGACGCTGCTCTACGGGCTGAGCGGGGCGCTGCTCGCCGCCTTCTTCATCGCGGTCATCGTCTTCCGGCCCGAGGGCATCATGGGCCAGCGGGAGATCTCGTTCGACCGGCTCTCCACCCGCCTCCGGTCCCTCCGCGGAGGCGGAGGCCCGGAAGGACCCGAGACGGAGGCGCCGTAGGCGGCCGCGAACCGCCTCGACAGGGGTTGCCACCTTCGCGGCCAGGGTGGGCGACGCGGCCTCCGGATGCGCGAGACCCGTGCCCGAGGGCTCGGGCACGGGTCTCGATCGTGCGGCGGGCCGCCTTCCGGCGGACGGCGCGCCTACGGGGCGGGGACAGCCTCGGGCACGACCTCCGCTCCGAGGGTGAACTTCCCGCCCGTCACCGCGACCAGGGTGACGCCCTTCTGGGGGACGTGCGACCCGTTGGCGAAGGTGATCGCCCCCGTGATCCCGGGGAAGTCCTTCGTCGATCCGATGGCGGTCTTCAGCGCCGCCGGATCCATCGACCCGGCGCGCTTGATCGCGTCCACGAGCAGGTAGACCGTGTCGTACCCGAGGGCAGCGAATGCGTTCTCGGGGTCGTGACCGTACTCCTTGCTGTACGCGGCCATGAAGGTCTTGATCTTGTCCGTCCCGCCGGTCGCGTCCATGAGGGCGTGGGTTGAGAAGTAGACGTTGTCCGATGCGGTGCCGGCCACGCTGACGAGGTCCGGCGTGTCGTAGCCGTCACCGCCCACGACGGGACCGCTGATGCCGGCGTCGCGCATCTGCTTCACGAGCGGGCCGACGTTGTAGGGCATCGCGGCGATGTAGTAGAAGTCCGGTGCCGGCGAGAGCGCCTTCATCTTTGCGATCTGGGCCGAGAAGTCCGTGGCCTTGTCATCGTACGAGTCCTCGAGGACGATGGTCCCGCCCGCCTCGGTGAAGCGCGCCTTGAAGTACGCCCCGAGCAGCGTGGTGTACTCGACACCCTTGTCCCAGAGGAGGTAGGCGTTCTTGCCGAAGTTCTTCAGCGAGTACTCGGCGCCAGCCGCGGCCTGGACGTTGTCGCCGAAGCACGCGAGGTACATGACGTCACCGACCTGCGCCGGGATCTTCGGCGAGGTCGCGCCGACCGTGATGAACGGGATGCCGGCGGACTGGAAGGTCGGGCCGGAGGCGAGGACAGAGTCCGTGTCCGTGTAGCCGATCATCGCCTGGACCTTGTCCTGCTCCACGAACTGCTTCGCTGTCTGCGCAGTCACGTCCATCTTGTACTGGCTGTCGTGGACGATGAAGTCGATCTGCTTGCCGAGGACGCCGCCCGCGGCGTTGATCTCCTTTACGGCGAGCTTCGCGCCGTTGGCCGCGGGCAGGTCGAGCGACGACTCGTCCCCGGTGAGCGCGAAGCCTCCGCCGATCTTGATCTTGTCTCCCGACCCGCCGCCGCCGCTGCAGGCGGCCACCGCGAGGCTCGTCACGAGCGCGGCGATCGCGAACTTCCTGATCATTCGCCCCTCCTCAGGCTCGCCCCACTTGGACCGTGGTGAGGCGAGAGCGTAACCCACCCGGCTGTCGTTCGGCAGCCCCATGCGCGCGCTCGCGCATGATCGGGCCGTCAGGCCGGCGCCGATGGCGGCGGGCACCGGCGGCGGAAGTCGTCCGCGATCTCCTCGAAGGTGCGCCAGTACGTCCCCTCGTGGGCGTTGACGTGCTCGATGAGTCGCTCGAGCATGAGGAGGACCTGGGGCCGCCCGCTCACGTCCGGGTGGATCGTGAGCGCGAACACCGCGTAGTCCATCTCGCGATGGACCCAGTCGAACTCGTCGAGCCACATCTCCCCGAGGTGGCGCGGGCTCACGAATCCGTGGCTGTTCGGCGACGCCTTGATGAACATCATCGGCGGCAGGTCGTCGAGGTACCAGTTCGCGGCGATCTCGACGACGTCGATCTCACGGCCCCGGACCAGGGGCTTCATCCAGGTGCTCGCCTCCGCGGTGTAGTCCACCTTGGTCCAGGTGTCGCCGACGCGGGCGTAGAAGGGCGTGAAGTCGTTGTAGGCCTGGCTGTTGTCGTAGCTGAAGCCGTACTTGAGGAGCAGCTCCCCGGTGCTCGCCGACATCTCCCACCAGGGAGCGACGTATCCTCGCGGCCGCCTGCCCGAGACGCGCTCGACGAGGTCGACGCATCTCGCGAGCACGTCCTCCTCCTGCCGGGGAGTCATCGCGACCGGGTTCTCGTGCGAATAGCCGTGAGCCCCGATCTCGTGCCCGGCGTCGACGATCATCCGGGTCTGGTCGGGGAAGGTCTCGATCGAGTGGCCGGGGATGAACCAGCTGCCGCGGATTCCGTACCGGTCGAGCAGACGGAGAACGCGCGGGACGCCGACCTCGCCGGCGAACATGCCCCGCTGGATGTCGGACGGCGAGTCTTCGCCCCCATAGGAACCGAGCCAGCCCGCCACCGCGTCGATGTGGACACCGACCGCGCAGTAGATCTCCTTCGCCATCTCACCCTCCTCCGCGCCCGGTTTCCTGCGTCGAGTCCGGACGCTACGCCATCCACGTTCGCCTCCGCAAGGTGCGCGGCATCGCGGCGCCCGCGCTGCGGGTGAGCCCCGAATCTTGCCAGCGCGCTGTCCGGTCCCCATGATGGACGACGACCTGACGGGAGGAGCTGAGGATGTTCATGAACATGCGGGTGGTCGACCTGACGCAGTCGCTCGATTCCGCGACGGTGATGTGGCCCGGCGCGCCTGCACCAACGGCAGAGACGATCCTGACCGTTGCCCGCGACGGCTTCTACAACCGCAGGATCTCCTTCATGGAGCACTCGGGGACGCACTTCGACGCCCCGTGCCACATGATCGACGGGACGACGAGCGTCGATCAGATCCCGGTCGAGAGCCTCGTCCGTCCCGCCGCGATGATCGACATCGGCGAGGCCTGCGCCGGGCGACCCGACGCCACGCTCACCCTCGAGCAGGTCCAGGCGTTCGAGGCGCGTCATGGCCGGATCCCGGACGGGGCCGCCGTCCTCCTCCGCACCGGCTGGGAGGCGTTCAACACGGACGCGGCGCGCTACGCCGGCGCCCCGGGACCGCTGCGCTTCCCCGGATTCGGCCCGGATGCGGCCCGCTTCCTCGTCGAAGAGCGGGCGGCAGGTGGGCTCGGCGTGGACTCGCTCGGCATCGACCCGGGCGTCGCCACGGACTTCGTCGTGCACCGCCAGATCAGCCATCCCCGCGGCGTCTGGCATCTCGAGGGGTTGACGAATCTGGCCCAGCTGCCGCCGCTCGGGGCGTGGGTCGTCGTCGGGGTCCTGAAGCTCACGGACGGATCGGGCAGCCCAGCCCGAGTGATCGCGTTCGTCCCGTAGCGGCGGGGCCGCAGTGACCGTCCGCGCCAGCCCGGAAGGGAGTCCCGTGGCCGCGAGCCTGACGTTCATCGGCACGTGCGACCTCGTCGCGATCACGCGCGGACGCGCGATCCGCTCCGACGAGCTCGCGGATCACCTGCGGCGCGGGGTCGGGTGGGTTCCGGCCGACCTCGCGCAGACGACCTTCGGGAGCCTCGCGGTGCCGAACCCGTTCGGATCCCTGGGCGATATCCGGCTCCTGCCCGTCGAGTCGGCCGAATGTCGCCTTCCGGGCGTCGACGGACGGCCGTCGACCCAGCTGGTGCTCGCCGATATCGTCCACCCCGACGGTCGGCCGTGGGAGTGCTGCCCCCGGCACGCGCTCGCGGAGGCGGTGCGCGACCTGGATGACCGATTCGGGCTGCGGGTGGTCGCGGCGTTCGAGCAGGAGTTCACGCTGCGCGGGCTCACGCCGGACGCCCCCTTCAGCATCGAGGCTCACCGAGTCGCGGAGCCGTTCGGGTCCGAGCTCGTGGAGACGCTGCACGCGAGCGGATTCGAGCCGGAGACGTGGCTGCCCGAGTATGGGGCGGGCCAGTACGAGATCACGATCGGCCCGGCCGACGCGATGACGGCCGCCGACCGGGCCATCCTCACCCGTGCGATCGCGCGCGACCTCGCCGCGAGCCACGGCATGCGCGCGGTCTTCGCCCCCCTCGTGCGGCCCGACGCGGTCGGCAACGGCGTCCACGTCCACCTGAGCGTGTGGGACCGCGCCGGGCGCCCCGTGACGCTCGACCCGGAGACGAGCGAGCCGTCGACCCCCGCGCAGCGGTTCGTCGCGGGGATCCTCGCGCACGCGGGGGCGCTCGTCGCCTGGACGGCCCCGAGCGTGGTCTCGAGCATCCGTCTGGCGCCCGGCCGCTGGAGCTCGGCGGCGGCGTTCTTCGGGCACATGAACCGGGAGGCGCTGGTGCGGCTCTGCCCGGTCACCACCCTGGGCGACGCGCGCACCCTCGAGATGGCGAACCTCGAATACCGTGCGTGCGACGCGACCGCGAACCCGTGGCTCGTGCTCGCCGCCCTGATTCGCGCGGGGATCGACGGCCTTCAGCGGGAGCTGCCGGCTCCGGCGCTCGTGGAGGGCGATCTCGATGCGATCGGCCCCGCGGACCGCGACCGCCTCGGCATCGTGGACCTGCCTCGCGACCTGGAGGCCGCGCAGGCCGCCCTCGAGGAGGACGCCGCGGCGAGGTCCTGGTTCGCGGCGCAGCTGCTGGCGACGCACCTGAGCATCCGGCGCACGGAATCGCGCGAGCTCACGGCGATGACGCCGGAGGAGCGCTGCCGGCGGTATGCCGATGTCATCTGAGGTCGAGCGCGGGAGCGTCGCCGATGGACCCCACGGAGGCGTGAACGAGGTTCTCGCGCGCGCCTCGCTGGTCGATCACCATACCCACAGCATCGTTCGGGGCACCGTCGACCGCGAGACGTTCACGCTGATGCTCACGGAGTCGGATCGACGGTCTGCGGCCGACGCGGCGGGTATGGACTCCCAGGTCGCCTTCGCCCTCCGCCGCTGGTGCGCTCCGCTGCTGGGCCTGCCCGAGCACGCGAGTGTCGCCGACTACCTGGAGCAGCGGCTCGCGATGTCGAACGAGACGGCAGCGGGTCGTCTCCTTCCGCACGCGGGCGTTGGCCGGATGCTCGTGGACACGGGTTTCCGGCCAGACGACCTCCTGCCGGTGGGCGAGCTGGGCCGGCTGGCGGAGGCCCGGGCGGAGACGATCGTCCGCCTGGAGGGCGTCGCGGAGCGCGTGGCCGGCGACGGCGTCTCTGCCGCCCGGTTCGCCGACGCGTTTCGCTCGGCACTCCGCGCGGACGCGCGCGGAGCGGCCGGGTTGAAGTCGATCATCGCGTACCGCTGCGGCCTGGACTTCGAGCCGAGTCGACCGTCGGACAGGGATGTCGCGGAACGGGCCGGAGCGTGGTTCCGCGAGATCGGGAAGACGGGCTGTAGTCGGCTGACCGACCCGGTGCTGCTCAGGTTCGGGCTCTGGGAGGGCATCGCGACCGGGCTCCCGCTCCAGATCCACACGGGCTACGGCGACCCCGACCTCGACCTCCATCGGTGCGACCCGTTGCTCCTCACCGACTTCATCCGGGCGACCGAAGGGACCTGCCCGATCCTGCTGCTGCACACGTACCCGTTCCAGCGCCACGCCGGCTACCTCGCCCAGATGTTCCCGCACGTCTACGCGGACGTGGGCCTGGCGGTGACGTTCACGGGAGCCGCGAGCACGCAGGTCGTCCGCGAATCGCTCGAGCTCGCGCCGTTCACGAAGATCCTCTTCTCGTCCGATGCGTGGGGCCTGCCAGAGCTGCACGTCCTCGGGAGCTGGCTGTTCCGGCGCGCGATGAGCCGCGTGCTCGGCGGGTGGGTCGCGGCCGGCGACTGGTCCCTCGGCGATGCGGAGCGCGTCGTGGATCTCGTAGGGAGCGGCAACGCCCGCCGCGTGTACGGGCTGACGGAAGCCTCCTGACCCGAGGCGGCCAGGGCCACCGGACTCGAGCTGACGCGCCGGTCGGCCCACGCAGCGGGCGTGACAGCCGCCCGGCGCGGTCGTCGCGGGCGTCACGCTCTCGCGACGCGACGGATTCGTGGGCGAGCCGCGCGTCGGGCGCGACGAGGACCCGCCAGGGGTCGGACCCGAACGGCTTCCATCCGCGGACGTCGCGCGCCAGCGTGACCCGGACGGCACCCCCGACCCCTGGACGCCGAACCGGACGTCCGCGTGGTCCGAGGCGGCCCGTCCGACGCCATCCGGCCGTCGCAGCTCACCACCGACGCCTCGATGCTCGAGCGTCCGCTGGTCGCGATCGGGGGCGGCGCCCGCGGCGTCAACGTCCACCTCGTGCCGGCCGACCTGATCCGGGTGCTCGGGGCCGGGGTGGCGGACGTGACCAGCGCCGAGGAGCCGGGCACGTAGTCGGGGGCGAGGGGCGCCGAGACGGGTCCCGAGGCGCCAGGCCTCGCACGAGCGCTCAGGGCTCGCGACCGAGCGGGAAGCCGTCGGGCACTTGACACACCCTGCAACCCACCGGACACTCGGCCGAACGTCGGCGCGCGGATCCGTGGCCGAAGCTGGTTGGCCCTCGCGTGGCGACTCGGAGGGGCAGTCGCCATGCGCTGGTTGGGGAGATTCCGCGCGCTCGCCGTGGGGGTCGCGGCGTTCGCCCTCATCGCGGTCGCGGCAGGCGGCGCCTTCGCCGCATCCAACCCGGCCACCCTGTACGCCTGCTACGACGCCTACGGCAACGTCCGGATGAGCGATGTCGCGCAGTGCAGGCTCCCCGGGGGCGGCCGGCTCGTCTACTGGGGCACCGTGGCCGTTCCCGGGCCCACCGGCCCCACGGGAGCGACCGGCGCTACCGGGCCCACCGGCCCCACGGGAGCGACCGGCGCTACCGGGCCGGCGCGGGCCGCGTCCGCCTCCTTCCCGTCCTTCGGCTCGCTGACGAGCCTCTTCGCCGGCGATCTTCTCGGGACGATGAGCCTGCCCGCCGGGACGTTCCTCCTCACCGCGATCGTCTCGATCTCGTCGGACGTCGGGGCTGGGCCTGCCGGAATCGTGGCCGACTGCTGGCTGCAGGCCGGGACCAGCGTGGGGGACGGCTCGATCCTCGCCGCGGTGACCGACAACGGCTCGACCACGCAGATCACGATGCAGGGCGTGCACACGTTCGGCGCCGGGGATTCGGTCGAGCTCCGCTGCTCCGACACCGTGGCGCAGCCGGCGAGGGCGGGCACGTCGACCCTGACGGCGATCGAGGTGGCGCCGATCGCGCCGTAGCGCGCGGTCATGACGCCCGGGGCCGTCATGCCGACGGCTCTCGGCGCCCCGCCGAAGTCCGCCGCTCGGTGGTATCCTGCCGTCCGCATCGGGCGGTTAGCTCAGTTGGTTAGAGCGCATGCTTGACATGCATGAGGTCAGAGGTTCAAGTCCTCTACCGCCCACCATCATCCGAACGCGTCGAGCGGGACATGCCCGCCGGCACGGCGCCCCAGAGAGTCGCGACCCAAGGCTGAGAGCCGCGACGGCGGACCGCCGGCCCGGCACCACCCGTGAGCGGCCGGTGAACCGGCCCGGGTCCGCCCGTTAGCGCGGCACGAGAGCGCGGTTCGCTGCGGCGGGCGCGAAGGCGGGTGGGACCGCGGGAGGCACGCCTCTCGTCCTGTCGGGACGAGGGGCGTCATCGTTTCTCTGGAGGTCGACATGGCGGGCGCGCAGACTGCAGGACAGGGTGGGGGAGCCGAGGCGGAGGAGATCCTCCCGCCCGCACCCGCACGGGGCTCGGCCGACGAGCTCCTCGACGCCGGCGCGCACTCCGACCTCGACGCGATGCGCCACTCGACAGCGCACGTCATGGCCGAGGCGGTCCTCGACCTCTTCCCCGATGCCCGGCTCGGGATCGGCCCGGCGATCGAGGACGGCTTCTACTACGACTTCGACCTCCCGCGACCCCTCACGCCCGACGACCTCTCGGCGATCGAGGAGCGGATGCGCATGAGCGTGGCGGCCGACCACCCGTTCGTCCGGCGCGAGGTCCCCTTCGACGACGCGCGGGCGCTCGTCGAGGGCAGGGGTCAGCTCTACAAGATCGAGATCCTCGACGACCTGGCGTCGCGGGCACGCGCCGACGGCACACCCCCACCCGAGACGACCTTCTACGAGCACGGACCCTTCACGGACCTGTGCAAGGGCCCCCACGTTGCGAGCACGGGCAGGATCGGGCCGTTCAAGCTCCTGGCGATCGCGGGAGCCTACTGGCGCGGCGACCAGGCCCGGCCGATGCTCCAGCGCATCTACGGCACCGTCTGGTCGACCCAGGAGGACCTCGACCGCTACCTCTGGCGACGGGAGGAGGCGAAGAAGCGTGACCACCGCCGCCTCGGCGTCGCGCTCGACCTCTTCAGCTTCCATGACGTGGCACCGGGCGCCGCGTTCTGGCATCCGAAGGGCTGGACGCTCTACCAGGCGCTTCGGGAGGGCATGCGCGAGATCCAGGCGCGTCGCGGCTACCAGGAGGTCTACACGCCACCGCTCGTGCACCAGAAGCTCTGGGAGCGCTCGGGCCACTGGGAGCACTACCGCGACAACATGTTCCTTGTCGAGGCCGAGGAGCAGACGTTCAGCCTCAAGCCGATGAACTGCCCGGAGTCGACGTACATCTACCGGAGCCGGGTCCGCTCGTATCGCGACCTGCCGCTCCGACTCGCCGAGTACGGGGTCCTCCATCGCAACGAGCTGTCGGGCGTGCTGTCCGGCCTGACCCGGGTCCGGCACTTCGTCACCGACGACGCCCACATCTACGTGCGTCCCGACCAGATCGGGGCCGAGATCGAGGGACTCATGGGCGAGGTCCGCGAGGCGTACTCGTGGTTCGGCCTTGAGCCGAAGCTGACCTTCGGGACGCGGCCGGACAAGGCGCTCGGGGACCCGGCCGTCTGGGAGCAGACCGAGGCGCTCATGCGGCGCGAGCTCGAGCGATCCGGCCTCGCCTACCGCGAGAAGCCCGGGGACGGCGCGTTCTACGCGCCGAAGATCGACATCCAGATCGAGGACGCGCTGGGTCGCGAATGGCAGACGGCGACCATCCAGGTCGACCGGGTCATGCTCCCGGAGCGGTTCGACCTCTGGTACATCGACGAGGAGGGCCGCCAGCAGAGGCCCGTCGCGATCCACCGGGCGATCTACGGCTCGCTCGAGCGGTTCATCGGCGTCCTGACCGAGCACTTCGCCGGCGCGTTCCCCATCTGGTGCGCGCCGGTGCAGGCGGTGGTCGTCCCGATCGCCGACCGCCATGTGGCCGGCGCGAACGACCTCGCAGCCCTCCTGCGAGCGCGAGGCCTCCGCGTGGAGGTCGATGACTCCGACAACCGGATGCAGAACAAGATCCGTCTCGCCCAGGAGCAGAAGGTCCCCTACATGCTCGTCCTGGGCGATCGCGAGCTCACGACGCGGACCGTCGCGCTCCGGTCGCGCTCGGGCGCGCAGGAGCCGGGCGTCGGGTGGGACGACCTCGCGGAGCGCCTGGTCGCCGAGGTCCGGGACCGTGTCGTCTGATCGGCGCCCGAGGGGGGCGAGATGCGTCACGCGATTGTCTGGCGGCGCGAGCGCATGGTATAGTCCCGCGGGCGCCGAGGCCCGGGATGACGCATGCCCGGAGGCCATCCGGGCGTCCGCGGAGCACGTACGAAGGGGTCGAACCTGAGCCGAGACCTGCGTGTCAACCACATGATCCGCGTCCCGCAGGTGCGGGTGGTGGACGAGGACGGTGCCCAGCTCGGGGTCATGCCCACGGGCGAGGCCCTCCGGCTGGCGCAGGAACGCGGCTACGACCTCGTGGAGGTCGCGCCGACGGCGTCGCCGCCGGTCGTGAAGCTCCTCGACTTCGGACAGTACAAGTACGAGCTCGCGAAGCGCGAGAAGGAAGCGAAGCGTCGCTCGCGCTCGGTCGAGTTCAAGGAGATCCGGCTCAAGCCCAAGATCGGGACCGGCGACTTCGACACGAAGGTCCACCGCGCGATCCAGTTCCTCGAGGAAGGCGATCGCATCAAGGTGACGGTCCAGTTTCGCGGACGCGAGCTCACGCACCCGGAGATCGGCCGGAACCTCCTCGCGAAGTTCACCGACCGAGTCAAGGACCACGGGGTGCTCGAGAGGGCGCCACTGCTCGAGGGGCGGGCGATGCACATCGTCATCGCCTCGAGCCACAAGCCGAAGACACGCGAGCCCGGGGCCGCAGCGACGGCGCCGGTCGCGTCGACAGAGCCGACTCCAGCAGCGGCGGCAGCCGCGGCCGCCGCGGTCGGGGCGCCGGCCCAGTCGGCCCCGGCCCCGGCGGTGGCCGAGCCGGCGGTGACGGGAGAGTGAGGCCACCGTGCCGAAGATGAAGAGCCATAAGGCCGCGCAGAAGCGCATCGGGAAGACCGGGAGCGGGAAGCCGATCCGGGTCCTCTCGTGGCGCGGCCACCATCTCGAGATCAAGAGCTCGCGCCGGACCCGGCGCTACGCGGGCAAGGAGGTCATCGGACCCGGCCACCGCGAGCAGGTCCGCCGCCTCCTCCCGTACCTGTAGGAGCACCACCCGCAGATGGCACGCGTCAAGCGGGGCGTCACCGCCCACAAGCGACACAAGAGGCTCCTCCAGGACGCCGAGGGGCGTCGCGGGACACGATCCACGCTGGTCAAGCCGGCGCGCGAGGCGCTGCTCCACGCGATGGCCTACGCGACCCGCGACAGGAAGCAGCGCAAGCGCCAGATGCGCGAGCTCTGGATCATCCGCATCAACGCCGGCGCGCGCCAGAACGGCACGACGTACGGCAAGCTCATCGCCGGCCTGAAGAAGGCGGACATCGCCCTCGACCGCAAGATCCTCGCGGATCTCGCCGTCCGCGACACCGCCACCTTCGCGCAGATCGCCGAGGCCGCGAAGAGCGCCTGACCGGCCCGACTCCGGGTCCGTCTCCGCGACCTTCGAGCCCTCGCCCCCGACGCGGCCGGCGGGGGCTCGGCATTCCCGGCACGCCAGCCCCACGCGCAGGAGAGAGCCAGCACCGTGGACCTCGGGACGATGACCGCGCAGCTCGAGCGCCTCCGATCGGACGCGCTCGACGCCGTGGCGACCGCCGCCGACCCGGCAGCGCTCGACGCGGCCCAGCTCGCGTTCCTCGGCCGCAAGGGCGCCATCACGGAGCTCCTCCGCGGGATCGGGCGCCTGCCCGCCGAGGACCGTCCTCGGATGGGCGCGGTCGGCAACGAGGTCCGCGAGGCCGTCGAGGCCGCGGTGAGCGAGCGAAGCCGGGACCTGCGCGGCGCGGCCCTCATCGCACGCCTCGCCGCCGAGGCCGTCGACGTCACGACGCCGGGCCGCCGGATCGCGCGCGGAACGCGCCACCCGATCGCCGAGACGATCGCGGCGATCGACGAGGTCTTCGGCCGGTTCGGGTTCGTCGTCTACGAGGGCCCGGAGGTCGAGGACGACGTCACCAACTTCCAGATGCTCAACATCCCCGCGGATCACCCGGCGCGCGACCTCTGGGACACGCTCTACGTGGACATCCCGGACCACCTCCTGCGCACGCACACGTCGCCCGGCCAGATCCGCGTCATGCGCGAGACGCGCCCGCCGATCCGTGCGCTGCTGCCGGGACGCTGCTTCCGCTACGAGGCGGTCGACGCGAGCCACGGGTTCGAATTCTTCCAGGTCGAGGGGCTCATGGTGGACGAGGGGACGAGCCTCGCTGATCTGAAGGGCCTCCTCGAGGAGTTCGGCCACGCGCTCTTCGGGGTCGGGCGGGCGACCCGCTTCCGCCCGGGCTACTACCCGTTCACGGAGCCGTCGGTCGCGTTCGACGTCGGATGTGTCGTCTGCGATGGCTCGGGGTGCCCGGCGTGCGGCCGGACCGGCTGGATGACCATCCTGGGCGCCGGCATGGTCCACCCGGTCGTCCTCCGCAACGGCGGCATCGACCCGGAGCGGTACCAGGGCTTCGCGTTCGGGATGGGCGTGGAGCGGATCGCGATGCTGCGCCACGGCGTCCACGACCTCCGCCTCTTCATGGAGAACGACCTTCGCTTCCTGGAGCAGTTCCGATGAGGGTCCCGCTCTCCTGGCTCCGCGACTACGTCGACGTCGACGTCGACCTGGCGGTCCTCGCCGAGCGGCTCACCCTCCTCGGGATGGAGGTCGAGGCGATCGAGCGGTGGGGAGCCGCGTGGCGCTCCGTCGTCGTCGGCGAGCTCCTGACGGTCGAACGACACCCGCGGGCGGACCGCCTCTCGCTCACGACGGTCACCATCGGGTCCGGCGAGCCCCTCCGCATCGTGTGCGGCGCGACGAACATCGCCCCCGGCCAGCGCGTCCCGGTGGCCCTCCCCGGCGCGGTCCTCCCGGGTGACCGACGGATCGAGCGCACCGAGAAGATGGGCATCGCGAGCGAGGGGATGCTCTGCTCGGGCGACGAGCTCCAGCTGACGACCGACGCGGACGGGATCCTCATCCTGCCGCCCGAGACACCCCTCGGCGTCGACCTGTCCGACCTCTACGGCGACATCGTGCTCGACGTCGACGTCAAGCCGAACCGCGGCGACGCGCTCAGCCTCATCGGCCTCGCCCGCGAGGTCTCCGCGGTGACCGGAGCGCCCGTCCGCCACCCGACGGTGGAGATCGTGGAGACGGACCCCGGCGTGGCCGATCGGCTCCGCGTGATCGTCGACGAGCCCGGGCTCTGCACCCGCTTCGTCGGGCGCTGGGTGACCGGCGTCCGGGTGGGCCCGTCGCCGGACCTCGTCCAGATGCGCCTGAGGGCCGCGGGAATGCGCCCGGTCAGCAACGTCGTGGACGCGTCCAACTACGTCATGCTCGAGCTCGGCAAGCCGACCCACGCCTTCGACGCCCGTGCCGTACGCGACGGGACGATCGTCGTCCGCCTCGCGCGGCACGGTGAGCGACTCGAGACCCTCGACCACGTCGTGCGCGAACTCGATCCCGAGACGCTCATCATCGCCGACCCCACCGGGCCGATCGGGATCGCGGGCGTCATGGGCGGGGCCGGGTCCGAGGTCGCCGACGACACGACGGACGTCATCGTCGAGTCGGCGATCTTCGACCCCGTGAGCATCCGCCGCACCGGTCAGCGGTACGCGCTCCGGTCCGAGGCGAGCCTGCGGTTCGAGAAGGGCCAGGACGTCCCGGCGGCACGCGTCGGGGCGGACCGGGTCGCATCGCTCATCGTGGCGTGGTCCGGTGGCTCGGTCCTTCGCGGCCGCGTGGACACGGACCCGCGCGAGCCGGGCCCGTCGCGCGTCGCGTTCAGGCCGTCGCGGATCGAGCGACTCCTCGGGACGGCCCGGGCCGCCGACGAGCAGCGCGCGCTGCTCGCGCGCGTCGGCGTGGGCACCGAGGTGGCTCCCGCCGGCACGCCGGTCGTCGTGGCGATCGGGACGGACCCGCTCATCGTCGAGCCCGGCGTCGATACGCTCGTCGCGTCCGTGCCCACGTGGCGCCGCGACATCGTCATCGAGGCGGATGTCGCGGAGGAGATCGCGCGCGTCGGCGGCTACGACACGGTGCCCACGCGCACGCCCGAGACGCTCATGCCGTCGTTCCGGCCGTCGCCGCTCGGCGTGCGCGACGCGGTCCGGGAGGCTCTCGTCGGCGCCGGCCTCACCGAGGTCCTCACCCACGCGCTCGTCTCCCCGCGGTCGGCCGCTGACTTCCCGTGGCCCGACGACGCGGAGATCCCGAGCGGGGAGGAGCCCTCCGGCGGGACCGTCATCACCGTCCGCAACCCGCTCTCCCAGCAGCACTCCGTTCTCCGCCAGCACCTGCCCGCCAGCCTGCTCGAGATCCTCGCGGCGAACGAGCGCCACGGCGCGGAGCGCGTCGCGATCTTCGAGGCGGGGAAGGGCTATGCGGCCGAAGGAGGACGCGCCCGGGAGTGGTGGCGGCTCGCGTTCCTGCTCGCCGGGCCCGCCGACCCGCCGGCCTGGAACCGTCCCGCGCGCCCGGCCGACCTCGACGACGCGAAGGCCGTGGTCGAGCTCGTCGCCGAGCGCCTGGGCCTCGGGCGCGTCGCCTTCACGGCAGACCGCCGCGGGAACCCCTTCCACCCCGGGCGCGCGGCGCGCGTCCGGGCGGTGCTCCCGGAGTCCGGCGGCCCGCGCGCCGTCGGGCTGGTCACCGCTCCCGGCGACCTCGCACTCTCCGGCCACGTCGCGGAGCTCCACCCGGCCGTCGCCGCGGCGTGGGAGGTCCGCGCTCCCCGCGTCCTCGTGGCGGAGCTCGCGATCGCCGGCCTCGCGGGCGGGTCCCTCGCCGCGCCACGCGCCCGAGCACTGCCGCGCTTCCAGTCCGTGGAACGCGACCTCGCCGTCGTCGTGGGCGACGGCGTGACCGCCGCGGCGGTCCTGGCGACGGCCGGCCGTGCCGCCGGCGATCTGCTCCAGGATCTTCGCCTCTTCGACGTCTACCAGGGGGCGCCCCTCGCCCCCGACGAGCGGAGTCTCGCGATCCACCTCGTCCTCCAGGCGGCGGACCGGACGCTGACGGACGCGGAGGTCGACGGGGTCGTGGCCACGGTGACGGACGCGCTCGCCGCCGAGCTCGGAGGCCGGATCAGGACCTGACGCGACAGATGGGGGACGCCGTGGACGACGTGCGCTCGTGGCGCCCCGCGCCCGCCGGCCGGGGACGCCCGCCGGCCGGTGCTATCCTCGCCGCGGCGGCAGGACGCATGGCCGGGACGGCGGGGGAGGCGCGACGGTGACCCAGTACGGGATCGCGATCTTCGATCTGCTCTTCATCGCGGTCCTGATCGCCGGATTCATCGTCGGCTTCATCCAGGGCGTCGTCCGTCGCCTGCTCGGCATCGCCGCCACGATGATCGCGTTCATCCTCGCGGCGAACCTGCGCGTTCCCGTCGGCGAGATCCTCGCGGCGAACTGGACGCAGTACACGGCCGAGTACGTGACGATGCTCGCCTTCGGCGGGCTCTTCATCGTCCTCTTCATCTTCTTGTCGGTCCTCATCCAGGGCTCCTACCGTCGAGCCCCCGTCGTCGAGGACAAGGAGTGGGTGGACGAGATCCTCGGCGGCGTCCTGGGGGTCGTCGAAGTCACGCTCATCCTCGGGATCGGGGCGGTCATCCTCGCGTCGTACTTCGGCGCGCCCGGGCTCCACTACGACCCGAACGAATACCCGTGGCTCCGCACCATCTACACCGACATCGCCATCTCCACCATGGGCCGGGTCGCCGTCGACACCCTCATCCCGGTCTTCATCGCGAGCACCGGCCCGCTCATCCCCGACTCGCTCCGCGTCCTGCTCGTCCACTGAGCCCGCGCCCGCACGGCGTCGCGGCCCAGGACGCCCTCTCGACCTTCCCGCGCGCCCTCCTCGCAGTCGACGCGCCCGAGGCTGCGCGTCGCCTGCTCGGGGCCCTGCTCGTGCGCGTCGACGCGGCCGAGTCGCGCGTCGTCCGCATCGTTGAGGTCGAGGCGTACGCGGGACCGGAGGACCGTGCGTCCCATGCCCGGACCGGCAGGACGCCCCGCAACGCCCCCATGTTCGGGCCGGCCGGGCACGCCTACGTCTATCGTGTCTACGGCATGCATCTCTGCCTCAACGTGGTCTGCGGTGTCGACGGGACGGCCGCAGCGGTCCTCATCCGCGCCGCCGAGCCGGTCGCCGGTGTCGCCGCGATGCGGCGCGCCCGTCTCGCCGCACTCGCCTCGAGCCGCCGCGCGAGCGACGCCGCGCGAGAAGCGGCCGACCGCGCCCGGATCGACGCC
>JAKAJU010000043.1 GCA_021813655.1 Chloroflexota bacterium | reverse complement strand
GGCCGGACATCGCGCGCCGCGCCTCGCGGCCGGACCCCGAGCCCCGCGTCTCGCGCCCGGACCCCGAGCCCCGCGTCTCGCGCCCGGACCCCGAGCCCCGCGTCTCGTGCCCGGACACCGTGCCCCGCGTCTCGTGCCCGGACACCGTGCCCCGCGCTGCGGCCGGGGCGCTCTACGCCGGCTCCGGCTCCACGCCCGGGCGCAGGATCCACAGCGAGACAGCCTCGATCGCGAGCGCGACGACGACCGCCAGCGCGAACGTCGCGGCGATGCCCGCCGACCCGAGCGCGAGGGTCACCACGAGGTAGAACGCGGCCGTCCCGTACAGGCCCGCGAGCAGCCCGCGCAGGACATCGTCCGCCGCCGCCCGCCCGGCGTGTCGGTGCGTGAAGGCCGCCATCACCGAGAGGTAGACCGGGAACGTCGCGACGAGGCCGCTCCATCCGGGACCCAGCGCCGGTGCTGCCGTCGTGACGGCGACGACGAGCACGGTCGCGACGATCATCCGCGCCGGCAGGTCCCAGGCCGGGTGGGGGATGGCGCCATGGTCCTGGCCCGATCGCGGGATGACGAGCGGCGCGCCGGTGATCGCCGCGACGACGAGCGCGGCGACGAGCCAGAGCGGCGCGCCGATGATCGCGTGGAGTGCCACACCGGCCACGCCGAACGCGCCGGCACCACACGCGAGGCTGACTCCCGCGCCCCACCGGCGGTCGGCCGCGGCATATGCGACGCAGAACGACGCGATCGCTGCGAGGCCGATCAGCGAACCGACGGCCGCGGCCGCCGCGAACCCCGGCCCCTGGTCGATCGCCATGAAGAGGAGGACGGGCCCCGACGTGAGCGGGAGCGCGACGAGCCAGCCGCCCACCGTCGGTCCCCAGCGGCGAGCGACCACCGTCGCGCCGCCGATGAGGAGGGGCGTGAGGACGATCTTCAGCGCGAACGCCGGCACGGGTCAGTCCTCCGGTACGGCCTCGAGGACGAAGAGCCTCGCGCCGTAGTCGGAGCGCGCGACCGGGTCGAACGGGCCCAGGCGGATCGCGAGCCCGGCGCCCATGAGGTCGTCGCCGCCGCGGATGCCGGTGTTCGCGCGGTCGACGGCGTCGCCGCCGTCGGGCCACGGGGTCACCCGGTACGCGAGCGCGGGATCGAGGCCTCGGAGCGGCAGGCGCGCCGGCCCGTCGTAGGGCCGGTCGAGGACCCGGTAGTGACCGACGACCGCACGACGCCGATCGTCAGAGACCGCCATCCACGCCGTCTCCGTCCGATCGCCTTCGAACGGGCTCCGGAGACGCACGAAGCGGCCCCGCTGGAGGACGTCGCGGTGCTCCTTGTAGAAGGCGACCTGCGCGGCCACCTCCCGCCGCTCGTCGGCCGTGAGCGCTGTCGTGTCGAGCTCGTACCCGAAGACGCCGAAGAACGCGACCGCGGCGCGCGTCCCGAGGGGGGTCATCCGCCCGACCTGGTGGTTCGGGACGGCGGAGACGTGCGCGCCCATCGCGCTGAGCGGGTAGGCGAGCGACGTCCCCCACTGGATGCGCAGGCGCTCGACAGCGTCGGTGTCGTCGCTCGTCCACGTCTGGGGGGCGAAGGCGAGCATGCCCGGATCGAAGCGACCACCGCCGCTCGCGCACGACTCGAAGAGGATGTGCGGGAACATCGCCGTGAGCCGGGCGTAGAGGTCGTACACGCCGAGGATGTACCGGTGGCGCAGCTCCCCCTGCCGATCGGGTGGGAGAGCGACGGAGTAGGCCTCCGTCATGTTCCGGTTCATGTCCCACTTCACGTACGAGATCGGTGCGCTCCGCAGGATCTCCGAGAGCGCGACGAACAGGTGGTCGACGATCTCGGGGCGGGACATGTCGAGGACGAGCTGCTGGCGCTGCTCGGTGCGCGGACGGCCCGGGATGCCGAGCGCCCAGTCGGGGTGCTGCTCGAAGAGGCGGCTGCGTGGGCTCACCATCTCCGGTTCGATCCAGAGCCCGAAGCGCATCCCGAGCTCCCCGACGCGCCGACCCACGTCCTCGAGTCCGCCGGGGAGCTTGCGCCGGTCCACGACCCAGTCGCCCAGCGAGCTGTCGTCGGAGTCGCGCTCGCCGAACCAGCCGTCGTCGAGGACGAACAGCTCGATCCCCAGGTCCGCGGCGACCTCGGCCATCCCGACGAGGCGGTCGGCCGTGAAGTCGAAGTACGTCCCCTCCCAGTTGTTCACGAGGACCGGGCGGAGGGCATCGCGCCAGGTGCCGCGCGCGAGGCGCTCACGGTAGAGCCGGTGGTACGCGTCGCTGATGCCGCCGAGACCGGTCTCCGACCACGCGAGGACCACCTCCGGAAGCACCAGGTCCGGCCCGGGTTCCAGGGTCCAGGTGAAGTGGGCCGGGTCGATCCCCATGCGCGCCCGCGTCGTGCCGAAGCCGTCGACCTCCACCTCCGCGAGGAAGTCCCCGGAGTAGACGAAGCTCATCGCGCAGGCCTCGCCGGCCTCCTCCGTCGTGGATGGGCGCCGGAGGACGATGAACGGGTTGTGCTCGAGGCCGGACGCTCCGCGCGCGCTCGAGACGGACGCGCGGCCGGGTGTGAGGGGACGGGCGACGACGTGTCGCTCCCGC
>JAKAJU010000070.1 GCA_021813655.1 Chloroflexota bacterium | reverse complement strand
CCCGCCCGGGGCGCCGGCCCCGGCGCCGATGCCCGCGATCGCCGCGGCCTCCGCGGCCGCGGCTGCCTCCGCCACCGCTGCGATGCGCGCCGCGTTGCGCGCCCGGATCCGAGCGAGCTCGGGCTCGCGGACCGCCGGGTCGACGTCGAGGAGCCGGGAGATCAGCTTGCGGCCCCACGCGAGGCCGAGCGGCAGGAAGACGGATCCAGTAAGCAGCCGCCGGATGCGGCCGGGCCGCCGGCGCGTCGCGGACGCCGCGATCATGTCGGCCAGCTCCTGCGCGGCCGTGCCGTCGTCGCCCATCGACCGCAGCACGCCATCGAGCGCCGGGGGCACGGGCGGGCGGGTCGATCGCGGGATGACCCGATTCCGGATGAGCTTCCAGGCACGGCCCGGGCCGCCGAGGAGCACGAAGCCTGTCCCGGCCGCGAGTCCCGCGATCTGGGCGGGCTGGCGCTTGAGCGACGCGCGGACGTCGAGGGCAGCCCTGCCGCGCGCCTCGAGCTCCTCCATCTCGAGGTAGAACGCCTCGCGGGACGTCCGCACCTCCGCGAGCTGCTGCGCGAGCAGCCGCTCGCGCTCGCGCCGGAGCTCCGGGGAGAGCCCCGGCATGCCTTCGACGGCGTCGCCCACCGCGTCCACCGCGTCGGACGCCACCTGCACCCCACCGGCGACCGCGGCGACCTTGTCGGTGGCGCCGGCGAGCACGGGGACCGCCTCGCCGACGGACCCGGCTGCCTTGCGGACCGCGCCGGCGGCGTCGCCGACCTCGCTCACCGCGTCGCGGACGGGCTGTTCGCTCATCGACCGCCCCTTCCGCGCGGCATCGACGGCATCTCCGGGAGGCGCAGCTTGACCTCGGCGATCGTCGTCCGGACCGTCTCGACGGTGAGGCCGGGCCAGTACCTGGCGGCCAGCGCATCCCAGTCGTACGAGCCATCGACGATCGGCCGCGTCACGAAGAGCGGCCAGATGGCGAGGGCGATCGCGACTCCCACCCCGGCCGCGCACTCGACGGAGAACGAGATCGCCGTGAAGGCGCACAGGGCCGCGAACGCGATCCCGCCACCGAGGAGGCCCCCGATCGCGGCCGAGAACCTGCGGCCCCTCCAGGCGCCGACCACGAGACCCACGACGGCTCCGGCGACGAGGCCGATCACGACCGCGACGACGAGCGGTCGATACGCGCCGTCGATCCTCACTGACGTTTGCGCGTCGACCTGGTCGCCGATCGCGGCCCACGCCGCATGCGGCAGGTTGAACAGGAAGAAGGCGCCGACGAGCACCCCCACGATCGCGGCCAGCACGAGGCTTCGGGCCACCCAGGCCCTCGAGACCTCGAGCGCGAGCATGACGAGGGCGATGGCGACGGAGAGCGCGAACAGGACGGCGTGGAGGATGCCCCACCCGATCGAGCCGAAGATCCACTCGCCGAGGAAGAGGGGCGTCCCGACGGTCGCGACCAGCGCGGCGAAGATGACGAGGGCGACGGCGGCCGCGATGAACCCGAGCGCGACCTTCGCTCGGTCCGCGATGAGGCCGATCTCCGCCTTCGCCAGGGCGACGTGGGCATCGATCATCCGCCGGAGGGCCGCGCGCGCGCGACCGACCTCGTAGCGGACGCCCGAGCCCGCGGCCGAGGCGGAGTGCTCGGAGGAGCCGCCGGGTGGCACTGCGCCACCGGCGGGCGGCGGGGTGCCCCCGGACGCGGGCCGCGGGGTGTCGTTCGCGGGATGGCTCAGCTGACCGTCTCCGAGGCGCGTACCGGCGGCGCCGGCGCGGATGCGTCGTCCCCGATCATAGCAGCGGGTCCCGGGCCCGAGATGCGCCCGGCGACGCTCAGCTGACGGTGAGGACCGGGCCCGCCGACTCGGCGCGCACGCTCATCCGCGCCGCGACGACCCGTGCGAGGTGGCGCATCGCCTCGGCCGCCGGCCCCGGCTCCCGCTGCGCGACCGCGGGGATCCCCGCGTCGCCGCCCTGGCGGACCGTGACGTCGATCGGCACCTGGCCGAGCAGCTCGAGGCCGTGCTCGCGCGCGAACCGCTCGCCGCCGCCCCGCCCGAAGATCTCGGTCGCCTCCCCGCAGTGCGGGCACACGAAGGCGCTCATGTTCTCCACCAGCCCGATCACCGGCACGTTCATGCGCTCGAACATGGAGAGCGCCTTCGACACGTCGCTCAGGGCGACGTCCTGCGGGGTCGTGACGAGCACCGACCCGGAGATCGGCACCGACTGCGCCAGGGTGAGCTGGGCGTCCGAGGTCCCCGGCGGGAGGTCGATGACGAGGTAGTCCAGCTCGCCCCAGTCGACGTCGCGAAGGAACTGCTGGATCGCCCCGCCGACGAGCGGCCCGCGCCAGACGATGGGCTGGCCCTCGGGGACGAAGAACGCGATCGAGATCACCTTCACACCGTGCCGTGCAAGCGGCTCGATCTTGCCCGCGGGCGTGGTCGTCGGCGTGCCCGCGACTCCGAGCATCTGCGGGATGTTCGGACCAGTGATGTCGGCGTCGAGGAGGCCCACCGACGCGCCGTCAAGGGCGAGCGCGGTGGCGAGGTTCACGCTGATGGTGCTCTTGCCCACGCCGCCCTTGCCCGACGCCACGGCGATGATGTTCTTGACGCCGGGGACGAGCTCCGCCGACTGCGTCGGCGTCGAGCGACGGACCGTCGCCTGCCAGTCGACCGCGACCGACTCCACCCCGAGCGGCGCGAGCGCGCGCCGGACATCGGCCTCGATCTCGTCCTTCAGCGGACACGCGGGCGTCGTCAGCTCGATCGTCAGCGAGACGCGCGACCCGTCCACGACGAGGTCGCGGACCATGTTCCGGGAGACGAGGTCGCCGCCGAGCTCCGGTTCCCGGACCGTGCGCAGCGCGTCGAGGACGGCTGTATCGGTTGGACTCGTCATGCGGCATCTCCATCGGCGCGAGAGGGTGCACCGCGGCGCGGGGACGGCGCCGACGTCACGCGCGGGGCGACCCGGATGATCGACCGGTATCGTACCCGCCCGCCGCGCGGATGGCCCGCGGCCCGTCCTCGGCCGCGAACGCCGCCACCTCGAGCGGGTTGCCCCTGTAGCGGTCGCCGCCCTGGGAGCGAGCCACGACCGACGCCGCCAGGTACGCGGGAAGGAAGAGCGGCCCGAGCGCCGCCCACTGGCGGACGTGCTCCGCCTCGTGCCGGATCAGCGCGTCCGAGAGCGGCTGCCGGGCGACGACGACGCCGCCGAAGGTCATCGCCGTGGGCCGGCGCGGCACGCTGTCGAGCCATCGAGCGAGCCGGGGGTCCTCGACGAGATCCACGCGTCCGATCCCCTCCACGTCGACGCGCCGGGTCACGTCCACGCCGGCGAGCCGGACCATCGCCCGCCCGAGGATGTCACCCGGCAGGGCCCGCCAGGCCCTGCGTGCCAGCCGCACCGTGACGGCGGTGCGATCCGCGGGACGGCTCACACGCCGCGGCGGTCCGCGACGATCCGGCCGGCCCGCGCGACGAGCGCGATCCGGGCGTGGTCGCGCCAGAGCGCCGGCTCCGCGAGCGGATCACCCGACACGAGGATGAGGTCCGCCGCCTTGCCCGGCTCCAGCGTCCCCACCTCGTCCGCGATGCCGAGCAGTCGGGCGGCCTCCGACGTCGCCGCGCGGAGTGCCGCGAACGGGTCGAGGCCGGCCTCGACCATCAGGGCCAGCTCCGACGGCAGGTGCGACCCGGCGCCCCCGTCCGTCCCCATGACCACGCGGACGCCGCGACGGACCGCCTCGGCGAACGTCTCGCGCTGCCGGTCCATCAGGTGCCGGATTTTGTCCACTGCCCACGGCGGCGTGACCCCCTGGCTCACGCGGTCGGGCCGCAGCATCTCCTCCACGATGAGGAAGGTGGGCACGAGCGGGACGTCGCCGGCGAGCATGAGCTCGATCCCCTCGTCGTCAAGCAGGTCTCCGTGCTCGATCGACCGGGCGCCCGCCCGAAGCGCGTTGACGATCCCGCGCGTCCCCTCCGCATGCGCGAGCACGCCGTGGATGCGGGCGGCGCGCGCCTCGTCGACGAAGACGCGCATCTCCTCGACGGTGAACTGCGACGCGTCCGGCGAGTCGGTGACCGAGTAGACGCCACCGGTGGCCATCACCTTCAGCCAGTCGGCTCCGGCGCGGATCTGGAGGCGTGCGGTCTTCCGGCACTCCTCCACCCCGTCACAGATCCCGCTCGGGAGGTCCGGGGGGAGCAGCCCGTTGATGTCGGTGCCCGACGGCGTCCACCCGTCGCCGTGCCCGCCGGTCTGCGAGAGGAACCCGACGCTCACCTGCGTGCGCGGCCCCGGCATCGCCCCCGAGGCGAAGGCCCGCTTCACGCCGGCCGTCGCGCCGCCGGCGTCGCGCACGGTCGTCACGCCCGATTCCAGGAAATCCCGCCCCGTCGTGAGAGCGCGGACCACGTAGTCGGTCGAGCTGAGCTGGACCACGTCGTGCAGAGGCGCGTGTGACGCGATGAGGTGCACGTGGCAGTCGAAGAGGCCGGGTGCCAGCGTCCAGCCGCCGCCATCGATCCGGGTCGCGTCGCGCGGGACATCCACCGAGCGCGACGGGCCGGCCGCGGCGATCGTCCCGTCCGGTCCGACGAGGAGCACGCCGTCGTCGACCGCGTCCGCGCTGCGCCCGTCGAGGAGACGCACGCCCGTGAACGCGGTTGATCCCCCGGTCGATGCGAATCCCATCGTCTTGGTCCCCCTGATCGTGCGAACCACGTGGCGACGGCCACCTTGCACTGACGTTTGACATTGCGCCTGCAGCCTGCGCTATCCTCCCACCACGCCGACGGGCGCATCTCGTTCCCGAACGACCCGTCCGTCGATGCGTGCGCGTCCGTGCGGAGGAGGCCGGACGCATCCCGCACGAGGGGAGACTCCCGGCCGTGGCGAACGTGGCAGTCCGACTCGTCGACGTCGTGAAGAAGTTCGGCGAGACGGTCGCAGTCGACCATATCGACCTTGAGGTCCGCGACGGCGAGTTCTTCTCGCTCCTCGGCCCGTCGGGGTGCGGCAAGACGACGACCCTCCGCATGATCGGTGGCTTCGAGGAGCCCACGGCCGGCCTGATCGAGCTCCAGGGTCAGGACGTCACGTGGCTTCCGCCATACCAGCGGAACGTCAACACGGTCTTCCAGAACTACGCCCTCTTCCCGCACCTGACCATCTACGAGAACGTCGCGTTCGGGCTCCGACGGAAGGGCGTGAAGGAAGCCGAGATCAAGAGCCGCGCCACGGAGATGCTCGAGCTCGTCGAGCTGCCGGGCTTCGAGAACCGCAAGCCGAACCAGATCTCCGGCGGGCAGGCGCAGCGCGTCGCCCTCGCCCGAGCCCTCATCAACCGCCCTGCCGTCCTCCTCCTCGACGAGCCGCTCGGCGCCCTCGACCTCAAGCTGCGCAAGCAGATGCAGGTGGAGCTCAAGCGGATCCAGAAGGAGGTCGGGATCACGTTCGTCTACGTGACCCACGACCAGGAGGAGGCGATGACGATGTCCGATCGCATCGCCGTCATGAACAGGGGCCACTACGAGCAGCTCGGCGAGCCCGAGATGCTCTACGAGCGGCCGCAGACGCGGTTCGTCGCGGGGTTCCTCGGCGTCAGCAACCTCATCGCGGGGAGGGTCGACGCGACGGCAGGCGGCGACTGGGCGACGATCGCGCTCGACAACGGCGTGACCGTCCGCGCTCCGCGAGCCCTCGCCGAGGGCAAGACGCGGATCCTCCTCGGCGTGCGGCCCGAGAAGATCCGGCTCTACGAGACCCACGAGACCGTGCCCGAGTCGCACAACCGGATGCCCGGGACGATCCGGGCCGCGAGCTACATGGGAGTCAGCACGCAGTACCAGGTGGACGTGCCGGGCAATCGGCGCCTCACCGTCTTCGAGCAGAACGTCGAGCGGGCCACCAAGTCCGAGCTCTGGGCGCCCGGGGAGGTGGTCGTGGTGGGCTGGCAGCCACAGCACAGCTTCGTCGTCAGGGACGAGAGTGCCGAGGCGGCCGCCGAGGAAGCGACCGAAGTGGCGGCGGAGCCCTTCGGCGAGTGAGCGGCCATGGCGCGCGCCCCGACGCGCGCGGAGAGGAGCAGGCGATCACGATGTCCAACCAGGATGGAGTCCCCGTCGGTCCCGTCGTCACCCGTCGCCGCGTGCTCGCTGCCGGCGCGCTCGCCGGCTTCGGTGCCTTCCTCGCCGCGTGCGGGGCAGGCGGCACGAAGTCCGCGGAGCCGTCCGCCTCCGCGAGCGAGAGCGCCGCGCCCAGCGCCTCCGCCGAGGCGACGGTCGCCCCGTCGGTCGAGGCGAGCGCCTCCGCCGAGGCCGCGGGCGCCACGCCCTCCGCCGAGCTCAACTGGGCGAACTGGACCTACTACCTCGACTACGACGACACGACGAAGAAGTACCCGACCCTCGAGGCCTTCACGAAGGAGTACGGGACCAAGGTCAACTACTCCGAGGTCATCGACGACAACAACTCGTTCTTCGGGACGATCAAGCCGGCTCTCGAGGCGGGCCAGGACACCGGCTGGGACCTGATCGTGATGACCGACTGGATGGCGGCGCGACTCATCCGCCTCGGGTGGATGGAGGAGCTCAACCTCGCGAACATGCCGGACTTCACGAAGAACCTGAAGGACATCTACAAGGGCCTTGCGTGGGATCCGGACATGAAGCACCACGCCCCCTGGCAGTCCGGCATGACCGGCCTCGGGTACGCGAAGGACAAGACCGGCGAGCTCGACACGCTCGAGGTCCTCTTCACCGCCGACCCGAAGTGGAACGGCAAGGTGGACTACCTGTCCGAGATGCGCGACGCCGTCGGCCTCACGATGCTCGACCTCGGACTCGATCCGACGAACCCGACGACGAAGGACTGCGACGCCGCGACCGCGAAGATGCAGAAGGCCGTCAACGACGGGATCGTCCGGGCGTTCAAGGGCAACGCCTACGCCGAGGACCTCAAGAGCGGGGACGCGGTCCTCTCCATGGCCTGGTCGGGCGACATGGTCCAGGCGCTCATCGACAAGCCGACCCTCCAGTTCACCGTCGCCAAGGAAGGCGGGATGATCTGGACCGACAACATGATGATCCCGAACGGCGCCCAGCATAAGGGCACGGCCGAGCTCCTGATGAACTACTACTACCGACCCGAGGTCGCCGCCCTCGTCACCGCATACGTGAACTACCTGACCCCCGTGAGCGGCGCGGACAAGATCCTCGTCAAGGACAACCCGGAGATCGCGAAGAACCCGCTCATCTTCCCGCCGGCCGACGTCATGTCGCGCCTGCACGACTTCGGCGCGCTGTCCGAGGCGGACGAGGCGTACTTCAACGACGCGTTCGCCAAGGTGAGCGGCGTCTGACCCTTCGTTCGGGGCGCTGAGGCAGGCGGGGCCGAGGGAGGCGGATGGGCGGCTTCATCAAGCGCCACAGATGGATCGCGCCGTACGCACTGCTCGCGCCCGGCGTGCTCTGGCTGCTCGTGTTCTACGTCTATCCGGGCATCCAGATGTTCATCGCCTCGTTCTGGAGCGGGACCCTGGAGACCGGGTTCACGTTCTCGGTCTCGAACTGGACGAACTACCCGGATGCGCTCCAGGGGGCATCCGCGCAGTTCGTCCGGTCGATCCTCTACGCCGGCGCGGCGACGCTCCTGACGTTCCTGATCGCGTATCCGCTCGCGTACACGATCGCGTTCAAGGGCGGGCACTACAAGGCGCTGCTTCTCTTCCTCGTCGTGGCGCCGTTCTTCACGAGCTTCCTCCTCCGGACGATCAGCTGGAAGATCATCCTCGGCGACTCCGGGCTCTTCCTCGCCCCGTTGAAGACGATCGGCCTCGTCCCCTCCGACTTCCGCCTTCTCGCGGAGCCGGTCGCGGTCGTGTCGGGCATCACGTACAACTTCCTGCCGTTCATGACCCTGCCGATCTACGTCTCGCTCGAGAAGATCGACCACCGGCTCGTGGAGGCCGCGAAGGATCTCTACGCGGGCCCGTGGCGGCCCGGCGGCGCGATCGCGGGCCTCGTCATCGGCGGTCTCCTCGGAGGCGTCCTCGGCTACATATTCGAGTACTCGATCCCGGTCTTCGCGATCGCCGCGGCCGCCGCCGGCGCGATCATCGGCTGGTTCTTCATCTCCCAGTCGTTCACGCGGGTCACGTTCCCGCTGTCGCTCCCGGGCGTCTTCGCCGGCTCGCTGCTCACGTTCATCCCGGCGATCGGCGACTACGTGAACGCCGAGTTCCTCGGGAACCCCGGCACGACGATGGTGGGCAACGTCATCCAGAACAAGTTCCTCGTCCAGAACGACTACCCGGCCGCATCGGCGCTGAGCTTCATCCTCATGGCCGGCATCCTCGTCGCCGTCGCGATCTACGCGCGGGCGCTGGGGACCGAAGGCCTCACGACGGGGCGCGGCTGACAGATGGCCACCGTGACGCCCGCTCCCGCGACACCGTCCTCCGTGCAGCGACTCGCACGCCGGCTCGACGGCTCGGCCCTCTACGTCTTCACCGGCCTGGCGGTGCTCTACCTTCTGCTGCCGGTGGCCGTCATCGTCCTCTTCAGCTTCAACGACCCGGCCGGCAAGTCGAACTTCGTCTGGCAGGGCTTCACGCTGAAGTACTGGCTGGACCCGCTCGGCGTCCCGGGCCTGCCCCAGGCCGTCTTCCTGAGCCTGGTCATCGCCTTCGTCTCGACGATCGTCGCGACCGCGCTGGGCACCCTCATCGGCCTCGCGCTCGTCCGCTACGACTTCCGCCTCCAGGGCGCGACGAACGCCCTCATCTTCATCCCGATGGCGACGCCCGAGATCGTCCTCGGCGCGAGCCTCCTGACGATGTTCGTGTCGATCGGCGGGCCGCCCTTCTTCCCGCTGAGCGCGGTCACGATCCTCATCGCGCACATCATGTTCAACATCAGCTACGTGGTCGTGACCGTCCGCGCGCGGCTCGAGGGCTTCCCGCGCCACCTCGAGGAGGCCGCCATGGACCTCGGCGCGAACGAGTGGACAACGTTCTGGAAGGTGACGTTCCCGCTCATCCTGCCGGGGATCGTCGCGGCGGGGCTGCTCGCGTTCAGCCTGTCGATCGACGACTTCGTCATCACGAACTTCACCGCGGGCAAGACGCAGACGTTCCCGATGTTCATCTATGCCAAGTACCGCATCGGGATCCCGGTGCAGGTCAACGTCATCGGCACGCTCATCTTCATCATCGCGGTCGGGACGGTCGGCGTCACCACGCTCGCCCGGATCCGCGCCGACGCCCGGGCCCGCCGTCGCTGACGCCGGGCCGCCACGACGCACCGCCGGTCCACCCGCGCCATCCGTTCCCGGGAGCCGCCTCGGCTCCCCCGCGCCACCACGAGGTCCGTCATGGTCGATACCCCCGCACGCGGCATCGTTCCCTCAACCGACGTCGTGCCCCCGGTGTGGGGTCGGATCACGAACATCGTCGTCGAGCGCGGCGAAGGCTCGTGGCTCATCACGACGGACGGCGAGCGATACCTCGACTACAGCTCCGGCATCGGCGTGACGAACACCGGGCACGCCCATCCGCGGGTGGCGGCCGCGGTCGCAGCGCAGGCGGCGAAGCTCCTCCACGGCCAGCAGAACATCGTCTACCACGAGCAGGGGCTCCGCCTCTACCAGCGGCTCCAGGGCCTGCTGCCGGGTGGCCCGTGGGGTGCGTTCCTCGCGAACTCGGGTGCGGAGGCGGTCGAGGCGGCCGTCAAGCTCGCGCGGGTCGCGACACATCGCCCGGTGATCGTCGCGTTCCGTGGCGGGTTCCACGGCCGGACCGCGCAGACGATGGCCCTGACCTCCGCGAAGAACGTCTACCGCGGCGACTTCGAGCCGCTCCCGGGCTCCGTGTACTTCGCCGACTACCCGTACTGCTATCGGGCGCCCGTGGCCGTCCACGACCCGACCGCGTGCGACGCCGCCTGCGCGAGCTGCGCCGGGTGCTCGTGCGACTGGGAAGGCCGGCTCGAGGAGCTCCTCCATACGCTCGTCTACCCGGAGCACGTCGCTGCGTTCATCGTCGAGCCGGTCCTCGGCGAGGGCGGGTACGTCGTGCCGCCGGTCGGGTTCCTCCCGCGGCTCCGGGAGATCGCCGACCGGCACGGGATCCTGCTCATCGCCGACGAGGTCCAGACAGGGTTCGGGCGGACGGGACGCTTCTTCGCCGTCGAGCACTCGGGCGTGGAGCCGGACATCCTCACGTTCGCCAAGGGCGTCGCCTCGGGCCTGCCCCTCTCCGGGATCATCGCGAAGCAGGAGATCCTCCGGACGTGGCGGCCGTCGGCCCACGGCGGGACGTACGGCGGGAACGTCGTCTCGTGCGCCGCGGCCAACGCGACGATCGACGTCATCGAGGAGGAAGGGCTGGTCGCCAACGCCGCCGAGCGTGGCGCGCAGCTGCTGGCGGGGCTGCGCGCGCTCAAGGCGCGGCACCGGACGGTCGGGGACGCGCGGGGCCTCGGACTCATGGTCGCCCTGGAGTTCGTGAAGCCCGACGACGGTGACGGGCGCGTGCCGAACCCGGAGATGACGAAGGCCGTCGTCGCGGAGGCGCTGAAGCGGAAGCTGATCGTCCTGACCGCCGGATCCCACGTGCAGGTCATGCGGATCATCCCGCCGCTCGTCACGACCGCGGACGAAGTGGGCCTCGCGCTCCGGATCCTCGGGGAGTCGCTCGAGGCCGCCGGGGCCTGACGATCGGGCGGGCAACCGGCCGCCGGGGCCGGACGGTCGGGGCAGCGGCCTGCCGACGGACTCCCGTCGCGCCGAAGCTTCGCCCGGAGCCGTCGACTCCGAGCGGCGCGCCGTCCTTCCCAGGCGGCCGCCGTCTCCCGCCCCGCTTCGGCACGGCCGCGCGCCGGGCCCCGGCGAGCCCTGGGTCAGTCGGTCGGAGTCTCGCGCAGCTGCGCGAGGACGGCGTCGTGGAGGATGCCGTTGGTCACGAGCATCGTCCCCGCGTCGAAGCGTCGCGCGCCGTCGAGGTCGCTGAAGCGGCCCCCCGCCTCTTCGATGAGCACGACGGGCGCGGCGAGGTCCCACACGCTCACGTCGACCTCGACCATCGTCTCCGCGGCGCCCTCGGCGACGAGCGCGTAGCCCCAGAAGTCGCCGAACCCGCGGCTCCGCCAGGCACGGCGGAGGAGCGGGAGGATCCCCGGGGCGCGCCCGCTCCGCTCGATGTCGGGGAGCGAGCTGTAGAGGACCTGCGCGGTGGCGAGGTTGCCGACGGGCGAGACGCGGATGCGGCGTGGCGACCCGGACCCCGCGGGCCCCGTCCCCGCCGACCACGCTCCCCCGCCCCGCCGGGCGAACCACCGCTCGCCCAGCGCGGGCGCCGAGAGGACACCGACCTGGAGCTCTCCGTCCCGCTCGCAGGCGAGAAGCGTCCCGAAGAGCGGGATGCCGCGCATGAAGTTGTGCGTCCCGTCGATCGGGTCGAGGTACCACCGGATCGGCGCGTCCGCCTGCCAGTCCACCTCCTCCTCGCCCACGACGCCGTGGTCCGGGAACCGGTCGGCGATCCGCTCGCGGACGAGCCGTTCGATGACGCGGTCGGCCTCGGTGACGAAGGAGCCGTCGGCCTTCGCGCTCGTCTCGAGGTCCGAGCGGAACCCGCGCTGCGCGACTGCGTCGGCCGCCATGACCACCTCGAGCGCGAACGCGAGCCACGAGTCGAGCTCGGCCTCCGAGCCGCGCCTGCGCGTGGCGCTCACATCCGGCCCCCAGGCGGCGCCGGACACCCCCGGCGCTCCGCCCGCCCTCGACGGGTCGGCTCCTTCCCGACCTGCCCGGCGGCTCGCTGTGCTCATGCTCGCACCCGCGCGTTGGACGGGTCCCAGATCGGCTCCCGCGCGACTTCCCACGGCACCCACGCACCGAACACCTCGACGTCGCCGCGCGTCCCCACCGCGGCCGCGTCGGGTGGGAGGTACGCGTACGCGATGCTCCGCTCCACCGCATACCCGTAGCCCCCGGAGGTCACGCGCCCCACGATCTCGCCGCCGATCCGGACCGGCTCGTTGCCCAGGCAGACGGCTCGCGGGTCGTCGAGGAGGAGGCACCGCAGGCGACGTCGCGGTCCGGCGTCGCGCGCCCGCAGGAGCGCGTCGCGCCCGACGAACTCGCCGTCCTTCTCGAGGGCCACGGCGAACCCGAGCCCGGCCTCGTACGGCGTCTCCTCGGGCGTCACGTCGGCCGACCAGACCCGGTAGCCCTTCTCCAGCCGCAGGGCGTCGATGGCCCGGTAGCCGGCGGCGGCCACCCCGTGCGGGCCACCCGCATCCCACAGGGTGTCCCAGAGAGCGAGGCCGTACTCCGTCGGCGGGTACAGCTCCCAGCCCAGCTCGCCCACGTACGTGACCCGGAGGGCCAGGACCGGGACGCACCCGACCGTGATCGGACGCGCGGACATGTACGGGAACGCCGCGTCCGAGAGATCGTCCGGCGAGACCGCGGCGAGGACGTCGCGCGCCCGCGGCCCCCAGAGCCCCAGGCACGCGCGCGCGGAGGTGACGTCCGCCACCGCGACGCTCCCGTCCTCCGGCGCGTGCCGTCGAATCCACGCGAGGTCGTGGCCCCCGAAGGCCGTCCCGGTGATCACGAGGAACCTGTCGGCGTCGGTCCGTGTGACCGTCACGTCGCACTCCACGCCGCCGCGGGAGTTGAGCATCTGCGTGTACGTCACGATGCCGACTGGTCGGTCCACGTCGCCGGCGCAGATCCGGCTCATGAGCCCCATCGCTCCGGGCCCGGTCACCTCGATCTTGGCGAACGAGGTCTCGTCGAAGAGGGCGACGCGATGGCGCGTCGCGAGCGCCTCCGCGCCGATGGCGGCCGACCAGTGGCGCCCGGCCCAGCCGCGCGGTCGGAGCGCCTCGTCGCCGTCGGGCTCGTTCGACGTGAACCAGTTGGGGCGCTCCCAGCCGGACTTCTCCCCGAAGACCGCCCCGAGGCCCGCGAGCCGGGAGTACGTCGGAGAGAGCCGGAGCGGCCGGCCGGCCTGGCGCTCCTCGTTCGGGTAATGGATGTCGTAGTACGTGGCGTAGTTCTCGTAGGTCCGTGCCAGCGTGTACGCGCGCGAGCGGTACTGGGCGCCGAAGCGCCGGATGTCCATCCGCCAGAGGTCGAGCTCGGGTTCGCCGTCCACGATCCAGCGCGCCATCTGCTGGCCGATCCCCCCGGCTCCCGCGATGCCGTGCGCGCAGAACCCGGCCGCGACGAAGAAGCCGCGTACCTCGGACTCGCCGAGGATGAACTCGTTGTCGGGCGTGAAGCCCTCCGGCCCGTTGATCATGCGGGTGACCCCGGCGTCCGCGATCACCGGGACGCGCCGGATCGCGCCGTCCATGATCTCCTCGAAGCGCGGCCAGTCCGGCTCGAG
>JAKAJU010000168.1 GCA_021813655.1 Chloroflexota bacterium | reverse complement strand
CGGCCGCGACGGGCGGGCAGGGCGCGGCATCGGGGGTGGCCGGCCTTCGGGGCCTGGCCTCGCCCGACGCCACCGGGAGGCTGTCAGGGGTCGCGGCGGCCGTCCTCGTCGTCGGGACGATCGTCGCGTGGGGCATCGCTCACGTGCCACCCGCCGTCAGCCCGAAGGGTGACTGGAGCGCTGCCCGCGCCACCGCCGACCGGATCCTCGCGGACGCGCCTCCCGGAGGGATCGCGTTCGTCACGTTGCCGTCGATGAAGGGATCCGACGCGTACGGCTATCCGCTCACGACGAGCGGGCGGCCGCCGGTCGAGCCGGCGGCCGCCCGCACCATCGTGGTCCTCTGCGAGAGCCTGTGGATCGCGGATTGCGGCGGTCCCGCCGAGGCTCGGGCCCTCGATCCCATGGGCGGCGCGGCGGCCTTCGACCTGGTCGAACGCCTGACGCCGGCGCCGGGACGGACCGTCACGATCCTCGTCCGCCGCTGAGGCGCATGGAAGTCGGGCACATCCACACCGGCGGACCCCCAGGCAATGAAGGAGGGCGATCGGGCCCCGATCCCGATCGCCCTTCTGTCCGACCCTCGTCGGCGAGACGGGGCGTCAGCCGTCGCGCCGGCCGGAGGCCGCGGTGGAGAGCGGATAGGAACCGCGTCGCGAAGACACGGGCACGGGCTCGGCTCGCGTGACGCGCGACACCGCCCCGCGGATGCGGCGGAGGCGTGCGGCGAGGTACGTCTCCATCACAGCACGGATGTCGACCTCGTCGAGAACCTCGTCGGCACGGAGCGAGTACTCCACGCGCGCGACCGGGTTCGCGGGGCCGGGCTGCATCGTGCCGAGAACCTGCGTGGGCTCCTGGTCATCGCGGAGCTCACGGAGCCCGCGGGCCAGCCTCGTCGCGGTCTCGAGTGACGGAGTCCGGTCACCGCGCACGAGGCGGGAGATCGTGGAGTGGTCGACGCCGGAGCGATGGGCGAGCTGGCGCTGGGACATCCTCTTCGCTCGCAGCTGCACGCGCAGCCACTCGTTGAACGGTCGTCCACCCTGCCCGTCGATCATCTGACTGACCCCTTCGAGACCGCTGCCTTCGGGCAGCGTCGTCACTATGCGATGACGGCGCGCACCGCGAAATGGGCAGGTCGTACCGCTTGAGCGGCGGTCGGCCGTACGGGGCAGGACCGGTACCGTCGGATGGCGCCGGTCGTTGTCAGGCGGGTGGCGCTCCGGCCGGGGCCGACTCCGGCGCGGTCTCGATGCACGGGATCCCCCGACCTCGCCGGACCGGCGAGACGACGTACGCGACGCCGCCGAGCGCGATGATCGAGAGGACGCTGATCATGCGGTCGACGAGCGCGATCGTCGTCGCCTCCTGGAGCGGGACGCCATACGCCGCGGTGAGGACGCCGACGACGCCGAGCTCCACGATCCCGAGGCCGGCAGGGCTCAGCGGGACTGCCGTGAGCAGCGAGCCGACGAGTGCGACGAAGGCCGCCCCGGAGAGGCCGAGCTCGACGTCCGGGAATCCGAGAGCCTGGACGACGAAGTAGAGGCGGAGCGCCTCGGTCATCCAGATGAGCACCGTGATGACGAGGAGGCGCGGCAGCGCTCGGACGCCGATCGACCCGAAGACGCCCTCCTCGAATCGATCGTAGAGCTCCACGATGCGCGACGGTAGCGGCAGCCGGACGAGGATCCGCCGACCGTAGTTCCGCATCGTGAGGAGGCCGAGGGCCAGGGCGATCATGACGCCGACGCCGAGCGCGACGACGAACTGCATCGACGGCGGGAGCCCGGTCCGGAAGCTCCAGAACCCCGCCCCGAGACCCAGGATCGCGATGACGAGGAGGTCGAGGATCCGCTCGATGAAGACGGTGCCGAACGTGCGCGAGAGCGAGACGGGCGCGTTCTGCTTCAGGAGGTACGCGCGGTAGACATCGCCGAGCTTGGCCGGCACGAGGCAGTTGACGAGCCACGACAGGAAGATGATGTGCGTCCCGTCGACGACCCGGATGCGGATCCCCGAGCCGCGGAGCAGGAGGACCCACCGGTAGCCGCGGAGCGGGAAGCCGAGGTAGTACACGGCGAACGCCGCGAGCAGCAGCCACTTGTTGGCCGCGAGGACCGCGTCGACGAGCTCGGCGAAGTCGATCGACAGGACGACCTTGAAGACGAGGACGAGGAGGACGACCGGGAGGATCAGCGAGATGATCGTCCGCGGTTGCCGGAGCCTGCGCGTGAGCGAGACCTGGTCGGACGTGACCTCCCGCTCGAGCTGAGCAGGGGCCTCGAAGAGCTCCTCCTCGAGGTGGAGGGGGCTCTCGAGCGGTTCGTCGCCGCCCGGCGGGTCGTCGTGGGCCGGGGCGGCGCCAGAGGCCGGGGCGGCGCCGTCGAGCCGACCGCGCTCGTCCGTCACGACGCGTCCTCTCGCCCGGCGACGTCCACGGGCGGGACGCGCCTGACGCCGCGCGCCCGCTGGACGAGCTTCGCGACCGGTGTCACGAGCCGGACGAAGTACGTGGCCCGTCCCGTCGCGAGCTGCGCGCCCGGCAGGGCGGCGAGGAGGCCGGCCGGCGTGGACGGATCCCCGTCGACGACGGTGGACGCGACGCCCACCTCGATGACCGTGTGCGCGTCCGAGACGGAGACGCCCGGGAGACCGTGCTCCCTCGCGAACGCGGCCGCCTTCTCGTTCCCCTCGCCGAACATGACGCGTGCGTTGTGCGTCTCGACCCAGTCCACCAGGCCGGCGAGCGAGGCCAACCCCTCGTCGCGGAGCAGGGAGCTGCGGTGGCCGTCGAACGGATGCGGGATCCCGACCAGGCCACCTTGCTCGCGGACCGCCGCGATCGTCTCTGCCACGCGCATGCCGGGAGGGATCGCGCGCTCGAGGAAGAGGCAGATGAGGTCGCCCGCCGCGGTCTTCACCTCCTCGCCCACGATGATCGCGAGCCCGTCGACCCGCGCGTCGCGGGCGCGCAGGGCACCGTCGATCGTGTCGTGGTCGGTGATCGCGAGATGCGTGAGCCCGCGCCTGCGCGCCGTGAGCGCGACGTCCACCGGGTCGGACAGCGAATCGAAGCTCGCGCGGGTGTGACAGTGCAGGTCGACGAAGGCTCGGCCCGGGCCCGACACGGTGGCGATCTCAGACCTGCTGTACCAGCGACTTCTTGAAGAAGTCGAAGTGCTCGAGCGCGAGGCCGGTGCCCATCGCGACGCAGTTGAGCGGGTTCTCCGCGACGTGGCACGGCACGCCGGTCACCTGGGTGAGGAGGCGGTCGAAGTTGCGCAGGAGGGCGCCGCCGCCGGACATCACCATCCCCTTGTCGATGATGTCGCTCGAGAGCTCGGGCGGGGTCTGCTCGAGCACCTGCCGGACCGCGGTGACGACCGACTGGAGGGGGAGCTCGATCGCCTCCATCACCTCCGAGCTCGTGATCGGGATCGTGCGCGGGAGGCCGGCGATGAGATCGCGCCCGCGGACGTCCATCTGGAGCTCGCGCTCGAGCGGGATCGCGGTCCCGATCTGGATCTTGACCTCCTCGGCCGTCCGCTCGCCGATCATGAGGTTGTACTTCTTCCGGATGTAGCTCGCGATCGACTCGTCGAAGCGGTTGCCGCCGATCCGCAGGCTCTGGCTCACGACGATCCCGCCGAGGCTGATCACCGCGATCTCCGACGTCCCGCCCCCGATGTCGATGATCATGTTGCCGGACGGGCTGCTGATCGGGACGCTCGCGCCGATCGCCGCAGCCAGGGGCTCCTCGATGAGGTAGGCCTCGCGCGCGCCGGCCTTGAGCGCGGCGTCGCGCACGGCGCGCTTCTCGACGCTCGTCACGCCGGCGGGGACGCTGATCATCACCTCGGGCTTCGTCAGGCTGAACGAGCCCTTCGTCGCCCGCCCGATGAAGTACCTGAGCATGGCCTCGGTGATGACGTAGTCGGCGATGACGCCGTCCTTCATCGGCCGGATCGCGGAGATGCTGCCGGGCGTCCGGCCGATCATCTCCCGCGCCTCCTCGCCCACGGCGACGATGCGGTTGTCCTCGCTCACTGCGACGACCGAGGGCTCCTGGATGACGACACCCTTGCCCTTCACGTAGACGAGCACGTTCGCGGTGCCGAGGTCGATGCCGATCTTCATGCGTGGGTGACGGTCTCCTCAGGGAGTCGCTCGATCCGCGCGCCGAGATCGAGGAACTTGCGCTCGATGTTCTCATACCCCCGCTTGACGTGGTGCGCGCCGCGGATGACGGACGTCCCGTCCGCGGCGAGAGCGGCGAGGATGATCGACGCTCCGGCCCGCAGGTCTCCGATCTCGAGCTCGCGCCCGACGAGGCGGGCGGGTCCGTCGATCTCGGCGCGGTGGCGGTCGAGGATGCGGACCGTCGCACCCATCCGGGCGAGCCCGGACAGCCATTCGAGGCGATCCTCGTAGATGGTCTCGTCGATCCGGCTCGTGCCGGTCGCCTGGGAGAGGAGCACCCCCGTCGGCGGCTGGAGGTCTGTGGCGAACCCCGGGTACGGGGCGGTCGTGATGTCGGCGGCCGCGTACGCCCCGCTCCCGAGGGCGGCCCCGCGCACCTCGATCCTGTCCCTCGCGCACGCCACGGAGACACCCATCCGCGTGATCACCTCGAGGAATGCGCCGAGATGGTCGCAGTCGACGCCCTCCACGGCGACCTGGCCGCCCGTGATCGCCGCCGCCACGACGAACGTCCCCGCCTCGATGCGGTCCGGGATCACGCGATGGTCGGCGCCGCGCAGCCGCCGTCGGCCCTCGACCTCGATGACATCGGGCGCGGTGCGCTCCACTTCCGCGCCCATCGTGCGGAGCATCTCGATGAGGTCGTCGATCTCCGGCTCGCGGGCGGCAGGCCGGATCGTCGTGTGGCCCTCGGCGAGCGTGGCCGCGAGCATCGCGTTCTCCGTGCCCATGACCGTGACGAACGGGAACTCGACCAGGCCGCCGCGCAGCCGTCCCGGCGCCTTCGCGAAGTAGTACCCGTTGCGGTACTCGATCTCGGCGCCGAGCGCGCGCATCGCGTCCACGTGGAGGTCCACGGGCCGGCGACCGATCCGGTCACCGCCGGGGTTGCTGATGATGACGCGGCCGAACCGCGCGAGGATCGGCCCGAGGAGGATGAACGACGATCGCATCTTCGCCGCGGCCTCGAGGGGGACGAAGAGCCAGTCAACGTCCCCCGACGCGATCTCGTACGTGTTGGGCGCGGGGTGGTCGACCACGACGCCGAGGTCGCGGAGCGTCTCCGCCATGACGCTGACGTCCTCGATCTCTGGGACGTTCGTGAGCCGGCAGCGCTCGCCCGTGAGCGTCGCCGCGGCCATCATCTTGAGAGCCGCGTTCTTCGCGCCGCTGATCGGGACGGTGCCGCGCAGGGCCAGGCCGCCCTCCACGCGGAAGATCTCGTGGGTGACGGGCGGCGGCGTGTACTCCCAGTGGAACGGGCGCGCGTCGGCCACGGTCGTCCTTCCCGTGTCTCCTGTGGGGTCCCCCGTCGTCGGCCGCGTCAGGCGCGGTGACGCGGGCCCTCGTGATGCCTGCGCTCGGCGACGCGGATGCGGAGCAGTGCGCGCTCGAGCGCCGCCCGGGCGTTCGCCATGTCGGCCGGTTCGACGTACGCGGACGAGAGCGCCGCCTCGGCGTCTCGACGGGCCTGCTGGGCCCGTTCGAGATCGATCTCGGACGCCATGTCGGCGGTCTCGGCCATGACCACGACCTTGTCCGGCCGCACCTGGAGGAACCCGCCGACGATCGCGAAGTACTCGTCCTCCGGGCCCTTGCGGATCCGCAGCTCGCCGACGCCGAGGACGGTGAGCAGCGGCGCGTGGTGCGGCAGGATGCCGAGCTGGCCGTCGATGCCGGGGACGACGACCTCGTCCACCTGGTCGCGATAGGCCAGCTTCTCCGGCGTGACGATCTCCAGCAGGAGCGACATGACGCGCGCCTACGCCCCGAGCCTCGCGGCGTTCTCGCGGACCTCGTCGACGGTGCCGGCGAGGTAGAACGCCTGCTCCGGGAGCGTGTCGGTCCTGCCCTCGAGGATCTCGCGGAACGAGGCGACCGTGTCCTTGATCGGGACGTACGTGCCCGGGCGCCCGGTGAAGACCTCGGCGACGAAGAACGGCTGGCTCATGAAGCGCTGGAGCCGGCGCGCCCGCGCCACGGTCGACTTGTCCTCCTCGGAGAGCTCGTCGATGCCGAGGATCGCGATGATGTCCTGGAGGTCGCGGTAGCGCTGGAGGACGCGCTGCGTCTCGCGCGCCACCTCGTAGTGCTCCTGGCCGACGACGAGCGGGTCGAGGATCCGCGACGTGGACGTGAGCGGGTCCACGGCCGGGTAGATGCCGAGCTCCGTGATCCAGCGCTCGAGGCGGATCGTCGCATCGAGATGGGCGAAGGTCGTGGCCGGCGCCGGATCCGTGTAGTCGTCGGCGGGGACGAAGACCGCCTGGAGGCTCGTGATCGAGCCCTTCTTCGTGGACGTGATCCGCTCCTGGAGCGCGGCCATCTCGGTGGCGAGGTTCGGCTGGTAGCCGACCGCCGACGGCATCCGGCCGAGGAGCGCGGAGACCTCGGAGCCCGCTTGCGTGAAGCGGAAGATGTTGTCGATGAAGAGGAGGACGTCACGGCCCTCCGCGTCGCGGAAGTACTCGGCCATCGTGACGCCGGTGAGGCCCACGCGGAGGCGCGCGCCGGGCGGCTCGTTCATCTGACCGAAGACGAACGCGGTCTTGGCGATGACGCCCGAATCGGTCATCTCCTTGATCAGGTCATTGCCCTCGCGGGAGCGCTCGCCCACGCCCGCGAAGACGGAGTAGCCCGCGTGCTCCTGGGCGACGTTGCGGATGAGTTCCTGGATGACGACCGTCTTGCCGACGCCCGCCCCGCCGAAGATGCCGATCTTGCCGCCCTTGGCGAACGGGCACACCAGGTCGATGACCTTGATGCCCGTCTCGAAGACCTCGGTCTCCGTCGTCTGCTGGTCGAACGCCGGCGCCGCCCGGTGGATCGGGAGGTACTCGGTCGCCGCGACCTCGCCCTTCTCGTCGATCGCCTTGCCGAGGACGTCGAACACGCGCCCGAGGGTGGCCTCGCCGACCGGGACGCGGATCGGCGCGCCGGTGTCCTTCGCAGCGACGCCGCGGGCGAGGCCGTCGGTCGTCGTCATGGCGACGGCGCGCACCCAGTCGTTGCCGAGGTGCTGCTGGACCTCGCAGACGAGGGGGGCGGCGTCCGCACCGCGCTCGATCTCGACGGCGTTGTAGATCGCCGGCAGCTGGCCGGCAGGGAACTCGATGTCCACGACCGGGCCGGTGATCCTGATCACCCGGCCGGTCGCGGGAGCGGCTGTCGCCATCTGCGTCGTCATGCCTCCGTCGTTCGTCTCAGCGCGCGTTCGCGCCGGACGCGATCTCGATCATCTCGCGGGTGATGTTGGCCTGGCGGACCTTGTTGTACGAGAGCGTGAGGTCGTCGATGAGGTCCTCGGCGCTCTCCGTCGCGTTCTTCATCGCGATCATCTTGCTGGACCACTCGCTCGCGGTGTTCTCGAGCACGGCCTGGTAGATGCGCGTGGCGATGTAGCGCGGGAGGAGCTGCTGGAGCACGGCCGACGGGCCCGGCTCGAAGATGAACTGGTTGCCGGGGATCCCGACCGTGTCCTCGTGCGGCTCCATCGGGAGCAGCCTGTCCATCGTGGGCCGCTGGACGAGCGTGCTCACGAACCGGGTGTAGATGATGTCCACGCGGTTGTACGTGCCCGCGAGGAAGTCGTCGGTGACGAGGCGCGCGAGCGCCGTGACGTCGGCGAAGGTGGGGCGGTCGCCGAACCCGGAGAAGTGCGCCTCCACCGGGAGCCTGGCGCGACGCATCGCGTCCCGGCCCTTCCGGCCGACCGTGACGAGCGAGAGCTCGCCGCCGTTCTCGCTGTGCTCCACGATCTCGCGGAGCGCGAAGCGGATCGCGTTCGTGTTGAGTGGCCCGGCGAGACCGCGGTCCGTCGTGATGAAGACGATGAGGCGCTTCCCGTCGGCCGGCTTCCTGAACAGCGGGTGGTCCTCGCCGGAGAGGACCTGCGCGAGGTCGGCGATGACCTCGTCGATCTTGTCGCTGTAGGGACGCGCGGCCAGCGTGGCGTCCTGCGCGCGCTTGAGCTTCGACGCGGCGACGAACTGCATCGCGCGGGTGATCTGCTTGATGTTCCGGACGGCGCCGATCCGCCGTCGGATGTCGCGCTGGCTCGCCATCGTCGCTAGTTGCCCCGACCCGTCCGCCCGCGCCTACGCGAGGAAGCCCTGGCGGAACGCGTCCACGGCCTCGGAGAGGGCCGACGCGATCTCGTCGGTGAGGGTCTTCGTCGCACGCAGCTCCTCGAGGGCCTTCGGCCGCTCGGTCTCGAGGAACCGGTAGAACGCCGCCTCGAACTCGCGGACGCGCGGGGTGGGGACGTCGTCGAGCTTGCCGGTGGTCGCCACGAACAGGATCGCGACCTGCTTCTCGACCGAGAGAGGCTGGTACTGCGGCTGCTTGATGACCTCGGAGAGCTTCTCGCCGCGGGTGAGCTGGTCCCGCGTGGCCTTGTCCAGGTCGGACGCGAACTGCGCGAACGCTGCGAGGGCGCGGTACTGGGCGAGGTCGAGCTTGAGCGGGCCGGCGACCTTCCGCATCGCCTTGGTCTGCGCGGCGGACCCCACGCGGCTCACGGAGATGCCGATGTTGAGCGCGGGCCGCTGGCCGGCGTTGAAGAGGTCGGTCTCGAGGAAGATCTGGCCGTCCGTGATCGAGATGACGTTCGTCGGGATGTACGCGGAGACGTCGCCCGCCTGCGTCTCGATGATCGGCAGGGCCGTCAGCGAGCCGCCGCCGTTGGCCTCGCTCATCCGCGCAGCGCGCTCGAGGAGGCGGCTGTGGAGGTAGAAGACGTCGCCCGGGTACGCCTCGCGGCCCGGTGGGCGGCGCAGGAGGAGGGACATCTCCCGGTACGCCCACGCGTGCTTCGAGAGGTCGTCGTAGACGCACAGTGCGTCCTTCACGAGCCGACCGTCGAGCTCGATGCCGTTCTCCATGACCTCCTCGCCCATCGCCACGCCGGCGTACGGGGCGAGGTACTGGAGCGGCGCGGGATCCTCGGCCCCGGCGACGACGACGATCGTGTGGTCCATCGCCCCGTGCTGCTCGAGGACCGCGACCGTCTTGGCGACCGTCGAAAGCTTCTGACCGATGGCGACGTAGATGCAGACGAGGTTCTGGCCCTTCTGGTTGATGATCGTGTCGACCGCGATCGCGGTCTTCCCGGTCTGGCGGTCGCCGATGATGAGCTCGCGCTGGCCGCGCCCGATCGGGATGAGCGCATCGATCGCCTTGATGCCCGTCTGGACCGGCGTGTCCACCCCCTTGCGGACGATGACGCCGGGGGCGATCCGCTCGACCGGACGGGTCCTCGTCGCCGCGATTGGGCCCTTGTCGTCCAGCGGCCGGCCGAGTGGATCGACGACGCGGCCCACGAGCGCCTGGCCGACCGGGACCTCGACGACCGCGCCGGTGGTCTTGACGATGTCGCCTTCCTTGATCCCGGTGTCGTCGCCGAGGATCACCGCGCCGACGGTCTCCTCCTCGAGGTTGAGCGCCATGCCCATGACGCCGCCGGGGAACTCGAGCAGCTCCGAGGACATGGCGTCCGCCAGGCCATAGACCTGGGCGATGCCGTCGCCGACCTCGACCACGGTGCCGACGTTCCGGGTCTCGGCCGCGCCGTCGAACCCGGCGATCTGTGACTTGATGATGCTGATGATCTCGTCGGATCGGATGGCCATCGCTTCTCCGTTGTGGCCCTGGTCGGCCGCTGCGGGCGCGCCGGGGGGCGCCGGTCCTGCGCGCTAGCGCGCGCCCTCCGTGAGGCGCTCGCGGAGCCGCTCGAGCCGGCCCCGGACGCTCGCATCGATGAGTGTGTCGCCAACCCGGACGGTCAGCCCGCCGATGAGGGCGGGGTCCACCTCCGTGGTCAGTTCGACCGTACCGCCCGCGACCCCTGCGATCCGCCCACGGAGGGCATCGACCTGCCCGGGCTCGAGGGGCGCGGCGCTCGTGACGCGGGCCTCGACGATCCCCCGCTCGCGGTTGAGCAGACGCCGGTACTCGGCCACGACGGCCGGCACGGCATCCACCCTGCCGCGCTCGGAGAGCAGCAGCACGAGCTTCACGACCGACGGTGAGACGCGCGGCCCGAGGAGGCCCGAGATGACGTTGCGGCGGGCCTGGCGCGGGACGGCCGGATCGCGGACGAACCGCGCCGCCTCGGGCGTCGAGACGACGTCCGCCGCAGTCGCGAGGTCGGCCGCCCAGCGGTCGAGGGCGTCCTCCTCCTTCGCGAGGGAGAAGACCGCCTCGGCGTATCGCCGTGCCGCCGTGGTGGGTCCTGCCATGGCCTAGTTCCTGGACTCCGGTCCGGCCTTCGCGCGGAGGAACTCGTCCACGAGACGGCGTTGCCGGTCCCCCGTCATCTCCTCGCCCACGACGCGCCCGGCAGCCGCGAGCGCGAGGTCGGCGACCTCCGACCGCAGGTCGGCGATGGCCCGCTGCTTCTCGGCGTCGATATCGGCGGTCGCGCGCTGGCGCATCCGGTCGATGTCGGCGCGAGCGGCAGCGATGTCCGCGTCGCGCTGCTCCTGGGCGACCTTCTGGGCTCGGGCGATGATCTCGTTGGCCTCCCGCCGAGCCTCGTTGAGCGCCGCGAGGCGCTCGCTCTCGGCGAGCTCGCGATCGCGCCGCGCAGTCTCCGCGTCCCGCAGGCCCTGCGCGATGCGCTGCCTGCGCGACTCGAGCATGCCCCCGAGGGGCTTGAACGCGAACAGCCAGATGAGGGCGAGGAAGACGATGAAGTTGACGGCGCTCACGATCACCCAGAACAGGTTGATCGTGAACCCGCCTGCCGCCGTCTCCGCCGTCAGCAGGTCCGCCGCGTGCGCGGTGCCGGTCGCGACCGCGTAGAGGTCCACCGCTGGCTCTCCCGGGCGTCCGCGCTACTTGATGAAGATCGCGAGGAGGCCGACCACGATCGCGAGCACGCCGAGGCCTTCGGCGAAGGCGGCGAGGATGATCGCGAGGCCGCGGATCTGCGCGGCGGCATCGGGGTTCCGGCCGATCGCGGCGCTCGACATGCCGGCGAGGATGCCGATGCCGATGCCGGGGCCGAGGACGCCGAGGGCTGCAAGCCCAGCGCCGAGGTGCTCCATGTCGGGTATCCCTCCTGTCTCCCCGGGACGATCCCGGGTGGATGACCGATGTGATGGCGCCGCCGGTGCGGCAGGTCTCAGGCCGCCGCGGACGACGGGGTGCCGTGCTCGGCGACCCGCACGTCCTCGACAGCCTCCACGCCCTCCTCGCCGAGCTCTCCCTCCTCGTGGTGGGACTCGATCGCGACGAGCGTGAACATGAGCGTGAGCGTGCTGAAGATCAGTGCCTGGACGAAGTTGAGCATCACCTCGAGGCTGAAGATCGCCACGGGCACGACCGCGAGCGTCAGGGCGGTCATGACCGCGAGGGCCACCTCGCCCCCGTAGATGTTGCCGAAGAGTCGCATCGCCAGCGTGACGGGCTTCACGAACTCGAGCATCAGCTCCACGAGGCCGACGAACATGGCGATGAGCCCGGCCCCGACGCCCTGCCTGAACTCGTAGAAGGGGAAGAACTTCGACAGGTAGCCGATGCCATGCGCCCGGAAGCCCTGGAGCTCGAAGTATCCGAAGGCGACGAGGGCGAGGCCGATCGTCACGTTGACGTCGCTCGTGGGCGCGCGGAGGAGCTCGATCTTGCCGACCGGCGGCACAAGCCCGCTCCAGTTGCACAGAAGGATGAACAGGAAGAACGCCGCGAAGATCGGCACGTGGCGCACCGCCGCGGTCCCGCCGTTGGAGATCGCGAAGTTCTGGAGGCTCTCGAACGCCCACTCGACGAGGTTCTGGAGGCGCGTCGGGAGGTCGCGCATCCGGCGCGTGGCCCCGATGGCCAGCACGAGGAGCACGAGCTCGACGATCCACATCGTCAGCAGCGTGTTCGTGATGCTCACGTGGAACCCCACGGAGAGCGAGCCCGACGGCATGGGATTGCCCGGGTCGGCATCCCAGATCACCGCCGGGGGCGGGAACTCGAGGTTCCCGTTGATGAAGCAGACGGGATAGGCGCACTCCGCGCCCGGCTCGCCCGGCGGGACGGGGGCACGAGGAGGAAGGCGCCGATGTCAAGGAGGATCGCGCTGACGATGACGACGAGGAGCAGCCGCATCGGCCGGCGCGAGGACCTCGCCTTCGCCGCCGTCCCAGCCGCTTCGTCGCCCCGTACCTGAGGATCGCTCGTCACGCTCTCTCCCGCGCGCCGGGCGGTCGTCCCACCGCCGCGGACCGTCAGTCTTCGTATCGCGCGAGGAACCGGGAGATGATCCGGTACATCGCGAGGGCTCCGGCCACGAGCCCGATGAGGAGTCCGATGAGGACGAAGATCGGCAAAGTGCCGAGCTGCTGATCGACCCAGTAGCCCCCAAGGACACCCGCCAGGACCGTGACCAGCAGGATGAGTCCGATCTCAGAGAACAGCGCGAAGTACGCGGCGGCTCGACCGAGTCCGTTCATGGGCGCGTGGGCACGGCCGGGGGAGTATAGCAAAGGTCGTTCGGCGTGGCCCGTGGGCATCGGGCGAGCGGTCCGCGCGTCCGCGAGGCCGAACCCGTCGACGGAGAGGGCACGCGCGTGCCGCGGCCGGCCGCGCGGCGCCGGGTCACAGGGTCGGTCGCGACCTGGACCGGCAGGCACGCGCAGCTACCGCGATGCTGGCCGGCGGCGGCACGGCGCGGCTCACGGCGCCAATCGGCCACCCGCGGTCGCTCCCGCATCGGACGAAGGCGTTGGTGAGGGGGACGGGGTCGGGGTGGCTCGCGAGCCGCCCGTCCCGCCGGAGGAAGCGCCTGGAGCGGGTACGCCCCGAGGTCCGGGGACATCGTCGGGGGCGCCGGCTGCCCCACCGGGGACACCGGTCGCGGAGAGGACAGCGCCTCTCGGTGGCGGTGGCGCCAGAGTCGAGCCCACGAGGATGGCCGCCGCGATGACGCAGAGCGCCGCCGCCGCGTCGCGGACGAGCCGGATCCGGAGGCCGGCCGGATCGAGCAGGAGCCCCTCGTCGCGCCTCCCCCGGGCGGTGCGCGGCGCTCGGGACGCCCGGCGCGCGTCGGCTGGCGGCGCCGGCGGGATGGGCTCGGGGCGGATCGTCTGTCGTCGATCCGTGGAGGCTGACGCGGGCGGGAGAGGCGGTACCGCCCCTTCCGTGTGCCGGGCGGGCGCGATGAGCTCCGCCGCCGTGTCCACCGCCACGGCTGGCACGACGGGCGCGGCGGGCACCAGGGCAGGAGCGGCGGGCGGTTCCGGCGCCGCCACGGCTGGCACGACGGG
>JAKAJU010000024.1 GCA_021813655.1 Chloroflexota bacterium | reverse complement strand
AGTCCCGGCGGCGACGGTCCCCGACGCGGCACCGGCAGCTGTGGCGGGGGCGGCAGCCCCGGACCCCCCGCCGTCGTCGGCCTCGACGAGCGAGACGGCGTCGACGATGCCGACGACGAGCGTCCGAACGGGGCCCTTCGTGACGCCGAGGATCTGCCGTGCTGAGCTCCCTTCGTCGATGAGGAGCACCGTCTCGCCCGCACCGGCGCCCACGGTGTCCACGGCGATCATGTAGCCGCCGGCGCTCTCGCCACGCGGGCCCAGGAGGTCGCACACCAGGAGCGTCCGGTCGTCGAAGATCGGAGCGTTGATCGTGGAGACGACGGTTCCCACGACGCGGGCGAGCTTCATGCTCCCGCCTCCCGGATCTCCGAGACCGCGTCGACGATCCCCACGATCGCGTGGTCCACCGGGACGAACGGGTCGGGCATCGCCTCCGCAGCCTCCCGCGCCGCGACGACGTAGACGAGCTCGCCCGGGCCCGCCATGTGCACGGCGTCCGCGGCGACGATCGTCCCGCCGACGGGCCGCTGCCGGCGGTCGAGCGGCTGGACGATGAGGAGCTTCACGCCCTCCAGCCCAGGAGTCTTCACCGTCGCGACGACGGTGCCCACGACCCTGCCGAGCTGCATCGCCTCAGCCCTCTCCGCGGACGTGAGCGGCAAAGCGGGCGTCGCTCTCGAGGTTCGCCCGCATGGACGCGTGCAGCTGTGCCACGACCCGACCGGTGACGCGGCCGGCGGTCCGACCCGAGTCCGCGATCCGCTCGAGGCCGTGCTCCACGGCAGCCTCCACGTCCGACACCGCGCCGTCGAACAGCACGTAGGCCTTTCCGCCGAGGTCGTCCGCGACCCGGAGCTCGAGGAGGCGGACGCGCGCACCCTTCACGCCGGCGTCCGCGGCGTCGATGATCGATGCGACGGTCGTCGTCTCGATCACGCCCAGCGCCTCGCCCGTGCCCTCCCGGCGAGCGCCGCGGAGGCCGGCCACGACCTGCGGGTCCACGGCCGGCAGGAGGACGGCGTCGAGGATGGAGCCCTCGCCCGCCTCGCATCCCACGGCGAGCGCCTCCTCCACGTCGGCGACCGCGCCGCCCACGAGGACGAGGTATCGCCCGGGGTGGACCGTTCCCGCATGGAGGACGTCGATCGGGGCGCGCTTCGCCATCGCGTCGCCCGCGACGATGCCGACCGCGATGGAATCGAGCTCGAGGAGCGCGATGGCCGGCTCGAGCCCGGAGGCGTGGGCCATCAGATGATCCTCAGCGCGCCGACGACGGTGATCCGCCGCTCGCGCGAGAACGTCCGCGGGCGGGTGAGCCCGTCGCCCGTGGGACTCGCGATCGAGAACGAGCAGAATCCCTCGCCGCCCTCGCCGAGACCGGAGATGTTCGGTCCGTTCGTCACGAAGATGCTGCAGTCCATCGCCTGCGCCATCCGCGTGATCGTGGACACGTTGGTCGAGTGGATCGACGCCGTGTGACGGTAGCCGTGCTCCGATCGGACCGCCAGGTCGATCGCCTGGTCCACCGTGCTCACGCGGACGACCGGGAGGACCGGCACCATCTGCTCGGTCCACACGAGGCTGTGGTCGCGCGGGACGTCGGTGATGAGCAGGGTCGGCTCGCGATCCGGCCGGACGCCGATCTCCGCAAGGATCCGGGACGCGTCCTTCCCGATCCATGCAGGGTTCATGACGCCGTGCTTTCCGGGCTCGCCGAGCTGCGTGAAGATCACCCTCTCGACCTTCCGGAGCTCGTGCTCCTTCAGGTGGTACGCGCCGGCCCCGACCATCGCGCGGATGAGGCGGTCCGCGACCGAGTCGACCACGATCGCGGTCTTCTCGTCGACGCAGACGATGTTGTTGTCGAACGAGGCGCCGCGGACGATGTCGCGCGCGGCTTGCTCCACGTCTGCGGTCTGGTCCACCACCGCGGGCGGGTTGCCCGGCCCGGCCGTGATCGCCTTCTTGTCCGTCCGGAGCGCCTCGCGCACGACGCCCGGGCCGCCGGTCACGAGGAGGAGCCGCACGTCCGGATGCGCCATGAGACCGCGCGCGCTCTCGATCGTCGGCGCCGCGACGCCGGTCGCGAGGTTCGGCGGGCCGCCTGCGGCGAAGATCGCGCGATTGAGGACCCGGATCGTCTCGGCGGAGCACTTCTTCGCGCCGGGGTGCGCGTTGAAGACGACCGCGTTGCCTGCCGACACGATGCTGATCGTGTTGTTGATGACCGTGGACGTCGGGTTCGTCACCGGGGTGATCGACGCGACGACCCCGTACGGCGCGAACTCGGTGACCATCATGCCGCGGTCGCCGGTCACCGCCTCCACCTCGAGATCCTCGGGCCCGGGGGCCTTCGTGGAGACGAGCCGGTTCTTCGCGATCTTGTCGGCGAACCGGCCGAGGCCGGTCTCGCGATGCGCCAGTGCCGCGAGGCTCTCGGCGTTGCCGACGCCGGCCGACCGGATCGCCTCGACGATGGCGTAGCGCGCCTTCAGGCCGAGCCCCCGGTACTCGCGGAACGCGACGGACGCCGCGGCGACCGCTGCGTCGATCGTGGGATGGATCCCGTCACCGAAATCGGCGGCGTTCGCCAGCTCGGCGTCGGCGCGCAGCGCCGCCCCGGGCCGCGACGCGGGGGCGCCCGCCATGCGGCCGCGCACCCGCTCGATGATCTCGGAGATCTCGCGCTCGTCCAGGTCGCTCATGGCTCCTCGAGACCCGCTGTCGCGGTCGGCCGTGCGGCGGAGGCACGGCCGACCGGCCGGGTCACTTGCGGAAGACCTCGGTGCCGCCGATCTCCCAGGTGTCGACGATGGCCATGATCACCGCGTCGCACGGGCGGTCGCGGGTGGTCTCCGTCTGGCGTGCAGAGCTGCCGGAGGCGTAGAGCACCACCTCGCCCACCCCGGCACCGACGGCGTCCACGGCCACCACGTAGCCGGCGGCGTCGCGGTTCTCCGCGTCGATCTGCCGGACGAGGAGCAGCGACCAGCCCTCGATCTGCGGTTCCTTGCGCGTCGCGACGACAGTCCCGACGACACGTCCCAGGAGCATGTCCCCTCCGATCGGGGCGGAGGCGCGGCGCCGGGCGCCGCGCCTCCCTTCGGGTCTACTTGCCGCCGGTCTCGGCGCGAGCCTCGTCGGCCCGACCGAGCGGAAGGACGGTATCGATGTTCGTGTGCGGCCGGGCGATGACGTGGGTCGCGACGACCTCGCCGACCTTCGAGGCGTTCCGGGCGCCGGCCTCGACCGCCGCCTTCACCGCCGCGACGTCGCCGCGGACGACCGCGGTCACGTACCCGCCGCCGGTCTTCTCGTAGCCGACGAGCTCGACCTTCGCGGCCTTCACCATCGCGTCGGCGGCCTCGACCATCGCGGCGAACCCGCGGGCCTCGATCATCCCAAGAGCGTCAGCCATCGGATCTCATCTCCCGTTCTCGGCGCGAGCCGCGCGGCCCCGCCGGTCTCTTCGACCCCGCGGTCGCCTACTTGCCGGGCTCGCGCCCGTCGAGCCCCTCGATCGCTGCGAGCGCTGCGCGCCAGCCGACGTCGATGTCTCGTTCCTCCCCACCGAGGTACACCCGGCCCATCGAACCGAAGGAGCGCACCTCGAGGATGTTGATCCGTGCCGCCTTCTCGGCCTCGTTCGCGGCGAGGGCCGCGTAGGCCGCCGGCTCCATCTCCAGCACGTAGAGCGTCTGGCCGCCCATGAGCATCTGGCCGTGGCGCGTCCGGTTGATCAGCTGCGCCTGGTGGTCGTCGATCCGGCGGATGATCTGGCTCGAGAGCACGCGCGGCTTGATCCGGGCGGTCTCCTCGACGCCGATCTCGCGAAGGATGGCCGCGCCGGCGGCGCGGACCTCCGCCTGGGACGGCGAGTGGATCTCGAGCAGGCCGAAGTACCGCTCGATGATCTGCATCCCCGGCTTGACGTTCGTCGACTTCAGGGCGATGTCCGTCAGCCGGTTGATCTCGATCCCCGGCGCGACCTCGACGTAGAGCGATGCGTCCCCTGGCAGGGGCAGGAAGCCCTGCGCGACCGTGCCGAGGAACGCCGCGTACTGTGCCTGGAGGCTGTCCAGGAAGGCGTATGCACGCAGCTCAATATTGCTCACGCGGACCCCTCTCTCCGGTCACGATCTTCACGCCGGCGGATGCGCCGATCCGGGTGGCCCCGGCGGCGATCATCTCGGTCACGTCCTCGGCGGTGCGGATGCCACCGGCCGCCTTCACGCCCATCTTCGGGCCCACCGCCTCGCGCATGAGCGCGACGTCGTAGACGGTCGCGCCGCCCGAGGCGTACCCGGTGGACGTCTTGACGTAATCGGCCTTCGCCTTGAGCGCGAGCCTGCAGGCGATGACCTTCTCCTCGTCGGTGAGGAGCGCCGTCTCGATGATCACCTTGTTGATGGCCCCGCCCTCGTGGCAGGCGTCCGACACCGCCGCGATGTCGTCGCGGACCGTGTCGTACATCCCGCTCTTGAGGGCGCCGATGTTGATGACCATGTCGATCTCACGAGCACCATCGCGGACCGCCTGGCGCGTTTCCATGGCCTTCACGGCGGTCGTCCCGGCACCGAACGGGAAGCCGATGACCGACGCGACCGCGACTCCGGTCCCGCGGAGCTGCTCGGCCGCCCGCTTCACCCACGTGGGGTTGATGCAGACTGCCGCGAAGCGGTGCTCCCGGGCCTCGCGGCAGAGCGTGTCGATCTGGTCGGTGGTGGCGTCGGGCTTGAGGAGCGTGTGATCGATGAAGCGCGCCAGGTCGCCGGGGACGTCGTCGCCGGGCCCGTGGTACTCCACCCGCGTCGCGCCGCCGGCGACGACGTCGCGGACCTTGTCCGGGCAGCCGGCCGCGCACGACCGCGTGCACGTCGCACAGCCGCCGCCCGCCCCGACCTTCGCGGGATCGAGCCCGGCGAGGATCTGGCGCGTGATCGCCTCGACCAGGGCCTCCCGGTCGATCCCCTGCATCGTCATCCGTTCCGGCCCTCACGCACCGCGACGGCGTACGTGCGCTCGATCGCCGTGATCTTCTCGACGCGCGCGGCATGGCGGCTCTCGCCCCAGGCCGTCGCGAGCCAGGTGGTCACGATGTCCATCGCAAGTCCTTCTCCGATCAGTCGCGCGCCCAGCGTGAGGACGTTCGCGAAGTTGTGCTCGCGGCTGTTGCGCGCCGTCGAGATGTCGCAGCAGAGGGCGGCCCGCACCCCGGGCACCTTGTTGGCGGCCATGCACGACCCGATCCCGGCGCCGTCGATGATGATCCCGTACGTGCACGTGCCGTCGGCGACGAGGCGGGCCACCGCGAGCGCGATGTCCGGGTAGTCCACCGGATCGGTGCCCTGCGTGCCGCAGTCCGTGACCGCGTAGCCCTTCTCTGAGAGCCGGGCCAGCAGCACCTGCTTGAGGCCGAAGCCGCCGTGGTCGCCGCCGATCGCGATCGAGACGCTGCCCGGGGCGGCCACCGTGCCGGGCACGGCCGCCGGCGCCGCACTGACCTGGGAGCCCGCGGCCGGGGTCGCGCCCGGCGCACCCGTCCGGGTACCCGACGGCGCGACCGCGTCGACGACGCTGCGCACCAGCCGCCTGACCTCGTCCTCGGACGGCATGGCGGTGCGCCGTCCCGTCTCGTCGCTCATGGCTGAGTCTCTCCGGTGGTGGCCGCGACCGGCTCCGCCTCGCTGGCGAGCTGGTGGAGCGTCCCCGTCAGGGCATCGGTGGCCGCAGCGTAGCGCGCGAAGCCCTCCTCGTACACGTCGCGAAGCGCAGGGTCGGGTTCCACGACGCGCTCGCGTCGGACCATGACCGACACGGCCTCGCGAAGGTCCCTGTATGTCCCGCTCGCGGCTGCAGCGGACACGGCGGCCCCGAAGACGCTCGCCTCGGCCTCTCCGGGCAGGACGATGGGGCGCTGGAGGACGTCCGCCGTCGCCTGGAGCCAGACGGCGTTGCGCCTGATGCCGCCACAGGCCACGACCTCCCGGATCCCGCCGCCGAGCCGCTCGATCGCGTCCGCGGCGTTCCGCGTGCCGTACGCCACGCTCTCGGCCAGCGCGCGGTAGATGTGGCCCGGCCCGTGGTGGAGGTCGAGCCCGAGGATGCATCCGCGGAGGCGCGCGTCCCGGTAGGGCGTCCGATTGCCCTGGAAGTAGTCGAGCGCCAGCAGTCCCGTCCGCCCGGGAGCCGTCGCCGTCGCGGCCGCGACGAGGCTGTCGTGGGAGGTCTCGCCGAGCGAGTCGCGGTACCACGAGAGGATCGACCCCGCGGATACCTGGCCGCCCTCCAGCAGCCACGTCCCGGGGCCGTAGACCTCCGGGTAGGGACCCCAGATCCCGGGTCCGTACGACGCCCGCTCGGCGACGAGGAGGAGGACGACGGAGGTCCCGCCGATCATGCAGAGCGACCCATCGCCGAAGGCGCCCGTCCCGGGAACGGCCATGTGCGCGTCGATACCGCCGACGGCGACGGGGATGCCCGGGAGGAGCCCGAGGTCGTCGGCCGCGGCACGGCACAGGCCCGCGGCGACGCTCCCCATCGGCTCGATCCGCCCCGGCAGCTTGTCGACGAGGTCGGGGATCCCGAGCGTCGCGTACAGGTCGAGCGGGAGGCCGCCGCCGAGGGGGTCGTAGTTCCACTTGCACGTGGCGGTGAGGACGGAGCCCACCCACTCGCCGGTGAGGAGGAACGTGATGTAGTCGAGGCCCTCTGCCACCCGCGCGGTGCGGCCCCAGGTCGCCGGCTCGTGTCGACTGAACCACATCGCCTTGGGGACGAGCCACTCCGCGGCGTCCGAGCCTCCGCTGTAGCGGAGGACAGGGTGGTCGACGGCGGTGGCCGCCGCTTCCTCCGCGGCGCGCACGTCCATCCACAGGACGGCCGGGGCGAGAGGCTGGCCCGTCACGTCGAGGAGGACGATCGTGGAGGACGTCGCCGACAGGCCGATCCCCCCGATCTCCTCTGGGGCGACCCCGCTCCGGGCGACCGCGCGGCGTGCCGCTGCGCACACCGCCGGCCACCAGGATCGGGCGTCCTGCTCGGCTCGACCTGGCCCGTCGTGGCGGGTCTCGAGAGAGGTCCCCTCGACGGCCAGCATCCGGCCCGCGGCGGAGACGACGCCGACGCGGACACATGTGGTGCCGAGGTCGATGCCGAGGAAGACGGTCAATTCGGGAACACCAGCGCCTTGAGGTGGTACTCGGAGCGGTCCGCGAGCCTCGGGAGCAGCGCGGGGACATCCCTCACGCCCACCTCGTCGGTGATGAGCTCGACCCCACGCAGCTGCCCCGAGGCGAAGAGGTCCACGACCGTGGTCCACTCCGAGCCGGGGAAGGGCGCGCTGAACGAGTTCCAGGAACCGGTCAGGACGAGCTCGTAGCGCAGGATCCGGTCGAACGCCCGCGCCGAGAAGGTCACGGGCGCGTTCGGGATCCCGATGAAGGCGATCCGGCCATGGCGGCCGGCCAGGAGGACCGCGGATTCCTCGCCCGGGTTGACGCCCGTCGTCTCGATGACGACGTCGTAGCCTTCCGGGCGATGGGCGAGAGCCTCGTCGGCCGTCGAGAACGCCCGGCTCGCGCCGAGCTTCACGGCGAGCTCCAGCTTCTGCGGGACGATGTCGAGCGCGACCACCTCGGACGCACCGAGGATGCGCGCGAGCTGGACAGCCAGCAACCCGATGGGCCCCGCCCCGGCGACGGCCACGCTGTCGCCGATCCGGGCGCCGGCGCGCCAGATCGCGTGCAGCGCGATCGCCGCCGGATCCGCCATCGCGGCCAGGCGGGGATCCATCGCGTCCGGGACGCGAACGAGGTTGCCGTGGGGGACGGTCACGAAGGACGCGTACGCACCCTCGGACCGGCTCCCGAAGTACCGGTAGTCCGTGCAGAGGCCGAACTCGCCGCGCAGGCACGGTGCGCAGGCCCGGCACGGGATGAGCGGGGGGACGGTGACCAGCGCGCCGATCCAGGATGGATCGACGCCGGCGCCGACCTTCCGGACGTGGCCGGAGAACTCATGGCCCAGGATGAGAGGCACCCGATGCGAGCCCTTCTTCAGGGCACGATCGAGGTCGCTCCCGCAGACCCCGCACGCCGCGACCTCGACGAGCGCCTCTCCCGGTCCGGCGACCGGGAGAGGCACCTGCTCGGCGCGGAGATCGCCGGGGCCGTGCAGGACCGCTGCCCACATCACGCCGTCGGTCGACTCCATCTCCGTCTCTACTTCGGCTGGCCTGTGGCCCAGTCGATCTCGGGCTCGTACTTCGCGAACAGTGTGTCGCCGAGGTACTGGTCGACGTTCGCCGGGGTCACGAGGGTGGTCCCGGCGTCGATCACCGGAGCCGTCTCCTGGCAGTGCAGGAGCCGGTCGGCAGCCTGGACCGTGAGACGGCCGAGGTACTGCGGGTCGTTGAGCGACGTCGCGCTGTACTTGCCGTCCTTCATCGCCTTGAGGGACTCCATGAGGCCGTCCACGCCCGTGATGTACACGCCCTTGACGCCTGCGGAATCGAGGACCTGCGAGGCTCCGAGGGACATGTCGTCGTTGTGGGAGTAGACGAGCTTGACGTCCGGATTGGCCGTCAGGAGGTCCTGCATCGCCTTGACCGCGTTGGCGCGGATGTACTCCGCGTACGGGCCCTGGACGAGCGTGATCTTCGGGTTGGACTTGATGGCGCCCTCGAATCCATCGCGGCGGTTCTGCATGACGATGCCGCCCGCGTCGCCCTGGATCTCGATGACCTTGCCGCCGTCCGCGAGCAGGCGCGAGGCCTCCTCGCCGACGAGCTGGCCCATCTTCACGTTGTCGCGGCCCACGTGCACGTCGGCGCCCGACTTCACGGGCCGGTCGACGGTGACCACCTTGATGCCGGCGGCCTTGGCTGCGTCGATGCTCGGCTGGACGGCCTCGGGGTTCGCCGGGTTGAGGATGAGGGCCTTGATCCCCTTCGTGATCAGGTCCTGGACGTCCTTGTTCTGCTTCGCGACGTCACCGTTGGCGTCGAGCATGGTCATGTCGTAGCCGAGCTTCTGTGCCTCGGCCTTCGCGGCGTTGACGAGCTCGACGTAGAACGGCGACTGGAGCGTGACCTCTGCGAACCCGATCGGGATGTTCGTCCCGGTGATCGGGGTGCAGCCGGCGGCAGCGCTGCCGGCCGGGGCCGCGCTCTGGCCGGGGGCTTGGCTGGCCGGGGCGGCGGATGAGCCGCTTGACGAGCACGCGGCGACCGCAAGGGCCACGACCGCGAGCATCGCGACGGTGCGCTTCTTCGTGATCACTGACGGCATTCCTCGTGGGGCAGGGGATGGGTCGGACGATGCGGGAGCGGGACGGACTCCCGGGAGCGATCGTGGGGCGCCGCGTTCAGGCCATAGGCGCGGCCCTCCGCGCGATGAACCAGTTGAGGAGGACCGTGCCCACGAGCACGAGGCCCGTCGTGATCTGCTGGAAGTACGGGGAGACACCCGCGAGGTTGAGGATGTTCGAGAGGATCGACAGGAGGATGACGGCCACGAAGGTCCCGAAGACGCCGCCCTTCCCGCCGAAGAGGCTCGTGCCGCCGAGGACGACCGCGGCGATCGCGGTGAGCTCCGCCCCCGCCGACGCCGTGGGCTGGCCCACCTCGAGCCACGCGGTGAGGAGGACGCCGCCGAACGCCGCGAGCGTGGAGCAGACGACGAACGTCATCGCCACGACGGCCATGACCGGGACGCCCGAGAGTCGGGCGGCGTCGGCGTTCCCGCCGACCGCGTAGAGGTAGCGGCCGGCGCGCGTGAGCCTCAGGAAGACGGCCGCCGCGATCGTCACGAGGATGAAGATGATCCCGACGACCGGGACGGGTCCGATGAACCCGGCGCCGAGGAACTTGAGCTCCTCCGGCACGCCGAAGACGGGCCTGCCGTCCGTCAGGAGCAGCGTCAGCCCGCGGATCGCGACGAGGCCGCCGAGCGTGATGACGAAGCTCGGGACGGACGTGAGGGCGACGATCGATCCCATGGCCAGGCCGAGCAGCGCGCCCGCCGCGAGCGCCGCGACGATCGCGAGGGCCACGGGCCACTGGTCCTGGCAGAGGATCGCGACGATCATCCCGCCGAGCGCCGCGACGCTCCCGACCGAGAGGTCGATCCCGGCGGCGAGGATGACGAAGGTCATCCCGATCGAGATGATCCCGATGATGCTCGACTGCTGGAGCAGGTTGAAGACGTTGCGCGTCGAGAGGAAGGCGGGCGAGATCAGCGACGCGACGACGATGCTCAGGACGAAGATGACGATGAGCGGGCGCGAGAGGAACTGGTTCGCGACCGTCCTCCACACCGGGGCCTTCGCGGCCTCGCCCGGGATGGTCTTCTGAGTCGCTGTCATGCGGACGCCCTCGCCACTGTCTGTCCCGTCACCATCGCGTTCACGATCGCGGTCCTGTTGCGCTCGCCCGGCGGGAACTCGTCCACCAGCCGCCCGGCGAAGAAGACGAGGATCCGGTCGCAGTTCGGGAGGAGCTCGTCGAGCTCGCTGCTCGCGACGAGCATCGCGACGCCCTCGGACGCGATCCGCCGAAGCTCCCCGTAGAGCTCGGCCTTCGCGCCGACGTCGATCCCGCGCGTCGGCTCGTCGAGAAGAAGAAGACGGATCCTCCCGCCCATCCACTTGCCGAGGACCACGCGCTGCTGGTTCCCGCCGGAGAGCGCCCCCGCGCGCACGCGCGGGCTCGTCACCTTGATCTGGAGGGCGTTGATGAGTCGACTCGCGAACGCCACGACGCGCCCGGGAGGGACGAGCCCGAGCGTCGACAGGCTGGGGAGCGATGGCAGCACGAGGTTGTCGGAGACCGAGGCATCGACCATGAGGCCCTGGATGCGCCGGTCCTCGGGGACGAAGCCCACGCCGACCCGGATCGCCTCGCTCGGGTGTCGCGGGTGGTACGGAGCCCCGCCGAGCGAGGCCTGCACGTCGGCCCGGTCGGCGCCGAAGAGCGCCCGGAGGAAGGTCGTGCGCCCCGACCCGACGAGCCCGGCGATCCCGACGATCTCGCCCGGCCAGATCCGGACGTTCTCGATGGCGCACGCCTGCGGGACGGCGACCCGATCCACCGCGAGCATCGCCGGTCCCGCCTCGGAGACCGACGACCGCTCCTCGGGCGGGGCGGGCTCGCCGCCGATCATCGCCGCGACGATCCGCGGCAGCGGGGTGGTCGGGAGAGGGTAGGAGCCCACGACCCGGCCGTCGCGGAGGACTGTCGCGATCGACCCCACGCGGTGGAGCTCCTCGAGACGGTGGCTGATGTACACGACGCCGCAGCCGGCTCTCTTGAGCTCCGCCACGACGTCGAACAGCCGGTCGAGCTCCTTCGCCGTCAGGGGTGCGGAGGGCTCGTCCATCAGGACGATCCGCGCGTCCACGGCGAGCGCCTTCGCGATCGCGACCAGCTGGCGGTCCGCGACCGACAGCGTCTCGACGATCGTCCGCGGGGAGAACGTGGCGCCGACGCGCGCCAGAAGCTCCGCCGCGTGCGCGTCGCGCTTCGACGCGTCCACCAGGCCGTACCGTCCCGGGAGGTCCGCGAGGAGGAGGTTCTCCGCGACCGAGAGCGATGGGACGAGGTCGAGCTCCTGGAAGATGCACGAGATCCCTGCCCGCAGGCTGTCGCGCGGGGACCGGAAGGAGACTTCCCGGCCGTTCACCTTCAGCTGGCCGGCGTCGGGCGAGATCGCGCCCATGATGACCTTGACGAGCGTGCTCTTCCCCGCGCCGTTCTGGCCCACGAGGCAGTGCACCTCGCCTGGCAGGACGGCGAGGCTCGCGTCGTCGAGCGCGAGGACCCCCGGGAACTCCTTGCGGATCCCGACCGCCTCGAGGATCGGGGTCAGCAGCTCATCCATGTGCGAGCACCCACTCGGCCGTCGACTCGTCGGCGACGAGGACGTTCACGCACCGCGCGCGCAGGGATGCGAGGGCGATCGGGCCGCGGCCGGTCCCGGCGGCGAGGCCCATGGACACCTGCTTCCCACCGAGCTCGGCGAGCGGCAGCCCCACGGTCCGGTCGTCGAGCTCGTCGCTCGCGATCCGTCCGTCGGGGCGGAGGAAGCGGCCCACGACGTCGCCCACGGCGCCGGCCCGGTGCAGCTCGGCCAGGTCGCTCTCGGTCAGGTATCCCGATCCGACGAGGACGCTCTCACGCGTGAGGATGCCGAGGCCGAAGACGGCGGTGCAGGTGGCACGTGCCGCATCGAGTGTCTCGCCGACCGCCGGATCATCCTCGAGGGCCTGCCGCAGGTCGGCGCTTCCCACGATCGCCGGGGCGGCGAGGAGCCGGATCGACGCGCCCGTCGTCGTCCCGAACCGCTCGGCGATCTCGTTGGCGCGGGTGGGGAGGGACGATCGCGATGTCGCGCCGTTGAGCTGGACGATCTCCGTGGCCGTGGTCCAGCCGGGCTCGAGCTGCCTGGCGAGCTCGAGCATCGTCCGGCCCCAGGAGACGCCGATCGAGCCCGTTGGGCGGATCTCCGCAAGGTAGCGCATCGCGCCCGCAGCGACGGCCTCGCGCGTAAGCTCCTGTGCGGCCTGGTCGGTCGCGGCGACGGGGACGTCGACGACGACGGCGGCCTTCAGGCCGAAGCGCTCCACGAGCGCGTCCTCGAGGTCGATGAGCCGGGCGCTGGGGTGGACGATGTCGATCTGGACGATCGACTCGCGCACCGCGCGGTCGAGGAGGCGGCCGACCTTGAAGCGGCTGATCCCCAGCCGCTCGCCGATCTGCTCCTGCGTGAGGTGCAGCCGGTAGTACATGAGCGCGACGCGGACCATGAGCCGCGTGTCGCTCGTGGTGCGCTCCTCCGGCACCTGCGGCACGTTCCACTCCTCCTGCTGCACATTTGTGCAACGTCCCGCACATATGTGCAATCCTCAAGCGCAACGTAGCGGGTCGGGACCCGGATGTCAAGCCGCGCACCGCCGCGTGCGGCGTCGTACGCTGGGGGTGCCCCGCATCGATCGCGTGTCGGCCGGACGGGGCTCAGGGAGGAGGATCCGGATGCGATCGATCCCCGTCGGCCTGGCGCGCACGACCCGCGTGGCCGTCGTCTCAGCGGCCGCCGCGCTGCTCGTCTGGAACGGTGCCGCCTCGATGCTCGCCGCGGTCCCGGCGACCACGATCCGCGCGTGCGTCGTGCAGTCCGGCTCGACGAAGGGGCTCATGCGCTACGCGCCGGGCACCACGGCCTGCAAGAAGGGCGAGGTCGCGCTCTCGTGGAACGTGGCCGGGCCGACCGGTCCCGCCGGGGCGCGCGGTCCCGAGGGCCCGCAGGGTGCCCAGGGGCCCACCGGGCCGGCGGGTGCGCCAGCGCCGACGAATGCGCCGGTCCCGGTCCTCCAGAATCCGTGGACGCCGGACCCGATGTTCCCGCTCGAGAAGCGGACGGCCCAGCTCAAGGTCCCGCCCGGCAGGTACCAGATCCTGCTG
>JAKAJU010000079.1 GCA_021813655.1 Chloroflexota bacterium | reverse complement strand
CGGGGCGACCGCCGGGTGGGCCGGCGGGGCGACCGCGACGGGGTCGGAGTCGTCCGAGCGGTGGCCGTCCGCGGGATCCTCGTGCTCGTGACTGCCGGCCGTCGCGGACTGGTCGACGAGGACTTCGACGGAGCGGCCGAGCCAGGCACGGTTGCGCGCGAGGCCGATCCCCTCCTGGAGGGCCAGGAGGCCGTTGAGACGGGCCCGCTTGACGTCCGCCGGCACGTCGTCGGGGAGATGCCACGCCGGCGTGCCGGGGCGCGGCGAGAAGGCGGCCGCGAAGACCTGGTCGAAGCGGACCTCCTCGAGCAGGTCGAGCGTGGCGCGGTACTGGGCATCGGTCTCGCCGCAGAACCCGACGATGACGTCCGTGGACAGGGCGATGCCGGGCACCGCGGCGCGGAGGGCCCGGATGCGGTCGAGGTAGTGCCCGACCGTGTACTGGCGGCCCATGCGCCGGAGGACGACGTCGTCGCCCGATTGGACCGGCAGGTGCAGGTGCTCGCACACGGACCGCGCGCTCGCGATGGCGTCGATGAGCCGGTCGGAGAGGTCCCACGGGTGCGACGTGAGGAACCGGAGGCGTGGGATCGCGGGCGAGCCGCCGGGGCCCTCGAGCGCGTCGATCGCCCGGAGGAGCTCGGCGAGATCGGGTCGAGCGCCGCGCTCGATCCTGCGGCCCGTGGTCCGCTCCGGGCGGACATGCGCGAACCGCTCCTCGGGCCCGAGGTCGTGGCCGTAGCTGTTGACGTTCTGCCCGAGCAGGGTTACCTCGCTGTAGCCCGCCGCTGCGAGCGCGCGTGCCTCGTCCACGATGTCGTCGAACGGGCGACTCCGCTCCGGGCCCCGCGTGAACGGCACGATGCAGTACGTGCAGGTCTTGTCGCACCCGTAGACGATCGGGAGCCACGCGCTGATCGGCGACGCGCGCCGGACGGCGCCCGCGGCCACGACCTCGGCACGCGTCCCGGGCAGCATGTCGGCCGCGCTCACGACGGTGCGGTTCACGACGGTGGTCCGCGCCGAGTCGACACCGAGTGCGATCCCGATCGGGGCCTGGGCGGACGCGAGGCCCAGCCGTTCCGCGATCTCGGGCTCCTCGTCGGGCCGCAGGAAGAGGTCGACCGAGGGGTATCTCCGCGGGAGTCGTGCGCGGTCCAGCTCGCGCACGGCGCAGCCGGTGAGGACGACGCGGAGCGTCGGCTTCCGTTCCTTCAGCTCGGCGAGCCGGCCTTGCCGCCCGACCACCTTCGCCTCGGCGGTCTCCCGGATCGCGCACGTGTTGATCACCAGGAGGTCCGCGTCCTCGAGGTTCGCGGCCTCCGGGCATCCGGCGGCCAGCAGGCGGCCGGCCATCTCCTCCGAGTCGCTCTTGTTCATCTGGCAGCCGAGCGTCCAGATGTGGAAGCTCGGCCGTCGGACCTCCTCCGGTCGGAACTCCGTGAGCCGCCCGTCGAGAGCGTCCAGGGAGACGCGCGCGTCCGACGGATCGGGGGTGTCGTTCAGGACGGGGAGGGCCCGCCGGGTCCTGGTCTCGATCATCGCAGCCGGGACTCTACCATCGCCCGCCCGGGGCAGCGCTCACTCGTCGAGGATCTCGCGCAGCCGCTCGATCGCCACGGCGCGACCCGTCGCGGGGTCGACGTCGACGAGGAGCGCGTTGAAGACGACCGGCCCGTCCCCCACCTCGAAGCGGGTGGGGAGGCCGTTCATGAAGCGCGGCAGGACGGACCGCGGCTCGAACCCGATGACGCTGTGGAGCGGACCGGTCATCCCCACGTCGGACTGGTATGCCGTCCCGCGCGGCAGGATCCGCTCGTCTGCCGTGGGGACGTGCGTATGCGTGCCCGAGACGATCGACACCCGTCCGTCGAGATGGACGCCCATCGCGTTCTTCTCGCTCGTGAGCTCGCAGTGGAAGTCGACGACGCGGGCGGGCGGCAGCGGCTCCGACGCCTCGTCGAGGAGCCGGTCGGCCTCGGTGAACGGGTTCTCGATCGGGATCATCGCCGAGCGACCCTGGAGGTTGATGACCGCGATGTCCGTCCCATCGAGCGCGCTGTAGATCCCCGAGCCCCTGCCGGGGACTCCGTGCGTCCCGTAGTTGAGCGGCCGAAGGACACGCTCCGTCCGGTCGAGGTACGCGTAGATCTCCCGCTTGTCCCAGATGTGATTGCCCGAGGTGATGACGTCGACCCCGCAGGCCAGGAGCGCCTCCGCCGTCGATTCGGTGAGGCCGAGGCCCCCCGCGACGTTCTCGCCGTTCGCGACGACGAAGTCGATCCCCCGTTCAGCGCGCAGGGGCGCGAGGCGGCGCTCGATGGCCACCCGCCCGGGCTTCCCGATGATGTCGCCGATCATGAGGATCCGGCATCGGGGGCCGGTCCACGGGCGATCGGCCGCGCTCGACGCTCGCTTGTCCACGGAACGGATGGTACCTCCCCGGCCGGCGCGGGCAGCCGCCCCGGTGCGCGGGCAGCCGCCCCGGTGCGCGGGCAGCCGCCCCGGTGTGCGGGCAGCCGCCCCGGTGTGCGGGCAGCCGCCCCGGTGCGCGAGCCGCCGTCCCGCTTGGGAAGCCGCCCGCCCCGCTACACTCGCGCTGCCATGGCCGATACCTCCGCGTCCGCCCGCGCGACCGGCGCCGCATCCGCCGAGGCGGGCC
>JAKAJU010000119.1 GCA_021813655.1 Chloroflexota bacterium | reverse complement strand
CGCGCCTCTTCGCGGCGCTCGTCGCCGCCCGCGGAGCGGGCGTCGCCTCGCGCGTCCTCGGGCGCGGTGGCGGCACCTCCCTTCCCGGCATGGTCGCGCGCCGCGTGGACCCCGACGTCCTCGGGCGCATCGTGGCCGATCGCGACGTCCCCGTCGTGGCGATCACCGGGAGCAATGGGAAGACCACGACCGCCCGGTTCACGGCCGCACTCCTCCGCGGGGAGGGTGTGGCGGTCGCGCACAACTCGAGCGGATCCAACCTCGTCCAGGGCGTCACGAGCCTCGCCGTCGGCTTCGCCGACCTCCGCGGCGCCCTGCCGTACGGCGCGCTCGTCGCAGAGGTCGACGAGGGTGCGCTCTTGGTCGTCGCCGACGAGCTCCGGCCACGCGCTCTCGTCATCGTCGATCTCTTCCGGGATCAGCTCGACCGGTACGGCGAGCTGCACGCGCTCGGGGAGGCCCTGGACACCGTCGCGTCGCGGCTGGCCCCGGACCGCGCCCTGGTCCTCAACGCGGACGACCCGCTCGTCGCATCGCTCGCCGCGGGGCGCGAGGGTCGGCGCGTCACGTTCGGCTTCGACGTCGGTGTCTCGCTCGACCGGATCACCCGCGCCGCGGACACGATCCGCTGCCCTCGATGCCGGGCCGACCTGTCCTACCGGACGGTCCACCTCTCGCACATGGGCGACTGGCGGTGCGACGGCTGCGGGTTCTCCCGCCCACCGCTCGACGTCGCCGTCACCTCGGTCGAGGTCACCGGCCTCTCCGAGACGCGCTGCACCGTCAGACTCCCGGGCGGCGCGATCCTCGACCTCACGATCCCGCAGGCCGGGATCCACGTCGCCTACGACGCGGCGGCCGCCCTCGCGACGATCGTGGCGCTCGACGTTCCCGTGGCGCACGCCGCCGAGGCGTTCGCCGGGATCCGGCCGGCGTTCGGGCGGATCGAGACGCTCCCGCTCCCGGATGGTCGCTCCGTGGTCCTCGCCTTCAGCAAGAACCCGACGAGCTTCAACACGACGTTCCGGGCGCTCGCGTCGGAGGGCGAGCCGCGCCACCTCCTCATGGCCCTGAGCAACACGCTCGTGGACGGCGAGGACTTCGCGTGGCTCTGGGACGTGGACGTCGAGTCGGTCGCGCCGGGCATCCTCGACGTCGTCGTCTCGGGGACGCGCGCCGACGAGATCGCGACGCGCCTCAAGTACGCCGGCCTCGATCCGGCCCGTCTGACGATCGTTGAGGACCGGCCGGCCGCTCTCGACGCCGCCCTCGCGCACGTCCCGGCCGGGGACCGCCTGACGGTCGTCGCCGGCTACACACCGACGATCGAGCTCCGCGAGGAGATGCACCGCCGCGGCTGGACCGGCCGCTTCTGGGAGCAGTAGGGAGGCCCGACCGATGACGTCCCCGTCGTTCGACACCACCCCCGTCGCCGATCTGCCGCCGCTGCGGATCGCCCACCTGTGGCCCCGCCTCCTCAACGTGGCGGGCGACGGCGGGAACGTCACGGCGATCGAGGTCCGGAGCCGCTGGCGCGGGATCGTGACGGAGACGGTCGGCTACGAGGCCGGCGATCCGGTCCCCGACCTCACGACGTTCGACATCGTGTTCGTCCAGGGCGGTCAGGACGTGGAGATGGCGCTCGCCGCCGCCGACATGCCCCGCATCGCCGGTGCGCTGCGCGATGCCGCGGATGCAGGGGTCGTCATGCTCCCCGTCTGCGCCGGCCTCCAGCTCCTCGGCCATGCTTACATCCCCAACGCCGGGCCCGCGCTCGAGGGCGCGCACGTCCTGGACCTGGAGACGCGCGGCGGGAGCCAGCGGTTCATGCAGCACGCCGCGTGCGAGGTGACGATCCTCGGCGAGACGGCGACGGTCGTCGGTTTCGAGAACCACAGCGGCGTGACCGAGCTCGGCCCGGGAGCTGTGCCGTTCGGGCGCGTCGTCGCCGGCGCCGGGAACAACGGCCGGGACGGGAACGAGGGCGCGCGCCGCGACAACGTCTTCGCCACGTACCTCCACGGACCGGTCCTGCCGAAGAATCCCTGGCTCGCCGACGTCCTGGTCCGGATCGCGCTGGCCCGCAGGACGGGCGCGTCCGTCGTCCTCGCGCCGCTCGACGACGCCATCGAGAGCCACAACCATGACGTCGCGCTCGCGAAGGCGCTGCGCCATCGCGGCGAACGCACGGCCCTCACGCCGGCGCAGCTGCACCGGAAGGCGAGCTAGGGAGGTACCGAGGGGCCCCGCCCGGCCCGGCGTCCGAGTCGCTCTCGCGCTACGTCCCGGTGATCGACACGGTCGGCGGCCAATCGAGCACGAGCACGGCGACGAGCACCGCGACATCGACGACGACCGCGGCGACGGTGTTGAAGATCGGCCAGTCGCCGAGGAACAGGAAGATCCCGACGAGGGAGACGACCGCCGCGACGTCCGCGAGCGGCCGCCACGTGTCGAGGGGCAGGAGGATCCCCCAGAGTGCGAGGGCGGCGCCGACGAACCCGACGAGCGACGTGATCCAGAAGGCGCTCGCGAGCATCGTCGCTGAACGGGGCGAAAGCCCTGGGAGCAGCCACGACCGGGCGGCAGTCCAACCGCCGGTCTTCGTCCCCGGGCGCGCGGCGATCCAGACGATCGCGCCGAGCGCGCCGCCGTGACCCAGGCCATGGAGCAGGAGCACGGCGCCGACAACGATCGTCGCCAACTGGTCGCTCATCGCGTCCTCCCATCACCGCCGGTGGGCGTGACCCGCTGACGCCCGCTGCGGACGCCGCCCTGCCTGCGCCGCCCTGCCTACGCCGAGTCTGACGGGTGGAGGTCAGGCCGTGCGCGATGAAGCCAGTCGCGGAGCGCCCACTCGCTCGTTCGGAACGCGATCTCCGGCCACGGGATCGCCTCGGGGAGGAACGGCCGGACCTCCAGGGCCTCGGGCGTCGGGTGCGGCTCGCCGCCCACGATGCGCGCCTCGAACGCGACGACCACGATCGCGGCCTCGGGGCGCGAGTAGAGACCCACGATCTCGCCCGGCTCCACGACCACCCCGATCTCCTCGAGCGTCTCGCGCACGGCCGCCTCGCGGACCGTTTCGTCGATCTCGAGGAAGCCGCCGGGCTGCGCCCAGAGGCCCCGCGCCGGCTCGATCCCCCGCCGGAGGAGGAGGACGCTTCCGTCCTCGGCGACCGGGAGGGTCGTGACGACGAGCCGGGGGTTCACGTACGCGATGAAGCCGCACGCGACGCAGGCGAGGCGATCGCGGTCCTCGCCTTCCACGGGGCCGAGGGCGAGGCGCCCGCCGCAGCGCGTGCAGTGGTTGAGGGTCGCCGCGAGCCACGGCGGCACGCCGCCGCGCGTGTCGTCCGCGGCAGCCATCGAGCGCTCGCGGGCGATCGCCTGATCCTCCGTGAGGAAGCCGTCGAGTCCCTCCGGCGGAGGCTCGGTCCTGTGCAGGTCCGTTCGGCCGTGGACGAAGCGGCCGAGCGGCGGCCCGGTGCCGCTCACGCCCCGAGCACCGCGACGAGCGCCACGGCGATCCCGGCGAACCCGACGGCCGGGACGGCCAGCCACGCGATCCGGAAGAGGCCCTTTGCACGGTCCACGGGCATCCAGGCCCACGCCGACCGCCAGATGCGGACCGCCGCGTCGGCCAGGGCGACCGCGAGTGGCGGCGAGCCGACGAGCACGCAGGCCTCGACCACGGGACTGCTGGGGGTGGCGCCGAACTCGAGAGCGGTGATCGCGACCGCGCCCGCGAGGAACGCGACGACCGAGAGGTAGACGAACCAGTCGCGCGGGAGGGGCGTCGGGCGCGTCTCGGGGACGGATCGGGGCGGGCGGGTCGGCCCGTGGCCACCGGCAGCCCGCGGCAGGGCATCGTGCGCCGCCTGCCGGTCGAGGACCGGCATCCCCAGCTCCCATCGCTCGTCGTCCATCCCGGGCGGGACGGAGCGGGCGGACGCCTGCACTTCGCTCACCCCCCGAGTGTACGCCGCGCACGGCCGCGTCCCGTATGGGCGCAAGGGCCGACCGCGCACCCGCTCGGCACACGCGCGATTGGTACCGATGGATGATGCCGCGCTCTCGGGCGCAGGGGTACAGTCGCGGGGCGGTCCGGTGTGACCGCGCGGTGCCATGCCCCGGTCCGGGCGTGGAGCCGACCACTGGAGGTCTCGTGTCCGTGACGCCCCGGGTGACCTCGCCGTCCCCCGCGACGATGCGCGCGGCGAGCATCGCGTTCCTCGTCGTGGGGATGGCGGGCGCCGTCGTCGCCGGGCTCGCAGGAGCGGAGGCACCGGCGACCGGCCTCATCAGGACGGTCCTCGAGATCGGCGACATCCTCGTCCTCGCGTGGTTCATCGTCCGCATGCGCCCGCTGGCGATCGGGGCGTGGATCGTCGCGGCCGTCGCGTTGACGGTCGTCGTCGGGATAGATGTCGCGGGCCCGGCAGCCGACGTCCGCGCAGGATCGCCGTTCGCGGACGTCGTCCATGCCGTGGCGACGGCGGTGATCGGCGTCGCCTACGTCATCATCGCGATCACGCTCGGCCTCGGCCGAGACCGAGGCATCGTCATCGACGGGCTGCTCATCGCGGTGGCCATCGGCGTCGCGGGCTGGACGATCCCGCTTGTCCTCGACGCACACTTCTGGCCCACCAGCCTGGCCGACGTCCTCGGCGCGATGGCCGTCCCGCTTGTCGACGTGGTGGCCATCGCCTTCGTCCTCATCCTCGGGATGCGGCACGGGCGGTTCGAACCCGCCGTCGTGATGCTCGTGGCTGCGCTGGTCGTGTACTTCGTCGGCGACGTCCTCCATTCGTACGGCGCGGCGGGGATCACGCCGGCGGAGATCCGGATCGAGCTGTTCGCGTGGATCGCGAGCTTCGCCCTGGTCGGCGCCGCCGCGCTCCATCCAACGGCCGCCGCATTCGCGGGTCGCGAGCCGGTCGAGAAGAGCATGTCGCCGAGGCTCCGCCTCGGCCTCCTCTCGGCGTCCGCGGTCTCCGCGTCGGTCCTCACGATCATCGGGAGCGCGTTCGGCCAGGACCCTGCTGTCGACACGCTCGTCGACGTCCTCGCCGCGGCGATCGTCATCCTCTTCGCCGCTCGCGCCTGGATGCTCATGGACGAGCTCCTGCGGGCCCAGGCCGAACTCGCTGCCGGCACGGCCTTCCTCGAAGGTCTCGCCGACGCCATGCCCGGCGCGATCTTCACCGGCGACCTCGCGACGCGGCGCGTCGACTTCGTCAGCGCCGGCGTGCGACCCCTCCTCGGCTTCGACCCGGCCGAGGTGGTCGGCCGATCCGACTGGTTCGCCGGGCAGCTCGACCCCGACGAAAGGGCCGCCTACGAGGCGGAGTCGCGCGCGGCCCGGGCTGCCGGCGACCGGACGGTATCGCACGAGAGTCTGATGCGCACCGCCGACGGCGGGTACCGGACCGTCGCCTGGACCGTGCGCTATGTCGGTGCACCCGGCTCCGCCCCCGACCGGTTCGTCGGGGTCGCGCTCGACGTCACCGAGGAGGCCGAGACCGCCCGCCGGCTCACGGAGCGCGACTCGTTCATCGCGGACATCGCCCGGGCGAGCCGGGCGATCCTCTTCGCGGGCCACGGCGAGTTCGGCGCGAACACGGCCTTCGACTTCGTGAGCCCGAGCGTCGAGTGGGTCCTGGGCTACACGCCCGACGAGGTCGTCCGGGACCCCGGCATCCTGAGCCGGGGCATCCATCCGGACGACGACACCTTCGTCGACACGGCGTCGACGGCGCTGGCGCGCGGCGAGACTGCGCCCGAGATGGTCCGCCGCTATCGGGCCAAGGACGGCACGTACAGGTCCCTCCTCATCACGTCGTCCGTGGTGCCGGAGCCGGACGGATCGATGCGGTTCGTCGCATCCGCGATCGACATCACCGAGACGCTCGCGGCACAGGCGGAGCTCGCCGGGGCCCGGCGTCTCGTGGACGACATCATCGCCACCACCCCCGGCATGATCGTCCGGGGGTCGTTCCTCACCGGCACCGTGGACTACGTGAGTCCCGGGATCCGCGAGATCCTCGGCTACGAGCCCGAGGAGGTCGTCGGGGTCGTGGGCTGGATGGCGGCGCACCGTCATCCCGACGACGCGCCCGCCAGGGACGATGCGGTCCGGGCCGCGATGTCGGGCAGCCAGAGCCGCTTCACCCTCGTCGACCGGCTACGCACGAAGTCGGGCGAATGGCGGTCGCTCCTCGAGATCGTGAACCTCGTCGATCCGGATGACCCGTCGCTCGGGTACGTCGCCACGGCGATCGACATCACCGAGCGCGTCCGGATGGAGGAGGAGCTCCGGGCGGCACGCGACGCGGCCCAGGCCGCGGATCGATCCAAGAGCGAGTTCCTCTCGATCGTCAGCCATGAGCTGCGCAATCCGCTGAACGCGATCCTCGGGCACGGCGAGCTCCTGGACCACGCGGACCTCTCCCCCGACGACCGGGAGAGCCTGGACTTCGTCCTCGCCGGGGGCCGCCGCCTTCTCGGCCTCATCAACCGGATGCTCGACTACGCCCGTCTCGAGACTGGCCGCCTCCACGTCGCATCGCAACCGGTCATCCTCGACGACGTGGTGCGCTCGGCGCTCGACTGCGTGCAGGGTCTCGCGGACGAGCAGAAGGTCGTCGTCCTGCGCGCGCCCGACTCCGCGACCGGCCTCGCGGCCAGCGCGGATGCTCCTCGACTCATCCAGGTCGTCGAGGACCTCGTGGACAACGCGGTGCGCCACGGCGGCCCGGACGTCCACGTCACGGTGCGGACCCACGCCGGGCACGACGGCCGGGTCGCGATCTCGGTCGAAGACGACGGCGTCGGGATCCCGGAGGAGCAGCTGGGACGTGTCTTCGCCCCCCTCGAGCGAGACTCTGCCGGGACCGGAGCGACGCTCGGCCTGGCGCTCGCGCGCCGCCTCGTCGAGGCGATGGGCGGCACGATCTCGATCGCGTCCACCGTGGGTGTGGGGACGGTGGCGACCGTCGAGGTCCCGGCGCTCGGTGATACCGTCGAGGAGGATGCCGCGGAAGGCGTCGGGTCGGGAGTGCGGTGATGGTGGTCGACACGCGCCTCGAGAGCGCCCGGATCGCGATCGTCGACGACGAGGCCGCCAACGTCCGCATCCTCGAGCGCTTCCTCGAGCGCGACGGATACCGCTCGCTCCAGTCCTGGACCGACCCCGTGCAGGCGCTCGAGGATCTCACGCGCGTGCCGGCGGACGTCGTCCTCCTCGACATCATGATGCCGGTCATGGACGGATACGCCGTCCTCGCGCGCCTGCGGGAGCTCGACGGGGACGGTCTCCGGACCCCGGTCGTGGTCCTGACCGCCGACGTCACGCGCCACGCACGGGACCGCGCACTGGGGCTCGGCGCATCGGACTTCCTCACCAAGCCGTTCGACCCCGCGGAGATCAACCTCCGGATCCGGAACATCCTCACCACCAGGTTCCTCGAGCTCGACCTCCTCGCCCAGAAGGAGTCGCTCGAGGTGCAGGTCCGTGAGCGGACCGCGGCCCTCCGCGCGAGGGCGGACCGGCTCCGCGTGCTCTCGGAGCAGCGCGAGCGCCTGCTCCACCGGCTCGTGACCGCACAGGAAGAGGAACGGCGACGGGTCGCGGCCGACATCCACGACGACACGATCCAGACGATGGTCGCCCTGGGCCTCCGCATCGAGCTGGCGCGGCGCAAGGCGACCGACCCCGCGCTCCTCGCGGAGCTGGATCGATCCCTCGAGACGGTCCGGGCGGCGACGCTCGGTCTCCGGCAGCTCCTGTTCCGGCTCCATCCCGCCGTCCTCGATCGCGACGGGCTGCAGGCCGCGCTCCGGGCCGAGGTCGAGCATCTCCGCGAGAGCGCCGCCGGGCCCGAGGAGGCGGTCGTCGAGCTGGCCGGGTCGCTCGACGCGGAGCCGTCGCTGGATTCTCGCACGACGCTCTTCCGCATCGCCCAGGAAGCGCTGGCGAACGCGCGACGTCATGCCGGTGCCCATCTCATCCGGCTCGAGCTCGTGAGCGTGGACGGGGGTGTCCGGCTGACCGTCGTGGACGACGGCCGCGGGATGGACCCCGAGATCGCGCGGCGCCCGCGCCCCGGCCACCTCGGGCTCGTCTCGATGCGCGAGCGGGCCGAGCTGGCAGGCGGAACGTTCAACGTCACGTCCGCACCGGGGGCAGGGACGTCGATCGAGGTCTGGGTCCCGGCGGGCGGCACGGACCGCGCCGAGGAGGATACCTTCGCCGACCTGGACGACGTGGCGGTCGAGGTGGCTGGACGGAGCCGGTCGAGCGACATGCCCGGCGGGCCGGATGACGCGTCCAGTCGACCGGGCGACGCGCCCGACAACCACCAGCCGGAGGACAGGCAACGATGACGTCGTCCGATGGCCCCATGAAGATCCGCGTCATCGTCGCCGACGACGATCCTCTCGTTCGCGGCACCGTCGGCGAGATCATCGGATCGGAGGCCGACCTCGAGCTCGTCGCGATCGCAGTCGACGCGCCGACGGCGATCGCGGCGGCGCGCGCGTGGCACCCCAACGTGGCCGTCGTCGACGTCAAGATGCCGGGCGGCGGCCCCGAGGCCACCCGCGGCATCATCGAGGCCTCGCGAGAGACGCGGGTGGTGGCGTTCTCCGTCTACGACGACCCCGCGAGCGTCCGGGACATGATCCGCGCCGGCGCGAGCGGCTACGTCGTCAAGGGCGCGCCGGCCGAGGAGATCATCCAGGCCGTGCGGCGCGCGGCGAGCGGCCAGGGTCACCTCTCGCCCTCCGTCGCGGTGGACGTGGTCCGCGAGCTCGCTGGACAGCTCGAGCGCGAGGCCCGCATCGTCGAGCACGAGCAGACCCTCCGCGACCGCGTCGACCGCGCGCTCGAGAAGGGGGCAATCGTCCCCGCCTACCAGGCGATCGTCGATCTCGCGATGTGGCGGATCGTGGGCGTCGAGGCGCTGGCACGCTTCCAGCTCGAGCCCCGGCGCAGCCCGGACGTGTGGTTCAAGGAGGCGGCCGTCGTGGGCAGGAGCACGGAGCTGGAGCTTGCCGCCGTGCGCGCAGAGGCTCGCGCCTTCGAGGATCCGGCGGTCGGCTCCTGCTACGTCGCGTTCAACGTCTCGCCCGAGACGATCCTGCATCGCGGGATCTTCGAGGCGCTCGTGGGCCTGCCATGGGATCACGTGGTCCTGGAGGTCACGGAGCACGCGCCCGTCGCCGAGTACAGCGCGCTCGCGGACGCGCTCGGGCCCTTCCGGGCTGCCGGCGGCCGCCTCTCCGTGGACGACGCCGGCGCCGGGTTCGCGAGCCTCCGGCACATCCTCCGGCTCGAGCCGGACGTCATCAAGCTCGACATCAGCCTGACGCGCGACGTGGACACCGACCGCCGGAAGCGCGCCCTCGCCGCGGCGCTCTGCTCGTTCGCGAACGAGATGGGGATCTCGATCGTCGCGGAGGGCGTGGAGACCCGGTCCGAGCTGGAGGCGCTGCGGACCCTCGGAGTGGGGTACTGCCAGGGCTACTTCCTGCGGAAGCCCGCGCCTCTCGACGTCGCGACCGCGTCGCTCGAGCCGGTGGCGGTGCTCGAGGCGGGGAACTGATCGCCTGAGTCGGAGCTAGCGGCCGCTCCGCGCGAGGCCGTCGGCGTTCGATGCGTCGTCGAGGACGTCGGCCGTCCGCTTCCCGCGGTAGGCGGCAAGACGGTCGCGGATCGCGTCATCGCCGAGCGCGAGGATCTCCGCCGCAAGGAGCGCCGCGTTCTCCGCGTTCCCGATCGCGACGGTCGCGACCGGGATGCCGCGCGGCATCTGGACGATCGAGAGGAGCGAATCCATCCCGCCGAGATGCTGCGTGGGGATGGGGACCCCCACGACCGGGAGGAGGGTCTTGCTCGCGAGCATCCCGGGGAGGTGGGCGGCGCCGCCGGCGCCGGCGACGATGACGCGGATCCCCCGGCTCGGCGCGGTCTCCGCGTACCGGAAGAGCCAGTCCGGCGTCCGGTGCGCCGAGACCACTCGCAGCTCGTGGGCGATGCCGAGCTCGGCGAGGACGGCCGCCGCGCCCTCGAGCACGGGGAAGTCTGAGCGGCTCCCGCCGACGATCCCGACGAGCGGAGCGGCAGCGGAGGGGCCCGCAGCGGCGTCGGTGGTTGTCGGGGCGGTCCCGCCGGCGGTCGCCGCTGGGTCTGCGGCACGCCGGCGCCCGCGCTCCGCTGCTCCCACCGTTACTGGCCCTGCGCCTTCGTGAAGCCCGGCTCCCCATCGAAGACGTGGAGCTTCTCCACATGCGTCCAGCCGGGATGCCGACCCGCGACCCTGTCGAGGAGCGCGATGAAGACGTGGTCCGGAACGTTCGCGTCCGTCGGCGAGACGAAGCGGCAGCGCCAGAGACGGACGTCGTCCGACCCGAGGCCCGTGGACGGATAGACCATCGTCCCGCGGCTCGAGACCATCTGGAGGGTGAGATCCGCCCCCGCGAGGGCCTCCATCTCGGGACCGAGCGCGTCCGCGGTCGTGTCCTCCTCGATGAAGACGTCGATCCCGATCGTCTTCCGGGAGATCGCCGCGTAGACCTCGGGCGCGTACGACCAGCGCGGACGCGGCGTCGCCGGGCCGGACGGGCGCTCCGTTCCATGCCGTGCGGGAACGGTCGTGGGATGCCGGCCGAGGTTCCCGATCACCGTGTCGGTGAAGCCGGTCGTCGACGCCGCCTGCGCCACGTCACCGCCGGTCTGCCGGACGAGATCCTGCGTCGCCGCCTTGCCCTCCTCGAGGGTGACGAGCACCGCGTCCTCGATCCGGTCCGCGGCGTCGGCCTCGCCGATGTGGCGGAGCATCATGATCGAGCTGAGGATGAGGGCTGTCGGGTTGATGACGTCCTTGCCGGCGTGCTTGGGCGCCGACCCGTGCACCGCCTCGAAGATCGAGACGCGGTCGCCGTAGTTGCCCGACGGGGCGAACCCGAGCCCGCCGACGAGGCCCGACGCGAGGTCGCTGATGATGTCCCCGTTGAGGTTCGTCGTGACGATGATGTCGAACTGGGCGGGGTTCTTCGCGAGCTGGTGGGCGACGTTGTCGATGATGAGGTGCTCGGCCTCGATCTCCGGGTACTCCGTCGCGATCTCCTCGAAGGTCCGCTTGAAGAGGCCCTCCGTGAGCTTCATGATGTTGGCCTTCGTTGCCGCGGTGACCTTCCGGCGGCCCTCCTGCCGCGCGAGCTCGAACGCGTAGCGGATGATCTTCTCCGAGCCCTTCCGGCTGATCACCTTGAGCGTCTGCCCGACGTCCGGCGTCTGCATGTGCTCGATGCCCGCGTAGAGGTCCTCGAGGTTCTCGCGGACGATGACGAGATCCACGCCCTCGCCGCTGTAGCGGGTGGGGACGCCGGGCAGCTCGCGGGCCGGCCGCACGTTCGCGAAGGTCTCGAAGAGCTTGCGCAGCGTGACGTTCGCGCTCTTCTCGCCGAAGCCGACCGGCGTCTCGAGCGGGCCCTTGAGGACGACGCGGGTGCGCTCGATCGACTCGCGGGTCTCCGACGGGACCCCCGACGTGTCGCCGCGCTTGAAGACCTCGGCGCCGGCCTCCGCCCACTCCCACTCGACCGCGACGCCGGCCGCGTCGATGATCCGCACCGCGGACCGCGTGACCTCCGGCCCGACCCCGTCGCCGGGGATGGCGGTGATCCGATGGGACCGGTCTGACATCGAGAGTTCTCCTTGGCGGGCACGCGGAACGGCTGCCGGCGGGGGCGTCGCCCGATTCTGCCCCATCACGGCGAGGGCCATCGCGCCGGGGCGCCGCACGCGGGGCCGACTCAGTACGGGACGCGCTCGCGGAGGGTCACCCACTCCCCGAGGACGGCCGTCGCCTCCTCGTGAAGCAGCTGGCGCATGTGGAGCGTCCGCGCGTCGCGCGGCAGCGAGATCTCGTCGTAGATCCGGGAGTCGTCGAACCCGACCGCGGCCGCATCCGACCGTCCCGCGCCGAAGACGACCCGGTCGATCCTGGCCCAGTAGATCGCCCCGAGGCACATCGGGCACGGCTCGCAGCTCGAGTAGATCGTGCAGCCGTCCAGGCGAAACGTCCGCAGGTGGGCGCATGCGCGCCGGATCGCGACGACCTCCGCGTGGGCGGTCGGGTCGAGAGCCGTCGTCACGACGTTCCAACCGCGGGAGATCGGCTGTCCGTCGCGCGCCACGATCGCCCCGAACGGTCCGCCGGACCCGAGCCGCATATGGTCGCGGGCCAGGCAGATCGCCTCGCGGAGCAGCTGGGCGTCGTGCTCGGTTTCCATGGCATCCCGACCCTAGTGCGCCCGACGCGGCCGTCGCCAGTGCCGGTCGGCGCCACCTTCGGGCTACACCTCCCAGACGAGGTGCCCGCAGGCGGCGCGTGCGCGAGCGAGCGCCTCCTCGGGCGAACCGGCGACGACGGTGACGTGCCCCATCTTGCGGCGCGCGAAGACGCGCCTCTTGTCGTAGAGGTGAACCGCGACGTCGGGATCGGCGAGCGCACGGTCGAGGCCCGCGAGCGCGGCGGGGCGGTCGCGTCCCGTCCCGAGCACGTTGACGGTGGCGGCGCAGCCGTTCATCTCGATCGACCCGAGCGGAAGCCCGCAGATCGCCCGGACGTGCTGGGCGAACTGGCTGGTCCGGCAACCCTCGATGGTCCAGTGGCCGCTGTTGTGGACGCGCGGCGCGAGCTCGTTCACGACGAGCGCTCCGTCACGGAGGAGGAAGAGCTCGACGGTGAGCGTCCCCACAACGCCGAGCGCCGTCGCGAGGCGCTCGCCCAGGTCGCGCGCGAGCGCGACAGCCAGCGGCGCGACCGGCGCGGGCGCGACCGACTCCGCGAGGATCCCCGCGTCGTGGACGTTGCGGGCAGGCGGGAACGCCACGGTCGTCCCGTCCGGGCCGCGCGCGACCACGACGCTCAGCTCTGCCTCGAACGCGAGCTCCTCCTCGAGGAGCAGCGCCGGACGCGCCGCCCGGGGGAGGCGCGGATCGCGCGACGACGGCGGGCCGGCGAGCGCCTCCCACGCCTCCGCCACGTCGGCCTCGCGGGCGATCCGCGCCTGGCTTCGCCCGTCGTAGCCGCCGAGCAGCGCCTTGAGGCGCGCCGGGTAGCCGATGTCGCGCATCGCGACGCGGAGCTCGGCGGTGCTGCGGACCTCGCGCCACCGCGCGACGCGCGCACCCTGCGCCTCTGCCCACCGCCTCTCGGCGAGCCTGTCCTGGGAGACGCGAAGTGCGAGGAGCCCCGGGCGCACCGGGACACCGGCCGCGAGGACCGCCTCGACGAGTGACGCGTCGACGTGCTCGAGCTCGTACGTGACGACCGCACAGCCGCGAGCGAGCTCGACGGCCGCGGCCGGATCGTCATACCTGCCCACGACGAGGCGGTCTGCGACCGGCGCCGACGGGCACGCCGGGTCCGGGTCGAGCACGGCGATCCGGTAGCCCATCGCGCGCGCCGCGAACGCGAGCATCCGTCCGAGCTGGCCGCCGCCGAGGATGCCGATGGTGGCCGGTGGGAGGATCGGCTCGCGCGACTCCGGCGGGACTGCGGGCTCGGGCTCGGCCGCCGACGCGCGGCCCAGGCGGGGGATCGGGACGGGACGGCGGGCTACGGCGGGTCGTCCGGGTGGCCCGGGGGCACGGACGCCCGGCCCCGCTCCTCCGCCGAGC
>JAKAJU010000174.1 GCA_021813655.1 Chloroflexota bacterium | reverse complement strand
CCCGGGCCGAGCGCCGCGGCTGTCGGAGCGCCGACGGGCGGAGACCGCCGCGCGCACTCGGCCCACGGAGCGCATCCGGATGGCACGCCGGAGGACGCCCACTTCCGGCACTCCTACTCCAAGGACCGGGCGGTCCTCCTGCGACGCCTGAGCCGGATCGAGGGCCAGGTGCGGGGCATCGCGCGGATGATCGAACGCGAGGACTACTGCGTGGACATCCTCCAGCAGACCGCCGCGCTCCGCGCGGCCGTCGACGCGCTCTCGATCCTCGTGCTCGAGGACCACGTCCAGGGATGCATCCGGACGGCCGCGGAGCGAGGTGAGGCTGACGCATACGTGGACGAGGTCCTCGATGTCGTCCGTCGGACCCTCGGGCGGCCCATCCGCGGTGGCACGCGGAGCTGAGGCGGTCGTGGGGGCCATCATCGAGGTCGTCGACCGTCGCTACCGGCGCACGGGACCGTTCGCCAAGCGCGGGGACAGGCGGACCGCGTACCGGCGGCACGAGGACCGGGCCGCTCACGCGACGCTCGGGTTCAGCACCCGCGCGTGCGCGATCCTCGCCGCGGACGCCTCCCCCGAAGCCACCCTCGCATCGCTCCTCGCCCTCATCGCGGGCGTGGCCGGCGCGCGCCGCGCCGCCGTCGTCCTCCCCGGGGACGAGCGTGTCGTGGCCGTCGCGGTCGGTGCCGGGGAGGACCCGGGCCAGGCGACCGACCTCGCCGCGTGGCTCGACGCGGCGACCGACCGACCCCGATCCGAGCGGGCGACATCCCCGGCGGCGCGCGTCGTCGTCGTGGCGCTCCAGCAGGGCAGGACGGGGATCGGGAGCGGCGTGCCTCCGCGTCCAGCGCGGATCGCGATCCCGCTCGGAGACCACGAGGCCCCGGTCGTCGGCCTGGACCTCCGGAGCTCGCGGGCGGCGGCACGCGCGGGCGAGCGACTCCCGGAGATCCTGCGGGAGCAGGCAGCGGGCTTCCTCCTGCTCTCGGTGCGCGTGGCGGACGCGGCGCGCCAGCGCGCGCGCGACGCCGCCGCCGACGTCGAGCGCAGCCGGTTCGCCTCGACGGTCGCCCACGAGCTTCGCACGCCGCTCACCGGGCTCGGCGGGTACCTCGACCTCCTCCTCGCCGACCCCTCGGGCGACCCGGCGATCCGCGCCGAGTTCCTCGAACGGAGCCGGCGGATCGTGGATTCGATGACCGAGCTCGTGAACGACCTGCTCGAGGTCTCCCGGATCGAGGCCGGGTCGATCGAGCTGACCGACGGCCCCGTCCCGCTCGCCGACGTCCTCGCCGCGGTGCGCGAGCAGGTCGAGCCCGTCGCCGCGGCCACGGACGTGAGCCTCCAGATCCACCAGCCGTCGCGCCTGCGCGTCGCGAACGGCGATCGGCGGGCGATCGAGCGGATCGCCGTCAATCTCGTCGGCAACGCCGTGAAGTACGCGGAGCCGGGAGGCCGCGTCGAGGTGGACGTCGCCCTCGACGGGCCGGTGGTCCTCCTCGCGGTCCGCGACTCGGGATCCGGGATCGCACCCGAGGACCAGCCACGGATCTTCGAGCGGTTCTCCCGGCTCGACCGACACCGGGCGACTCCAGGGACCGGCCTCGGCCTGCCGATCGCGCGCGACCTGGCCCGCCTCATGGGCGGCGAGATCGGCCTCGCCTCCGTCCCCGGCACGGGGTCGAGCTTCGTCCTCGCGCTCCCCGGTCCGACGCGCCCGGATCCCGGGGCCGTCGCGGCAGCCCTCGAGCGGGCCGTGGCCGCGGAGGACGAGCGGCTCGACGGGCCACATCCCTAGACATGCCCAGGGTCGTGGTGCCGTCGAACCGGGTTCTCCACACCTGTCGGCGAGCGGAGGTGCGGGTTATCCACCAACGACCGGGACGCGTCGCGAAAGGTGGATAAACACATTGACCCACGTCCGCGCCGGGTCTACCGTCCGGACTCCGCACGGCTGATCGGGTCGGCGGCGGAGGACGACGCTCACGAGGGGTCCGGGGAGACCCGGCCGTGAACCGGATGGGCGATGCCGCGACCCGCCGACCACCGGGCGAACCGAACAGCGCCGGGAGCGGCCGGCGTGGGGAGGGTGACCGCGGCGCTCACGGGCGCCCCACCGAGGACCCCTGCGCCCCGCTCCCGTCGCGCGTCTCCGACGTCCCCGAGCTTCCTCCCGAGGTCAGCGACGCGATCCGGATCGGCCTCGTCGCCCTCCGGATCGACGACGCGAGTGGGTCGATCCTCGCGGCGCTCGCCGGGCACCTCCGCCTGCTGCTCGCCTGGACCGTCGCCATCAACCTCACGTCGATCCGCGACCCGGCCCAAGCCGCGCGCCGCCACCTGCTCGACAGCCTCGCAGCGGTGCCCGTGCTCCGCGATCGGGGCGTGGATGCGTTCGTGGACATCGGCACCGGCGGCGGCTACCCGGGCCTGCCCGTCGCAATCGCGCTGCCCGCCCGTCGCGCGCTGCTCGTGGACTCCGTCGCGAAGAAGGTCCGGTTCGTCGCGACGGCCATCGACGCGATCGGCCTCGGCGACCGCGCGGAGGCGTGGGCGGGCCGTGCGGAGACGCTTGCCACCGATCCCGATCATCGCGAGCGCTGGCCGGGCGCCCTCGTCCGCGCGGTCGCCGACCTCGCGGACGTCGCCGAGGTGGCGCTCCCGCTCGTCGCGGTCGGAGGGACGCTCGTCGCCTGGAAGAAGGAACCTGTCGCTGCCGAGCTCGCGGCCGCCCGGCGACGGATCGGGGAGCTCGGTGGCGGGCGCGCCCATGTCGAGCGGGTCGCGGTCGAGGGCCTCGAGGGGCACCGGCTCATCGTCGTGACCAAGGTCCGTCGCACCCCCGACCGCTTCCCGCGTGATCCGGCCGCCCGCGCCCGCGAGCGGCGCGGCGCGGCGCTACCCTGACCTCTGATGCGCATCGCCGTCGTCTCCGACGTCCACGCGAACCTGCCCGCGCTCGAGGCCGTCATCGACGCCGCCGGCCGTGTCGACGCGTGGTGGCACTGCGGCGACATCGTTGGCTACGGGCCGCACCCCGACGAGGTCGTGGAGCGGCTCCGCGACCTCGGGGCCCACGGAGTCCTCGGGAACCACGACGCGGCCGCGCTCGGCTCCCCCATCGTCGAGGCGTTCAACCCGTACGCCCAGGAGTCGGCCGCCTGGACCGCGAAGCGGATCTCGCGCGAGACGCGGGCCTGGCTCGAAGCGCTGCCCGAGCGATCCGTCCTCGAGGGCTGGACGCTCGTCCACGGGAGCGCGCGCGACCCGATGGAGGAGTACGTCACGTCCGAATCGAGCGCCGCGGCCACGATCGCGCGCGTCCGGACGCCCAACGCGCTCCACGGCCACACGCACGTCCCCATCGCGTGGCGCGCGGCCGGCACGTCCGCCGAGAGGCGCCCGCCCGTGTACGACGAGGCCCTCCTGCTCGGCGAGGATCGCTGGTTCCTCAATCCCGGGAGCGTGGGCCAGCCGCGCGATCGCGATCCGCGCGCCGCGGCCATGATCCTCGACACGGACGCCGGGGCGGCGACCTGGCTCCGGGTCGCCTACCCGATCGCGCGCACGCAGGCGGACATCCGCGCTGCGCGCCTCCCGGCGATCCTCGCGGACCGGCTCGACATCGGGCGATGAGCGCGACGGGCGGTCGATGATCGGAGGGCGACGGCCCCTGCAGGGTCGCAAGCTCGGCGACAGGCGGGTCCGGCTGGAGCGGCCGCACAGTGCCTACTTCCGCTGGACCGGACCCGGCACGCTCACAGCGAAGGCTGCGGCCTCGGTCCCGGAGACGCCAGTCGGGCGTGCGTGGGCCCGGACGAAAGCTGTCCTCATCGGGAGGCCGCTGGCGAACGAGGCGGACATCACCGAGCGGCTCCCGAAGACGAAGGCTCTCGCGGTCTTCTCCTCGGACGCGATCAGCTCATCGACGTACGCCACCGAAGAGATCCTTCTCCTACTCGTCACGGCAGGCGCGGCCGGACTCGTGTACTCCGTCCCGATCTCGATCGCGATCGCCCTGCTGCTCCTCATCGTCGCGACCTCCTACCGCCAGATCGCCTACGCGTACCCGTCAGGCGGCGGCGCGTACGCCGTCGCGAAGGCGAACATCAATCAGCCCTCGGCGCTCTTCGCGGCGGCCGCGCTCATCTTCGACTACATGATGACCGTCGCGGTCTCCGTGGCTGCAGGCATCGCCGCGGTCACGTCGGTCGTGCCGGAGCTCATCCCGTGGCGCGTCGAGCTGTCTCTGATCGCGCTGGGGCTGCTCACGGTCGCGAACCTCCGTGGCCTCCGTGAGTCGGGCAACATCTTCGCCGTGCCGACGTACATGTACGTCATCGGCGCGATCGGGCTCATCGTCCTGGGGGTCCTTCGAGTCGCCGGCGGCGATCCCGCCGCGGACTTCACGCCGCCGCCGATCGCGCCCCCGGTCGAGGGGTCCGCCGTCGTCTCGGCGGTCCTCATCCTGCGGGCGTTCGCGTTCGGCTCGGTCGCTCTGACGGGGACCGAAGCGATCAGCAACGGGGTTCCTGCGTTCAAGCCGCCGGAGTCCAGGAACGCAGCGACGACGCTCACGATCATGGCCCTCCTGCTCGGGACCATCTTCGTGGGGATCACCTTCCTCGCTCAGGCGTACGGCATCGTCGTGAGCGAGACCGAGACCGTGATCTCGCAGGTCGGGCGGACCGTCTTCGGTGACGGCGCCCTCTACATCTACTTCCAGGTCTCCACGGCGCTCATCCTCGTCCTCGCCGCGAACACGGGCTTCAACGGGGCTCCACGCCTCGCGCAGATCCTCGCGACCGACGGATACCTGCCGCGCCAGTTCTCGTTCCGCGGGGATCGGCTCGCCTACAGCTGGGGGATCGTCATCCTCGCCGTCGTCGCGGGCATCTTCATCGCCGTCTTCGACGGATCCGTCACGGCCCTCATCCCGATGTACTCGATCGGGATCTTCTTCTCGTTCACCCTCTCCCAGGGCGGCATGGTCGTCCACTGGCTTCGGGATCGCGTGCGCGGATGGCGTCTCCGACTCGGGTTCAACCTGCTCGGGGCGGTGGTGACGGGAGTGGTGGCCGTGATCATCACGGCGGCGAAGCTCGAGCGCGGTGCATGGATCGTCCTCGTCATCGTTCCTCTCTTCATGGGGCTCATGGCTCTCATCCACCGTCAGTACAGGGCGCAGGCGGCGGAGCTGACGATCAGCGAGGCGGCCGTCCTCGCGCCGCCGCATAAGGCGCGCCGGATCGTCGTGCCCGTGAACGGGATCAACCGTGCGGTCGTCCATGCCCTCAACCTCGGGCGGGTGCTCGGCGACGATATCCGCGCGGTCTACGTCACCGACGACGAGCACGACGGCGAGCGCATGCGTGGTCGCTGGGCGAGCCAGGTCCCCGGCGTGCCACTCGTGATCGTGGAATCGCCCTACCGCGCCCTGGTCGGGCCCGTTCTCGCCTATCTCGACGTGCTCGACCAGGCGTGGCCGCCCGACACGGAGGTCCCCATCACCATCGTCGTCCTCCCCGAGTACGTGGCGCGCCGCTGGTGGGACCGGATCCTCTACAACCAGCAGGCGCGGCGCCTCAAGTCCGCACTCGTGGGCCGCGCGCATACCGTCGTCGCAGACGTCCCGTACCGCCGTCGCCACTGATCCGTGGGTCGGCGCTTGCCCGGCGGGTCCCGCTCTCACTTTGGTCCGTACCAAACGGCTCCGCATCACGGCGGGAAGGTGTATAACGCTCGGGTTGTGCGCTGCACCGAAACGCGGCCCACCGACCGCCGGACGGCTGGTCGATGCCGGAGGTGCCGCCCGGACAGGGGACTGGAGGACAGGTGATCGGAGGCAGGCGGCCCCTCCGCGGCCGCAAGCCCGGCGACCGGCGAGTCCGCGTCGAGCGCCCTCACTCCGCGTACTTCCGCTACACAGGTCCCGGCCAGCTCACGGCCAAGGTCGCTGCGAGCGAGCCGACCACGCGCGTCGGGCGCGCGTGGGCCCGTGTCCGGCGCGTCCTCTTCGGCCGCCAGCTGTCGAACGAGGAGGAGGCGTTCGAGCGCCTCCCGAAGAAGCTCGCCCTCCCGATCTTCAGCTCGGACGCGATCTCGTCCTCCGCGTACGCGACGGAGGAGATCCTCCGCGTCCTCGTCATCGGCGGAGCCTCCGCCGTCATCTTCTCGATCCCGGTCGCGATCGCGATCGTGGTGATGCTCGCGATCGTGTCGACCTCCTACCGCCAGGTCTGCCGCGCCTATCCGTCCGGCGGCGGTGCATACGTCGTGGCGCGCCAGAACATCTCGCCGGTCGCCGGGCTCGTGGCCGCCGCCGCGCTCCTCATCGACTACGTGATGACCGTCGCGGTATCCACCGCGTCTGCCGTCGCGCAGGTCTACTCGGTCGTCCCGCAGCTCTACGACCTCAGGATCGAGATCGCGATCGTCTCGATCGCGCTGATCACGGTCGGCAACCTCCGCGGTCTCCGCGAGGCCGGCCTCGTCTTCGCGAGCCCCACGTACCTCTTCCTCGGGCTCGCGCTCGTCATGATCAGCCTCGGATTCCTGCGCATCGTGACCGGGACGGCGCCCGACCTCCCCCCGCCCCCGGACGCGGTTCCGTTCGGGACAGCCCCCGCGACGGGCATCCTTCTGATCATCCTGTTCCTGCGGTCTTTCGCCGGTGGCTCGGTCGCCCTCACGGGCGTCGAGGCGATCGCGAACGGTGTGCCCGCGTTCAAGCCGCCGGAGGCGAAGAACGCCGCGAACACGATGACCGCGATGGCGATCCTGCTCGGGGCTCTCTTCATCGGCATCACCGTCATCGCGGATGTCTTCCGCATCCTCCCGACGCGGGAGGGCGGACAGACGGTCGTCGCGCAGGTCGCGGCAGCGGTCTTCGGCGACGGGTCGATCCTCTTCATCGCGTTCCAGGCGGCGACGGCCCTCATCCTCTTCCTCGCGGTGAACACCAGCTTCAACGCGTTCCCCCGCCTCGCCGCCATCCTCGCGAAGGACGGCTTCATGCCGCGGCAGTTCTCCTTCCGCGGCGACCGCCTCGCGTTCAGCTGGGGGATCGTCCTCCTCGCGACGGTCGCCGGCGCCCTCCTCATCCTCTTCGGCGGCGACGTCCACGCCCTCATCCCGCTCTACTCCGTCGGCGTGTTCGTCTGCTTCACCCTCTCGCAGGCCGGCATGGTCCGGCACTGGCGAAACGCGCGCGACGCCGGCTGGTGGTGGCGCGCGCTCGTGAACGCCGGAGGCGGCGTCCTCACGTTCGTCGTCCTCTGCGTCGTGGTGAGCATGAAGTTCCTCGACGGGGCGTGGCTGGTCGTCGTCCTGGTCCCGACGCTCGTCGCGATGATGCTGTTCATCCACCGCCAGTACGCGTCGAGCACGCAGCAGCTCGCCCTCCGGCCGGAGCAGATCATCTCGCCGCCTCACCGGGCAGAGCGGGTGGTGATCCCGATCTCCGGGCTGAGCCGCGCCGTCGTCCAGGCCGTGAACGTGGGCCGCTCGATCAGCGGCGACGTCAGGGCGGTCCTCGTCTCCGATGAGCCCGAGGTCGCCGATCAGGTGCGCGACGAGTGGGAGCGCAGGATCCCCGGCGTCCCGCTCATCGTCGTCGAGTCGCCGTACCGCGCGCTCACCGGTCCGCTCATCGCCTACCTCGACGTCCTCGACGGGGCGTGGCCGCCGGACCAGGAGGCGCCCATCACCTTCGTCGTGATCCCCGAGTATGTCGCGCGCCATTGGTGGGAGCGGATCCTGTACAACCAGTCCACGCACAGCTTCCGGACCGCGCTCATCGGCCGGCCGAACACGGTCGTCACGCAGGTGCCGTACCGCCGCGAGGACCCCGCGCAGTTCGAGCGCCACCCCGAGCCGCAGCCCGGAGCCGTTGACTGATGTCGCGACGCGCGCTGCGGCGCGCTTCGGCATCTCCTGCCTCCGGGCCGGTGGTATCGTGACGCCGCCCACCGTCGCAGGTGCCCCGGCGACGATCTCCGGCCGGGCCCAGGAGCCTCCACCAGTCGCCCGTGAACGAACCGATCCGACTCGCCCCCCACAGGATCGTCATGGCGCTCAACGGCGCGACCATCGACAGGCTGGTCCTGGCGTACGCGGCGGCCCTGGCCAAGCCGTCCAAGGCTGACCTCATCGCCCTTCATGTCGTCGAGATCGACTGGACCCTCCCGCTCGACGCCAGCGTCGCCGGTCTCTCCGAGGAGGCCCAGCGCGTGCTCGACGTCGCGGAGGCGCACGCGGAGCGCCTCGGACTGCATGTCGAGCCTCTGCTCCTCAAGGCCCGCGACGTGGGCGCGGCCATCGTGGACGAGGCAGCGGCGCAGGAGGCGGACGTCCTCGTCCTCGGCCTCCCGTACCGGACGAGGTTCGGCGGGGACTTCGTCATCGGCACGACGGTCCCGTACGTCTTCAAGAACGCGCCGTGCACCGTGTGGGTGGTGCGCGAGCCGATGCCCCAGGAGGGAGCATGAGAGCGGTCATCGTCGGATGCGGCCGGGTCGGCGCCACGCTCGCCGCGGCGCTTGACCGAGCGGGTCACCGCGTCCTCATCCTCGACCTCTCCGCCGCCGCGTTCGACCGACTCCCGACGACGTTCTCGGGGGAGGCGGTCCGAGGTGACGGGACCGACGAGGACACCCTCCAGCGCGCCGGCGCCGCGGGCGCCGACGCGTTCTTCGCGCTCACCGAGGGCGACAATCGGAACATCATGGCCGCCCAGATCGCGCGCGAGTCCCTCGAGATCCGCGACGTCATCGCGAAGATCAACGATCCGGTCCGGGCGCGAGCCTACGCCGACCTCGGCGTCGCGACGATCTGCCGGACGACGATCCTGGCGGACACGCTGCTCGCCCACATCGGCGTCCCCGGCTCCGGCGACCCGTCGATCCACCTCGCGAGCGAGCACGACCATCCGACGGACCCGCCGCAGAGCGCCGCGGCCGCGAGCCCGGCGCCCGCGCGCATCCGCATCCTCGGGGAGGCCTGAGCCGTGTTCGTCATCGTGGTCGGCGGCGGCAAGGTCGGCTACTACCTCACCAAGGAGCTCATCGAGGCCGGCCACGAGGTCGTCCTCCTCGAGAAGACCCGCGCACGGGCGGTCCAGATCTCCGACGAGATCGGGTCGGTCGTCCTCGCGCGCGACGGGTCGGAGGGCTCGGCGCTCGCCGAGGCGGGTGCGAACCGGGCGGACATCGTCACGGCGGTCACCGGCGACGACGAGGACAACCTCGTCATCTGCCAGATGGCGAAGCATCACTTCTCGGTGAAGCGGACGATCGCCCGGGTGAACAACCCGAAGAACGAGTCGCTCTTCCGCCACCTCGGCGTCGACGAGATCATCAGCCCCACGCGGACGATCCTCGGCGCGATCGAGCAGGACATCCCGGTCCATGAGCTCCTCCACCTCGCGGATCTCGGCGGCGGCGACCTCGAGCTCATCGAGGCGCACCTCACCGACGAGTCGCCGGCGATCGGGCGCACGTCGGCCGACCTCGCCATGCCCGAGGGATGCACGCTCTTCGCGTACATCCGCGACGGCAAGGCCCAGTCGGTCCGCGCGGAGACCCAGTTCCGGGGCGGCGACAAGGTCATCGTCATCGGTCGCCGGGACTGCGAGGACGCGCTGCGAGGGACGCTGATCGGCGAGGACGAGGACACCTCGAGCCTCTGACGGCACTCTGCGGCGCCAGGCGCTGCGACCGGACGCAGCCGGACCGACGCCCCCGGATGGGCACCGCGAGCTGCGCAGAGTGCGGGGCCACGGGCCGTCTCGCGCGGATCGTGCCCGACCGCGACTCCCACCAGCGCAGAGCGCATGGTTCAGGGTCACGATGCGGGTAGAACTCTTGACAGTGGAATTGGTAGGGTTCTAGCATACGGGGCGACCGGGTGCGATCGGGGACGCACTCGATCCCCGGGCCCCGCCCGGGCCCCGATCCCCTGCAGGAGGACCCGCAGATGACCGTCATCCGTCGGCCCTCGCCGTTCCGCGAGATGGCCGCACTTCGTGACACGATCGACCGTCTCTTCGACGAGAGCCCCATCGCGCGCCCGATGTTCGCGACAAGCAGCGAGCTCGGGATGCCGTTCGACATCCGCGTGACGCCCGACACCGTGGAGGTGGAGGCGGCGCTCCCCGGCGCGAAGCCGGAGGACGTGGAGATCACCGTCACGGGCAGCACGCTCACCATCGCCGCGAACACCGCGTCGTCGACCGAGAGCGCCGACGACCGGTACCTGCTCCAGGAGATCCGACGCGGGAGCTTCACCCGGACGATCGCCCTCCCGGAGGGCCTCGAGCCGGACCGGGCCACCGCCCGCTTCGAGCATGGGCTCCTGACGCTGTCCATCCCGAAGGCCGAGGTGGTGAAGCCGCGCCAGATCCGCATCGAGCCCGTCGTCGATGACCGAGCCGACGGCGCGGTCCCCGCGCCCGCCGACGCCGCCAGCGCCGAGGCCTGACCGGGTGCACGAGGGCCGGCCGCATCGGGATCCCACCCGACCCGTCTACGTGATCAGCGTGGCGGCGGGTATCGTCAGGGCGCATCCTCGCACCCTGCGGATCTACGAGGACGAGGGTCTCATCTGCCCGGCCCGCACACCCACGAACATCCGCCTGTACAGCGAGAACGACGTCCGCCGGATCCTCTGGATCCGGCACCTCACCCAGGACCGGGGAGTGAACCTCGCCGGAGTCCGGATCCTCTTCGAGCTCGAAGAGAGGCTGGGGACCCGGATCCTCGAGCGGCTCTACAACGAGTCGCGCGAGCCTGACCCGGAGGCCAGCTGAAAGCGCACCATCCTCATCGAGATCGAACGGACGGCGGGGACCGGCCCACGGCCCCCGCCGAGCCGAACAGGAGGCTCCGAATGGCGAAGTCGCCGCCCGAGACGGACGAGACGACGACCCCCACACCCAGGAAGCCGTCGACCCGCGGGCCGCGGACGCTGCCGCTCGTCGCGCTGCGCGAGACGGTCATCTTCCCGGAGATGATCGTCCCGCTCCAGGTCGGCCGCGAGAAGAGCGTCAACGCGCTGAACGCCGCGGTCGCGGCGGACAGCATGATCGCCCTCGTCACGCAGCGCGAGGCGGAGCGCGAGGAGATCGTCCAGCCCGCGGAGCTCTACGAGATCGGCACGCTCGCGAAGATCGCCCAGGTCGTGCAGCTCCAGGACGGGACGGTCCGCGCGATCGTCCAGGGCCAGGGACGCATCCGGCTGCGCCGGTTCGCGAGCACTGACCCGTACCTCCTCGCTGAGATCGAGGACGTCGCGGAGGAGTCCGCGTCGGGCGTCGAGGTCCAGGCGCTCATGCGCACCATCCAGTCCCAGATGGAGCAGTACATCGCGAACGGCGCCCCGATCCCGCCCGAGGCGGCGGTCGCGGCGCGGAACATCACCGAGCCGGGCCTCCTCGCGGACATGGTCGCGTACAGCCCGGACATGGACACCGAGCAGCGGATGGAGCTCCTCGCCACGGCGGACGTGGTGGAGCGTCTGAAGCTCGTCTCGACGTTCCTCGCCCGACAGGTGGAGATCCTCGAGCTCAAGGGGAAGATCCAGAGCGAGGTCAAGTCCGAGATGGACAAGACCCAGCGGGAGTACATCCTCCGCGAGCAGCTCAAGGCGATCCAGCGCGAGCTCGGCGAGGACGACCCGCAGCAGGCGGAGATCCACGAGCTCCGCGAGAAGGTCGAGGCCGCCGGCATGCCGGAGGAGGTCAAGACCCGCGCGGTCAAGGAGATCGACCGGATGAGCCGGATCCCGTCGGCCTCGCCCGAGGTCGGCGTCATCCGGACCTACGTGGACTGGCTCATCAGCCTCCCGTGGAACGTCGCGACGGACGACCGCCTCGACATCAAGGAGGCCGCCAAGATCCTGGAGGAGGACCACCACGGTCTCGAGAAGGTGAAGGACAGGATCCTCGAGTACCTCGCGGTCCGCGCCCTCGCCTCCACGATCCGCAGTCCCATCCTCTGCTTCGTCGGACCGCCCGGCGTCGGCAAGACGTCCCTGGGCAAGAGCGTCGCGCGCGCGATGGGCCGCAAGTTCGTGCGGATGAGCCTCGGCGGCGTCCACGACGAGGCCGAGATCCGCGGGCATCGGCGCACGTACATCGGCGCGCTCCCCGGGCGCGTGATCCAGAGCATCAAGACCGCCGGCTCCAACAACCCGGTCTTCATGCTCGACGAGGTCGACAAGCTCGGGATGGACTTCCGCGGCGATCCGTCATCGGCTCTCCTCGAGGTGCTCGACCCGGAGCAGAATTACAGCTTCCAGGACAACTACCTCGAGGTGCCCTTCGACCTCTCCAAGGTGCTCTTCATCACCACGGCGAACCTGCTCGACCCGATCCCCGCACCCCTCCGCGACCGGATGGAGATCATCTATCTCCCCGGGTACACGCAGACCGAGAAGGTCGCGATCGCGCGGCGGTTCCTCATCCCCAAGCAGATGACGAACCACGGCCTCACGGAGAAGCTCATCGAGATCACGGACGAGACGCTCACGGAGCTCGTCCAGGCGTACACGCACGAGGCCGGCGTCAGGAACCTCGAGCGCGAGATCGCGAACGTCATGCGCAAGGTCGCCCGCGGCGTCGCCGAGGGCAGGAAGCGCAAGGTCACGGTGGATCGGAAGCGCCTCCTCGAGTACCTGGGCCCGCCGCGGTTCGAGTACGGCGAGCTCGAGGCCGAGGACCAGGTCGGCGCGGCCACCGGTCTGGTGGTCACCGAGGTCGGCGGGGACGTCGTCTCCGTCGAGGTGACGAAGATGGAGGGCAAGGAGGACTTCATCCTCACGGGCCAGCTCGGCGACGTCATGCGCGAGTCGGCGCGAGCCGCGCTGTCCTGGATCCGCGCCCACGCCGCCGAGCTCGGCATCGAGCGAGAGATCTTCGAGCGCAACACGCTCCACATCCACGTCCCGGCGGGCGCGACGCCCAAGGACGGGCCTTCGGCGGGGATCACCCTTGCCACCGCGATCGTGAGCGCTCTCACCGGGATCCCGGTCCGGAAGGACGTCGCGATGACGGGTGAGATCACGCTCCGCGGCCGCGTCCTGCCGATCGGCGGCCTCAAGAGCAAGATCCTCGCGGCGCACATGTCGGGCGCGGCGACGGTCATCCTCCCGAGGAAGAACGAGAAGGACCTCCGCGACGTCCCCGAGGAAGTCCGCAAGCAGATGAAGCTCGTCATGGTGGACACCATGGACCAGGTCCTGGAGCATGCCCTCCGGCGCCGACCGCGGCCGCTGCCCACCGGTCCGGTCGGACCGGCACGCAAGGCCGCCGTGCCGAAGATGGGCGTCCCGCCCGCCCATGCCCCCCGTCCGGGCTTCCCACCCGCGGAGCAGCCGCCCGCGGTGGCGAGCGGCCACTGAAGGCGATCCCAGGCGCCCGGGGCGGCCGCCCCGGGCGCCTGACCGCCGCCGGCGGCCGCAAGGACAGGTGAGCGTGGAGTTCCGCGACTACTACGAGACACTCGGCGTCCCGAGGACCGCGACACAGGCCGAGATCAAGAAGGCCTTCCGCAAGCTCGCCCGTCAGAACCACCCGGACGTGAAGCCGGGCGACGCCGCGGCCGAGGCGCGCTTCAAGGCGGTCAACGAGGCGAACGAGGTCCTCTCGGACCCGGACAAGCGCAAGCGCTACGACGAGCTCGGGGCGAACTGGGACCGGTACAGCCGCGCTGGCGGGGCGGGCGGCGCGGACCCGTTCGGGCCCGGCGGACCGTTCGCCGGCCGACCGGGCGCCGGCCGCGC
>JAKAJU010000045.1 GCA_021813655.1 Chloroflexota bacterium | reverse complement strand
CCTCGATCCGGTGCTGCCGCTCGGTCATGTGCCCACCTCCGCGCGCCAGCGCTCCACCAGGGCGGGCTTGAGGCGCTCGAACGCGCGCGCCTGCGCCTCCACGCGCTCCTCCGCCTCGTCCGCGGACATGCGCCGTGTCTCGACCACCAGCGACCCGACGCGCCCGAGGTAGACGGGCGCGAGGGCCGCGGCGATCGCGTGCGGCTGCATCCGTGAGGTGCCCGTCGTGATCACGAGGTCGTACACGACGCGTGCCCACAGCTCGTCGGGGAAGGAGAAGCCCGCGACGAGGTCCGCGAGCGCCTCCGTCCGGCTCTCCGGCGAGTGCGATGCCACGGCACCGTGCCCCCCGCGCGCGTCCGCGGTGTCCACGAGCCGCCCAGCCTCCGCGGCGAGCGAGAGGACCTCGTCGGCCGTCGCGGGGGCGAGCATCGCGCGCCAGGTATCAGCGAGAGCGAGCGACCCGTCATGGAACGACGAGAGGAGGCGGAGCGAATCGACGGCCAGCGGGGGCGGGTCCGCCAGTCGCTCGAAGCCGTACGCCGGGACGGGCCTGCTCCCGACGACGTCAAGCCAGCGGTCCGCGTTGAGCGCGGTGAGGCGGAGCGCCGTCGCGACCACCTGGCGGAACATCGGGCCGAGGTCGGCACCTGGGTCCTTGGGGTCGTGCACCTTCGCGCCGAGGCGCGCCTCGCAGACGGCGAACCCTCTGGCGACCGCGCCGGTCGTCATCCAGATGTCGATCCCGAAGCGGCTCACCTCGGCATCCCAGTCATCGCGCTCGAGATAGGCGGCCACGAGGTCCCCCGAGACGCCGAAGTCGCCCCCGATCGGCTGGCGGATCCGGAGGCCGTACAGGGCGCGCGTGAGCGGGTAGGTCACGGTGTTCGTGATTGTCCCGTCCCACTTGTGACGCGCATAGAGCGGGGAGACGAAGTCGTATCCGCCCTTGAGGATCGGGCCGGCGAGCAGCTCGATCCACTCGGGGACGATCGAGCGGAGGTCGGAGTCCACGACGACGAGCGCCTGGACGCCGAGCTCCCGCGCGATGAGGAAGAGGGTCCGCAGTGCGGCGCCCTTGCCGGAGACGCCGTCCACCTCGGGGTAGGTCAGGCTCACGCGCGCGAGGCGGTTCCGCGGCCGGACGAGGAGGATCCGCTCGACGTAGTCGGGCGGCTCGGTCTCCACGACGACCCGTTGCGTCCCGTCCGCGGAGCCCCCGTCCGAGTTCACCACGACCGGCCGGAGGTCCGGGAAGTACTGGACGAGGCCGGCCTGCGCGGCACGGACCACGTGGCCGATGGTGGCGGCGTTCCGGTAGCTCGGGATCCCGACCATGATGTCCGCGCTGCCGACGCGGGCGATCTCGTCGCGGATGGCCGGCGTGAGGGCGGTCTCGGGCACGGGGCGACCGTACCACGGCGCGCGAGAGGCCGCCCCGGACTGGACGCGATCGTGCGCAGGGCGGCGGGGCGCCCAGGGCGGCCGGGCGCCCAGGGGCCGGGCACGGCTCCCTCGGACGCAGGACCCCACCCCGGACCTTCCGGCAGATGCGCCCCGTGAAGATGTCTCCTACGATGACGCCGCCAACCACCTCGGAGGCCCCGCCGATGCCGATGTCCACGTCTCGTCCCGCCCGGTCCTGGGCGTTCCTCGCGGTCGCCATGCTCGCCGCAAGCCTCCTCGGCGCGGCGGCAGCCGCCGGCGTCGCCGGAGCAGACACCCCGCATCCGGGCGACCGGACGAGCACGGACCAGGTGATCGTCCGCTGGGTGGACGGCTCCGGCGGGACGGCGAACGGGGCCGCGACGGACCTCCCGTCGGTGGGTGCGCGACCGGAGCGCGTCGCCGCGGTCGGTGAGGCCGCTGGTCACCGGGCAACGTGGATCCGGACGCTCGCCGTGGGCGGCGACGTCTACAAGTACGACGCGATGCTCTCGGCCGACGCGATGGCGACGACGATGGTCGCCCTCCGGGCGGAGCCGGGCGTGGCCGGCGCCGAGCCGGACGCATTCCTCCACGCCCTCGCGTCAGCGCCGAATGACCCGTGCTGGCGGGGCGCGTATCCCTGCGGCGACGGCGTCGGCCAGTGGGATCTCTTCGAGGGCACGACGAGCACGACCTACGGGATCGACCTGCTCGGCGCGTGGGACTACACGCGGGGCGCGGGCGTCACGGTCGCGGTCATCGACACGGGGATCACGGCGCACAACGACCTGCTCGGCCAGACGGTCGGCGGGTACGACTTCGTCAGCGACCCGTCGCTGTCCAACGACGGGAACGGTCGCGATGCGAACCCAGCGGACCCGGGCGACTACTACACCGACGCGTACCGCTTCCACGCGAGCAGCTGGCATGGGACGCACGTCACCGGGACGATCGTCGCCGTGGCGAACAACGGCGTCGGGATCGCGGGCATCGCCCCCCAGGCGAAGGTCGAGCCTCTGCGCGTGCTCGGGACCGGCGGGACGGGCTACTTCTCCGACATCAGCGACGCGATCGTCTGGGGCTCCGGCGGCTCGGTCTCCGGCGTGCCGGCCAACCCCACCCCGGCGCGGGTCGAGAACCTCTCGCTCGGCGGCTCGTACTCCTACTGTCCGTCGGCGCTCCAGGCCGCGATCTCGTCGGCGGTCAACCGCCGGACCGTCGTTGTCGTGGCGGCCGGAAACTCCGGGCGCGACGCCGTCTTCACCACCCCGGCGAACTGCGCCGGCGTCATCGCCGTGGCAGCGACCGGTCGGAACGGCGCGAGGGCCTCGTGGAGCAACTACGGCTCGACCGTCGACATCGCCGCGCCCGGCGTGAGCACGTGGTCCACGGTCAACAGCGGCACGATGGGCCCGGTCGGCCCGGCGTACGCGCAGTACTCGGGCACGAGCATGGCCTCACCGCACGTGGCGGGCGTCGTCGCCCTCATGCTCGCCGTGAAGCCGCTCCTCACGCCGTCCCAGGTCCTGTCGCTCCTCCAGTCGACGGCACACCCCGTGTCGAGCTGCCCGGGCGGCTGCGGGGCCGGGATCGTGGATGCCGCGCACGCGGTCGCCGCCGCGGCCGGCGCGATCCCGAATCCGACGCCGACGCCCACGGCCTCGCCGACGCCGACGCCTGCGCCGACCGGGACGCCGGCGCCGACCGCCACTCCGACGCCCACCGGGACGCCCGCGCCCACGCCGACCGCGACGCCGGCGCCGAACTGCACGCGCGGCACACCCGTCGTCTCGACGAGCACGCCGATCGTCTACCTCCGCCGCGGCTCCACGGCGAGGGTCACGCTCGCGGTGCGCAACGCCGACTCGTCCGGATGCGGCTCGTCCACGTTCGCGTGGAGCGTCATCGCGAGCCCCACCATCGCGGGCTTCACGAGCACGGTGCCGGGCTCGGTGAGCGTCGCGCCAGGCGCGACGGTCACGGTCTACGCGACGCTCTCCGCGACGACGTCGGTCCCGTTCGCGTCGTACGTCCAGTTCACGTACCGCGCGACGCGCCCGGCGACACCGTCGACCGGCGCCACGATCGTCGGCGCCGCCGCCTTCTGAGCTCCGCATCGACGACGAAGGGCCGGCGCGCCGCGCCGGCCCTTCGTCGTCAGCGGCGGCGCGGGATCGTGGCGATCGCCCAGTCGTCGGCGGTGACGCCGGGCCGATAGCGTCCGTTCTGGGCCTTGTACGCGACGTGCGTGAAGCCCAGGGACGGCCAGCTGATGAGCCACGAGTCGAGGGGTGGCCGGACGAACAGGCCGCATCGGACGAGCTCGCCCTCCGCGAGCACGCTCTCGAGCAGGCGGCGGCGCTCGAGGAGCGGGACGTCGAGCATGTCGTCGCCGTCCGCCTCGAGAAGGTCCACCGCGACGAACGCGATCGCGTCCGACACCCGTGGACGTCGCTTCGGTGCGTCGGACCCGCCGAGGGCCCGCTCGCCCGACTTGCCCATGAACATCTGGCCCACCACCTGGCCCACGGTGGGTGCCTCGGCGATGACGATCGCCGTCCCCTCGCCGGGCTGCGTCGGCTGCGTCGTGAGGTAGCCGTCCACGACCGCGGAGTCCGCGTGCGCGGACGAGGCCACCGCCGCAGCGACCTCGGGGAACCGCTCGGTCACGTCGCGACCGCCCTCGTCGATGAAGCGCACAGCCCCGCCGCCGATGTGGGCGAGCACCCGAACCCCCTCCCACATCGGCTCGATGATCGGGTCCGCGACATCGGCGACACGGCGGTGGCCGAATCCCATCGGGCGCCACGCGGCTCGCTCGGGCGTGATCACGTCCCGATCATACGTCCGGGGTCGCTATGATCGGCGCTCCGGGCCTCGACCCGGACCCGGCGCCGGCGGAGGACGACGGCGCGGGCCTCGGGCTGGAGGATGCGCGTGAACCCGATCGCTGCCCTGCGCCGCCTCTCGATCGACGGGCGGGCACGGACGCCCATGGCCTGGGCCCTGTACGACTTCGCGAACACGATCTTCAGCTTCGCGGTCATCTCGAATGCGATCGGACTCATGCTCACCGACGGCCTCGGGGACAGCGCCGGCAACTTCTGGCTCGGGCTCGCATCGGCCGCCGCCGTCGGCCTGAACGCGCTCGTGAGCCCGGTCCTCGGGAAGATCAGCGACCGCGGAGGCCGGCGCCTCCCGTTCCTCGCGTTCTTCACGATCCTCACGATCATCCCGTGCGCGCTGGTCCCGTACCCGCCGATCGCGGCCGGGATCGTCCTCTACTGCATCGCGCTCTTCAGCTACCAGTCGGCCCTCATCTACTACGAGTCGACATTGCCGGAGGTCAGCACCCCCACGACGCGCGGTCGGGTCTCGGGCCTCGGCATCGCGACCGCCTACACGGGGTCGGTCACCGTCGCGATCGTGCTCCTCGTCGGCGGGTTCTCCGTCGACCAGCGCTTCCTCGTCGCGGCCGTCATGTTCGCGATCTTCGCGATCCCGATCTTCGTGTACGTCAAGGAGCCGCCGGCGCGCGGTCCGGTCTTCATGCTCTCGGACATCGCGCGATCGTGGAACCAGATCTTCACGACGATCCGCGAGGCGCGCGAGGTCCCGCATCTCGGCCGGTTCCTCCTCGGTCGGTTCTTCTACACGGACGCGCTCAACACGGTCGTCGTGGTCATGAGCGTCTTCGCCGTCCGGGCCGTCGGCTTCAGCGACCAGGAGGCGCTTCTTGTCCTCCTCGTCCTGACGCTGTTCGCGATCGGCGCGGGACTCGTGTGGGGCGTCGTGGCGGACCGGATCGGGCCCAAGCGGACGCTCGTCATCGTGCTGTCGATCTGGGTGGTGGGCCTGCTGCTCGCGGGGGTGTTCGTCGCGAAGCCGATCTTCCTCGTCGCCGGTGCGCTCATCGGCGCGGGCATGGGCGGGATGCACGTCTCCGACCGCGTCCTCATGCTCCGCCTCTCGCCGCCGGCGAAGCTCGGCCAGTTCTTCGGGATCTACGGGCTCGTCGGAAAGGCGTCGCAGGTCATCGGCGTCCCCCTCTACACGTTCCTCGTCTGGTTCCTCTTCCCGCGGATCGGCGCGACGGCGTACCAGGTCGCGATCCTCAGCCTCCTGGGGACGATGCTCATCGGGCTCTGGCTCGTCCGACCGGTCCCGGACGGATGGCACGGATCCGGCGAGCCGAACCCGGAGGAGTAGGGAGGAGGTCGGCGGAGGCGGGCCGGGCGACGGAGGCCGCCCGTCACGCGGGAGGGACGGCGCACGGCCCGGAGAAAGCGACGACCCCCGCGGCGGACTGCGGGGGTCGTCAGAGAGGACGCTGTCGGCGAGGGGAGACCCGCCGACGACGTGGTGTGATCGGTCTAGTGCAGGATCTCGCCCTGCACGTCGTGGTCGGCGCCCGTGCACGCGACCGCGCAGCCGCGGGCGTCGCGCCCGGATGCGCTGCCGAAGTGGCGGTACACGATGCTGCCGTCGCGGGCGACGGTGGCGTCGAGGCGGCATCCGCACGCACTGCAGGTGACCGGCGCGTTCACGCCGGCGGCCCGGGACGGCGACTCGGCGGGCGCCGCGGACAGGTCGTTCGCGGAGATCGGATAGGCGGCCATCGCTTCCCTCGTCGCACTCCACCACGAGCCCCTGGCTCGGGGCGTCGGAATCGAGACTAGGCGGGGGTGCCCCGGATGTCGGTACCGCAGGGGTTCCCCTTGGGTTGCGGATGGGTTGCGGGTCGAAGCGGGTCCGGTGGCGCGAGGCGTTTCGCGGGCCTCACCGGGCGACCCGGTGGCTCACGTCAGGCCGGCGGGCTCCCGAGGACGCGAAGCGCGTAGCCGTTGCCGCGGACGTTGCGGAGGCCGGGATGCCCCGCGGCGATGAGCTTGGCGTTGAGGTGGCCCAGGTGCGAGCGCAGCGTCTCGGGGTCCACGTCCGTCGCGTCGGGCCAGCCGGCGCGGAGGAGCGTCCGGTGGTCCACGACGTCCCCGCGCCGCGCGACCATCACCGCGAGGAGCTCGAGCTCGATCGGCGTGAGCGCGACCGGCAGGCCGCCCACGGTCGCCTCGCGACGGCCCACATCCACGCGCAGGCCGTCGAACGATTCATCGGCGGTCGGGACGGGCGGAGCGGCCTCGCGGCGGAGGGCGAGTCGGACCCGGGCCACCAGCTCGAGAGGGCGGACGGGGAGCGAGATGACGTCCGACGCGCCCGCGGCGATCGCCGCCACGACCGACTCCTCGCGGCCGTCCGAGAGGACCACGATCGGGAGGTCCGAGCGGGCGCGGAGGCGCGACACCAGGCTGAGCCCGCGCGCATCCGGGAGCCTCATCCCGACGATCGCGGCGTCGGGCCGTTCGGCCGAGAACCGGGCGATCGCAGCGTCGGCGCGGTACGCGGTCGCGATCTCGATGTCCGCCTCGCCGAGGGCGGCGGCGACCGCGCCGACGGTCGCCGGGTCGTCGTCCACGACCAGGACGCGCGGCCGGTGGGACGCCGCACCGCGACGCGCCATCCGTCAGACCTGGTAGCCGTCCGGATGGCGACGGCGCCATTCCCAGGCCGAGCCGATGATCGCGTCGAGGTCCGTCCGCTCGGCCCGCCACCCGAGGACCGCCGCTGCGAGCCGGGCGTCCGCGACGAGGACGGGAGGGTCGCCGGCGCGCCGCGGCCCGGTGCGGTGCGGGATCGGGGAGCCGACGACGCGCTCGGCCGACTCGAGCACCGCGCGGACCGAGTAGCCGTCCGCCGTCCCGAGGTTGAGCACGAGCGGGTCGGACCCGGTCGGGGGACCGGTCCGCGGGTCGTCCGGCGCCGTCGCTTCGAGCGCGAGGAGGTGAGCGTCCGCGAGATCGAGGACGTGGATGTAGTCGCGGATGCACGTGCCGTCGGGCGTCGGATAGTCCTCGCCGAAGACGGTCACCGGCCGCTCGCCCTCGGCGGCGGCGAGGACCAGCGGGATGAGGTGGGACTCCGGGTCGTGCGCCTCGCCGTTCCGGTCGGATGCGCCGGCGACGTTGAAGTACCGGAGCCGGACCGAGCGCAGCCCGTAGGCCTCGCCATACCAGCGGATCGCGCCCTCGAGCGCGGCCTTCGTCGAGCCGTACGGGTTGATGGGGCGGATCGCGGCGTCCTCCGGGATCGGCGTGAGGTCCGGCAGGCCGTACACCGCGGCCGTGGAGCTGAGCACGAGCCGGCGGACACCCGCCGCGACCATGGCGTCGAGCAGCCCCACGCCGCCGACGACGTTCTCGTGGTAGTAGAGGGCCGGATCGGCGACCGACTCCGGCACCACCGACTTCGCCCCGCAGTGGAGGACGGCGTCGATCCGCTGGTCGATCAGGAGGCGGGCCATCGCGTGCGTCTCGCCGTAGCGCAGATCGACGTACGAGGCCTCGTACGGGACGGCGATGCGGTGGCCGGTGGACAGGTCGTCGACCACGACGACGTCGTGGCCTGCGGCGAGAAGCCGCTCGACAGTCACGGAGCCGACGTAGCCGGCTCCTCCGGTCACGAGGATTCGCATGTCACCGTCCTCCCAGCAGTCGGTCGAGGAGACCCCGGCGCTTCTCGGGCTGGGGCTTCGGCGCGGCCGTCGGTCCGGGCGTGACGGGCGCGGGCGGTCCGGGCGCGACCTCCCGCTCGGCCGTCGGCGCGGGCGTCGGTTCCGGCGTCGCCTCCGGCCCGGGCGTGATGGGCGCCGTCGGTTCCGGCGTCGCCTCCGTCTCGCGACCGAGCACCGGCGCCGGCGACGACCGCGGGAGCGCGTCGCCGCGCGTCTCGATGATCTCCGTCAGCCGCGCGACCAGGCGTGAGGCCGCGGGGCTCTCCGGATCGATCTCCAGGGCCTTCCGTGCGAACTGGAGCGCCGTCCGGTCGTCCCCGCGCTCGGACGCGACGCGCGCGAGCCCGACCACCGCGATGGCGTTCCGCGGGTCGAGCTCGACCGCCTGCCAGTAGATCCGCTCGGCCTGGTCGGTCAGCCCGAGGGCGAGCAGGCGGTCGGCCTCCAGAAGGCGCTCGATCATCGGTCCTCCAGGTTCGTGTCGATCGCTCGCGCGAGCGCGAGGAGCCCGTCGCGATCGTTGAGCCCCGGGTCGTCCACGACCCGCTCCGTGAGGCGGTCGAGGATCCGACCCAGCCGGGGGCCGGGCGGGATCCCGAGCGCCCTGGCGACATCGTTCCCGTCCACCGCGAGGTCCTCGCGACGGAGCGGGACCTGCGCATCGAGCTGCTGACGGCAGCGGCGACGCAGCTCCGCGGTCATCGGCCCGTCGACCGGCAGCCCACTGCCGATGTCGTCGGCCACCCTGAGGTCGAGCAGGTCGTCGAGGAGGTCGGCACCCGTCCGCTGGATGAACCGGCGCACGGCCGCGTCGCTCCACGCGGGTTCGTAGCTGAACATATGGTGCCGCACGAGCCGGACCACGCGCTCGCGCACCCCGCGGGCGACGGCCAACCGCCCGAGGATGGCGTCCGCGATGGCTGCGCCCGTCGCCTCGTGGCGATGGAAGTGCCCATCGGTGAACGTCTCGGGCTTGCCGACGTCGTGGAGGAGCGCGGCGGTCACGAGGGCGAGCCGCGCATCCCGGGCTGCCTCGTCCTCCGGCGAGGCCGGGGGGCGCATCGCCGCGGCTGCGTCCACGGTCCGCAGGGAGTGGTCCCACAGGTCATCGCCGGGGATCTTCGCCTGCGGGATCCCGCGCTGCGCCGCGAGCTCCGGGATCGTCGCAGCGAGGAGGCCGGTCTCCCGCATCGGCCGGAGGCCGACCGATGGGATCGGGGCCACCAGCAGCCGACCGAGCTCCGCGCCCACGCGCGCCCCCGAGAGGCGGGCCGCCTCGGGTGCGTGCCGCTCGATCGCCGCGAGCGTGGCCGGATCGATCGAGAACCCCGGGTCGGCCGCCAACCGGACGGCCCGGAGCATGCGCAGCGCGTCCTCCCCGAAGCGCGCATCCGGGTCGCCGACGGCGCGGAGGACCCGGGCATCGAGGTCGGCTCGGCCGCCGTGCGGATCGACGAGCCGTGCGGGCGCGTCGTCTGCGTCCGCCGCGGCCCACCCGAACGCCATCGCGTTCACCGTGAAGTCGCGTCGGGCGAGGTCCTCGTCGAGCGTGGCGCCGAACGCAACGCGCGAGGGCCGCCGGTGGTCGTCGTAGTCGCGCTCGGTCCGGTAGGTGGTGATCTCGTACTCCACGCCGCCGCGCGTGACCACGACCGTCCCGAACCGGTTGTCGTACCGAGCGCCGGGGAAGAGGTCCCGCAGGCGGTCTGGATCCGCGTCGGTGGTGAGGTCCCAGTCGAGCGGCTCGCGGCCGGCGAGGACGTCGCGCACGGAGCCACCGACGACGAAGGCGTCGTGCCCGTCCCCGCGGAGCGTCGTGATGAGGTCGCGTGCGTCGGCAGGGACGCGGTCCACGAGGGCGGCGACGGTCGCGTCGGTCATCGTGGGGCGTGGACTGGCGCCCAGGCTCAGGCGCGGCCGAAGAAGAGGTAGGTCCGCCAGGCCTCGTTGCGGTCGTCGCGCAGGTACGTCCCGAAGAGCGAGTAGACGTCGTTGCGGGGCTCGACCGGCGGACGCAGCAGGCGGACGCGGGCCTCGTCGGGGAGGCGCCCGCCCTTGTGGTGGTTGCACGACTTGCATGCCGTGACGAGGTTCTCCCACGTGTGGCCGCCGCCGCGATGACGCGGGATGACGTGGTCGAGCGTCATGTCGCCGCCCTGTCGCCCGCAGTACTGGCAGACGTGTCCGTCGCGCGCGAAGACCTCGCGCCGCGAGAGGCGGACACGCGGGCGCGGCCGCCGGATCATGTGCTGGAGACGGATGACGGACGGGGCCCGGTAGGCGCTCGATGGCGTGCGGATCTCCTGGTGGTCGTACTCGACCACCTCGGCCTTCTCGCCGAAGACAAGCCGGAACGCCCGTGGCAGGTTGCAGACGTTCAGCGGCTCGTAATTCTGGTTCAGAACGAGCACCACACCGTCCATGCGGACCCGATGATAGCGGCACCGGTGTCGACGGGCGCCAGAGGATCTGGCGATGTCCGGACGAACGCGGTGCTGGTCCCCGCGAGCGCGTCCCGTCCGTGCGTCGGCGACCGCAGCGGCGCGGAGCGCCGTGCGTCCGGTGCACGTACGCGACCAGGAGCCGGCGGACGGCCGCACGGAGCGTCTTGCGTCCGGTGCACGTACGCGACCAGGAGCGGCGGACGACCGCGATGCCCCGACGATCCTCTGCATCCCACGCAGGAACACGGCTCGATCGTGCGCCGGTGCCGGCCCCGCCCCGCCCCCGGTGGCCCGACGCGGCGCAGTCGCACGCTCACCGCGTCGCCTGCGTGCGTCTGGCGCAAGGCCGGATGCGCTCCTTGCATCACTCGCACGGCGGCGACGAGATCGCCTCGTCTCCGCGGCGCCAGGCGCCGCGCAGACAGCCGTCCCGGCCCCCGCGCGTCCGCCCTCGTCCCCGCGCGTCCGCCCTCGTCCCCGCGCGTCCGCCCTCGTCCCCGCGCGTCCGCCCTCGTCCCCGCGCGGTGGGTCAACCCGCCCGCGCGGCGCGGCGCAGGCGGTCCATCACCGCACGACCGAGCCCGACCTCCGCGACCGGCTGGGCGACGATGCGATCCAGGCCCGCCCCGTCGAGGCGATGGAGCGCGTCGAAGAGCCGGGCGGCTGTCGTGGTGGGATCGCCGTCGGGTGCGAGGACCTCGACGACTGCGAACGGCCCGCCGGCCGCGAGGGCGGCATCCCGGCCGGGGTCGTCGGCCGCAAGAAGGCCGAGTCGCTCGCCGGGAAGGGCCGAGAGTGCGCCGGGAAGGGCCGAAAGCGCACCGTCATCGGACCGGACGGCATCCCCGTGGCGGTCGGCCACTCCCGGTCCAGACGGCCAGGGATCCACGAGCGCGAGCGGGGCGCCGGGCGCGTAGTGCGACGCCTGCCTGCCGGGCGCGAGGGAGGTCGCCTCCGGCGCCTCGTCCCCGATCCGCTCGAGCTGCCCGATCTCGGCCTCGACCGCCTCGGCGGGCAGACCCCCCGGCCGGAGGAGTGCGGCCCTCCCGCCGGCCAGGAGGACGACGGTCGACTCGACACCCACCCGGCACGGCCCACCGTCGAGCACGATCCGCACGCGCCCCGCGAGCTGGCGGGCGACGTGCTCGGCGCGCGTCGGGCTCACTCGCCCGAAGGGGTTTGCGGAGGGCGCGGCGACCGGCGCCTCGACGGCCCGGATGAGCGCCAGCGCCACCGGGTGTGCCGGGACCCGGAGCGCGACCGTGTCGAGTCCCGCGGTGACGATCCCGGGGATGACGTCCCGCTTCCGGAGCACAAGCGTGAGGGGCCCCGGCCAGAAGCGCGCGGCGAGCCGGGCGACGCGCGGATCCGACGCGTCCGCGTCGACGGCGTAGAGCGGCACGTCGGCGGGGTCCGCGAGGTGGACGATGATCGGGTCGAACCGCGGCCGGTCCTTCAGGGCGAAGACCCGGGCGACCGCCTCGGCGTCGCGCGCGTCCGCGCCGAGCCCGTACACGGTCTCGGTCGGAAACGCGACCGGCTCGCCGCGCCGGATGGCAGCAGCGGCCTCGGCGATCGCCGAGGCATCGTCGCCGGGCAGGATGCGGGTCACGGCCGTCACGCCTCGCCCTCCGCGAGGTCGCGCGCCCGCGCCAGCACCGCGTCGAGCATCGCCGGCGTGAGCCGGCCCGTGAACGTGTTCTGCTGGCTCGGGTGGTAGCAGCCCAGGAGCGTCCAGGGTCCCACGCGTGCCTCTCCCGCGTGCGCGAAGCGCGGGCGGGAGAGGCACGCGTGGCCGAGACCCGCGGCCGCCCGCAGCGCCGCGTCCCACCCGAACGCGCCGAGCGCGACGATCACGCGGAGGTCGGGGAGCGCGGCCATCTCGCGGACGAGGTAGGGGAGGCACCGGTCGCGCTCATCCGGCGTCGGCCGGTTGGCCGGCGGCGCGCAGCGGACCGCCGCGGCGACGCGGCAGCCGGCCAGCGCCTGGCCGTCGTCGCGGCCGGTGGACGTCGCCAGCCTGGCGAGCCCGGCGCGGTGCATTGCCGCGAACAGGACGTCGCCGGAGCGGTCACCGGTGAAGACCCGCCCCGTCCGGTTCCCGCCATGGGCGGCCGGCGCGAGCCCAACGACGAGGATCCGCGCGGCAGGGTCGCCGAACCCGGGGACGGGCCTGCCCCAGTAGGTCTCGGCGGCGAACCGAGCGACCCGGACGCGGGCGACCTCCTCGCGCCACGCGACGAGGCGGGGGCACGCGCGGCACGCGGCGATCTCGGCGTCGAGCGCGGCGAGGGCGGCGGGTGCTGCCGAACGCGCTCGGATCGAGTGGATCGGACCGGCCATCCCGCAACGGTACCGTGACGCCGGGCCGCCCGCCGATCGCGACGGTCCCGGGCCAGGTCGCGCGTGCGCCGTTGCTGCCCACCGTCGACGGCGCACGGTCCGCGGATCGGCTACAGCCGCTCGGCTGCCACATGGTCGAGCGCTCTTGCGAGCGCCGCCTCCTCGGCGGGGTTCAGCCTGCCCTCGAGGATGGGGATGTACAGCTCCTCCTCCGCGAGGTGCGCCTTGAGAAGCGCGTGCAGGCGAAGGAGGATCCGGCGGAGCTGGAGCACGTCGCCGCGCCCGACATGCGCCCGGTGGCGCGCGACGAACCCGCCCAGGGCATCGACCAGCCGGCGGATCTCGACGTGCTCGATGACCAGGGGGATCGTCTCGCTTCGGCCGGCCAGCACCCGCTCGAGCGTGGGGTGGACCGCGGCTTCGACCGTCTCCATGTGGGGGATGAGCGTGCCAGTCAGTCCGTCGTGAACCCCCTGAAGCTCCGGAAGGAGCGCGACGAACCTGGCCGTGTCGAGGCAATCGCAGTCCATGCAGTCGGCCAGCGTGTCCAGCCGCTCCACGAACTGCCACATCCGGTCGTGGTGCTCGTGCGAGACCCGCGGCAGTGCCTGCATCGTCGTCCTCCTGCGGGTTTCCAGTCCAGCCCTCGCCCGGGTCATCCGCCAGGAGTCGGGATCCGGCCGTTGGCACCAGGTGGATCGCCGGTCATGAGCGTCCGCGGCGGCGCCCCTCCATCCGGCGAGCCGGCGCCGTCATACGGCCTTGCAGCCGACGACGGCGCCGTCCCCGGCCGCCGGTCCTACCCTGGCCCGCCGCCCGTCGGGGAGCTGACGAGCTTCGCGAGGGCTGTCTCCACGCGCCTGAGCTCCTCGTACATCTCGTCGAGTCGCACCTCGAGTGTCGCCGTGCCAGCGTCGCGGTCGTCGACCCGCTCGCGAGCGCGGCGGCGGGGTGGCCAGCCCATCGGCTCATAGACCTCGCACTCCTCGATGGGGCCGTACCAGCCCCGCGGCGCCGGCCCGCAGTGCACCGGGCCACAGCCATGCCAGCACCCCATGTCAACCTCCTTCGCCTCGTCCGAGGCGTGCTTCCCGCACCAGGAACTCGTCTATCAGCCGGCCGCGCTCGCAC
>JAKAJU010000134.1 GCA_021813655.1 Chloroflexota bacterium | reverse complement strand
CCGGCCCGCCGCCGGCGGCGAGCGCGAGGGCGAGCGCGAAGGCGACCGCGAAGGGTGCCCCAGCTCGCGCGGCGAGCGCGAGCGGACGCGGCGGGCGGATTGACGATCGGATGGGACGACGCACGACGGGAGCCTAGACCAGACCGCGGACGAGCGCCGCGAGCAGCCCTGCGGTCACGAGGACGGGTGCCGCCACGAGAAGCGCCGCCGCGGCGACGGCCCGCCGCCGCCGTCCTCCCGCGAGGACCCGCATCGCCTCGTCCCGCTCGAGGGTCGTGAGGACGAGAGGTCGTCCGCGCGCGGCCGTGAGCCGGACGCTCCCGTCGGGCTCGACGCGCGGGCACCCGAGCGCCGTCGCGTGCTCGACGGACGACACCTGTTCCACGCGCAACCGGACGGGTGACGTGGGCGGCGTCCCCGGCGGCATGCGGTCGGGGATCTCGCCGGCGGTCCCCTGCGACTCGCGCGGCAGGACCGCCAGGCCCGCCGCCAGGGCGTCGACATCGACGGCGATCGACGCGGGTCCGGCGTCGAGCGAGAAGGGGACGCGCTCGACCGCGTCGTCGATCGTCCGCCAGCGGCCGCGCGTGCGCAGCTCCAGTCGGGTCCGCCTGAAGACGAGCGGCCGGTCGTGCTCGTCGGTGAACGCGTCGGTCGCGTCGATCCGTCCCTCGACGCCGAGGTAGCGCTCCTCGCCGGTCGCGGCCGCGGCGAGCGCCTCCTCGATCGTCACGACAGGTGTGATCGACAGCAGTCGGCCGACGCGGACGCCGGATCCGAACGACCGGAGGACGGCGAGGCCGGCGATGCCGGCGGCCGTGCCGAGGGCGACCAGGGCTAGAGCGAGCACGAGGCGGGATGGTACAGCGGCGGACACGAAGAGGCCCGGAGGAACCTCACCGCCGCGTCGGCGTTGATGTCATCGCCGCCCTCAGCAGCGCCCGGCCCCTCCGGACCGACATCCACGCTAACGGCGGGCGCGGCGTCGGTCAACGAGGGTTATCCACCATCGTGTGACTCCGACGGCCATCGGAGACGCGATCTTCCACAGTCCGTCCACATCCCGGTGCCCGAGCGCACCACGCGGCCCCTGGCGCCACGTCCGTGGCCCCGGCCACTGGCGCGCCGTCAGCGCGGCGTCCGCCCCGTCACGGGATCGAGCGTCGCGGACGTGCCCTCGTAGCCGGTGAGGACGAGCTGTCCTCCGACGAGCTCGGCGGCGGTCACGACGTCGGAGTGCGCCACGCGCCAGACCACGACGCCGTCGGCGGCGATCGCGAACGTCTCGACCTCCGACTGGACGATCACGTGGTCGAGCCGCGGGGAGCCGAGCAGGGCGACGATCGGCGAGCCCGACCGGTGGGTCCATCGCAGGTCGCCCGACCGGGCATCGAACGCGTAGGCGATCAGCCCATAGGTGATGACGAGCTCGCCCGCCACGTCCCACGCGAATGCGGCGGGGTCGCCGCCGACGCGCGATGCGAGTCGGACCGTCCATGGACCGGCCGGCGTCTCCACGCGGACCTCGGCCCGGCAGAGGACGTCGGGATCGGGGCCGGCCATCTCCCCGAGGTCGACCGTGGTGCCGCCGACCTCCGAGAGGGCGAAGACGGCGGCGGCCTGCCCACTCCGGCCCCAGACCGTGCGGACCCGGATCCCGCCCGGGTAGGCGACGACGGACCGCTGCGGCTCCGGCGTCACGGGGAACCGGTCACTCGGCCGACGCGTCCGCTGCGACGCGATCCTCGACGATCGGGGCGACCGTCGCGTTCGCGAGCGCGCGGAGCGTCGCGGGTGGGACCGGGAAGACGACATTCGGCAGTCCCGCGGCCGCCCACACGACCTGATGGCGGTCGAGGGCGGGGTCCATGACGACGGTCACGTGGTGATCGTGACCGAGGGGTGGGATCCCGCCGATGACGAATCCCGTCAGGTCGCGCGCCTCGCGCGCGGTCGCACGTCGGATGTCCGGCTCGCCCACGACGACCGCGAGGCGAGCGACGTCGACCCGGTCCGGTCCCGCGACCAGGCAGACGTACGTCCGAGGATCGACGTCGTCCCCGCCGGCGACGAAGACCAGCGACTTCACGATCCGGTCCACGTCCGCGCCGACGGCAGCGGCGGCCTCCGCGGCGGTGTGCGTCGACTCGGCGAACGTGTGGATGTCGAGGGTCACGCCCTTGCGGGCGGCCGCCTCGACCACGCGGACGACGGAGGGATGCAGGGGTGTCTCGGGCACGCCGGCGAGTTTAGCAAAGCGGCGGGCGGTGCCGGCCCGGCTCGGCGTCGGGTGCGGGCCCGCCGCGACACCCGCGCCGGTGCGGCGCGGGTGTAGATTCTGTCTGTCCGACCCCGGCGGGCGATCCCGCGGGCGGCCGGCGGCACCACACAAGGTGGGACAGGGGAGCGCCTCGGCGCTGAGAGTGCGGGAGACCGCAGACCCTCGGAACCTGATCCGGGTCATGCCGGCGAAGGGAGTCCAGACGACCTCCGTCCCTCATCGCGGAGGTCCGGCCACGTCCCCGATGCGCGCGATCGTCCTCGCCGGCGGCGACCCACCCGCTCGCGCCGCGCTCGATTCGGCGTGGCCCGGGTGGGACGTGCCCTGCGGCCTCGTCGTGGCGGCCGACCGCGGCGCCCTGGCGGCGCCGGCGCTCGGGCTCCGACTCGACACGGTCGTCGGCGACGCGGACTCCCTCGATCCCCGCGACGCCAGCCGGCTCGCCGCGGCGGGCGTCCCGTTCGAGCGCGTCCCCGTGGAGAAGGACGAGACCGACACGGAGCTGGCGGTGCTCGTCGCGCTCGCGCGGGGCGCGACCGAGATCGTGCTCCTCGGAGCGCTCGGCGGTCCGCGCATCGACCACGCGATCGCGAACATCGCTCTCCTGGGGCACGCGGCGCTCCGCGGTCTCCCGGTCGCGATCCTCGACGGCCGGACGCGGATCCGGCTGCTCGTCGCGAGCGCGGGGAAAACCGCCTCCCTCGACCTCGACGGACGCGCAGGGGACACCGTCTCTCTCGTGCCCCTCGGCATCGACGCGGAGGGGATCACCACGCACGGCCTCGCGTATGGGCTGGCGGGCGCCACGCTGCCCGCCGGTCCGGCGCGCGGGGTATCGAACGTCCGGACCGTGCCCCACGCACGCGTGGAGCTCGGCAGCGGGCGTCTTCTCGTCATCGAGATAGCCGACGGCCCGGCGCCCGCCGAGCCCGGCACCAAGGGAGGTCTGCCATGAGCACGTCCCCGTCCCCCGTCGCGACCCCTGCTGGAGGCGTCATCTCGCTCGCCCGCTGGCGGACCGTCGACATCGTCGTCGTCGCGGTCGTCGCGGTCGCCTTCGGCGTCGTCTTCTGGGCCTGGAACTACGTGTGGTCGGCGCTCGACCCGGTCTTCGCGGCCTTCAAGCCGGCCGAGTACCTCATCAGCGGCGTCTGGCTCATGCCCGCCGTCATCGCGCCCCTCGTGGTCCGGCGGCCCGGCGCGGCGATCTTCGCCGAGATCGTCGCGGCGTCCGTCTCGGCGCTTCTCGGAAGCGTCTGGGGGCTCGATGTCCTCCTCTCCGGGCTCGCCCAGGGGCTCGGCGCCGAGATCGTCTTCGCCCTCTTCATCTACCGCGCGTGGGGTCTGCCGGTCGCCGCGATCGCGGGTGCGGGGGCCGCGATCGGGATGGCTCTCCACGACATCCCCATCTACTACCCGCCGAGCGGCGGCTACGACATGGGCTTCTACGTGCCGGTCGTGATCGCGATGCTCGTCTCGGGGATCGTCGTCGCCGGCGTCGGCGGCCACTATCTCGTGCGCGCCCTCGCGCGCGCCGGCGTGCTGCGCGCGTTCCCATCAGGCGCGTGACCGCACGGACCGGGCCTGCTGCGTGACCGTCGCGATCGAGGCTCACGGCTTCGGCTGGACGTATCGCGGCGGGCCCGCGCCGGCGCTCCACGGCGTGGACCTCGTCCTCGGCCGAGGAGAGGTCCTGCTCGTCCTCGGGCCGTCGGGGTCCGGCAAGAGCACGCTCGCGCTCGCGCTCGCCGGGCTGGTGCCGCACGCGATCCCCGGGACCGCCACCGGTTCGCTCATCGTCGACGGCCTCGACACGGCCGTGACGCCCGCCCCGGTGCTGGGCGATCGCGTCGGGATCGTCTTCCAGGACCCGGCGGCCGGGATCGTGCTCGGGCGCGTCGCGGACGAGGTCGCGTTCGGTCTCGAGAACCGCGGCTGGCCCCTCGACCGGATGCGAGCGCGCGTCCCCGAGGCGCTGGCCCTGGCCGGGCTCTCCGGTTTCGAGCGCCGAGGGACCGCCGCCCTCTCCGGCGGCGAGCAGCAGCGACTCGCCATCGCCGGGGTGCTCGCCGCGGAGCCGGCGATCGTCGTCCTCGACGAGCCGACGGCGAACCTCGATCCGCCCGGCATGGCGTCGGTCTTCGCGCACCTCGGCGCCATCGTGGCGGACCGAGGCCGGACGGTCGTGGTCATCGAGCACCGGCTCGACGCGGTCCTGCAGTTCGTCGACCGCATCCTCGCGCTCGACGCGACCGGAGGGCAGCTGGCCCAGGGGCCCCCGGACGAGGTCGGCGAGCGATGGGCGAGGGAGCTCGACCGGCAGGGGGCGTGGATCCCATCGGCATGGCGGCGGCACCTGGTGCGGGCGATGCCGGCGGCCGTGCCGGCCGGCCCAACCCTCGCGGGGGCACCGGGCGTGCCTGCCCCGGCGGCTGTGCCTGCCCCGGCGGGCGTCCCGCATCCACGCACCGCCTCGCCCCTGGTTCAGCCCGGCGCAGTCGCCGCTCGGCCGGTGGTCGCCCGCATCGACGCGGTCACGATCGCGGACCCGACGGCGTCGGCCGGACCGGGCCGGTTCATCCTCGACCGGGTCTCGCTCGAGGTGGGGGTCGGCGAGCGCGTCGCCCTCGTCGGCCCGAACGGGGCGGGGAAGTCGTCGCTCCTGCTCGCGCTCGCGGGGATCCTCCGCCCGACCGAGGGGAGCGTCGGCGTGGCCACCGATCCCGGCCTCCTTCGCGACCCCGCGCGGCTGAGGCCCGCGGAGATCGCGGACGTCCTCGCCCTCGTCTTCCAGGAGCCCGAGCTCGCGTTCGTGGGCGGCACGGTCCGTGACGAGATCGAGGCGGGCGCACGTCCGGGGCCCGGCCGCGACGAGCTCGTCGCCGGCCTGCTCGATCGCTTCGGGCTGGCCCGGTACGCCGAGCGGGACCCGCATGCCCTGAGCCGCGGCGAGCAACGGAGGCTCTCGGTCGCGTCCGCGTGCGTCCGCGCGCCGTCGCTGCTCCTCCTCGACGAACCCACGTACGGGATGGACCGGCGGGCGACGGACGCCGTCATCACCCTGCTCGACGAGGCCCGACGAGGCGGCGGCGCTCAGGTCGTGGCGACCCACGATCCCCGGCTCCTGCCCTCCTGCGATCGCGTCGTGGGGCTCGACGCCGGGCGGCTCGTCTTCGACGGACCGGTCGCCGGCTTCATCGCCGCGCCGCCGTACGAGCCGGCCGATCCCTGGCGCATCGAGGGCGCCGGGTTCGCCATCGAGGCGGGCGTGCCCGCCGACGACATCGCCCCGGGGGCTGGCGTGCCCGCGATCTCCGGAGGACGGCCGTGAGCTTCCTCCCGGCTCCCCTCGAGCCCGTCCGGCCGGCCATCCTGCGCGACGTCGCCCCCGTGACCCGGCTCGTCGTCGCGGCCGCCTGGCTCCTCGTGGCGTTCGTCGGCGTGGACCCTCGCGTGCCCGCCGTCCTCCTCGCCGCGGGCGTCGGCGCTCTCGTCGCCATGTCGGGCCTCCCTCTCCGCGCGTCCGTCCGCCGGATGGCGCCGCTCGTCATCGCCGCCGCGGGCCTCGCGGTCCTGACCCTCGTCGTCCATCCGTCCCGGTCCGACCCCGCCGCCGCGACCCTCGTCGATCTGGGCCTGTTCCGCGTGACCGTGGCGGCCGCCTCGGCGGCCCTCGCCCTGGCGCTCCGGCTCGCTCTCATCGCCGTGGCCAGCCTTCTCGTCTTCGGGCCGTCCGACCCGACGACGTTCGCCGATTCGCTAGTCCAGCAATGGCGCGTCCCAGACCGCTTCGCGTACGGGACCCTCGCCGCCCTTCGCGTCGCGCCGTACCTCGCCGCCGACTGGTCGTCCACCCGCGCGGTGCGACGCCTCCGCGGCATCGAGGCGCGCGGCCCCGTGGCATCCCTGCAGGTGGCCGGCGCGCGGATGCTCACCCTGCTCGTGTCGGCGGTGCGCCGCGGCGAGCGGATGGCGCTCGCGATGGATGCGCGCGGCTTCGACGCCGGCCGCCGCCGGACCCACTTCCGGGTGATCCGGCTCGGCCGCCGCGATGCTCTCGTGCTCGGCGCGGGGATCGCGGTCGCGCTGGTCGCGCTGATCGTCGGTGCCCTGCCGTGACGGCCGCGGTGCTTGAGCCGGGCAAAGAAGAGACCCCGCGCGTGGGGGGTACGGCGAGGTCTGACGGAACCTTACGGTCGTGCTCCCCGCGGGCGCATCATGCGGATTCCGTATCCTTCGCTGCGCGACGTCGCATCCGGCATGTAGCGGTCGACGGCGCCCGATCCGGACCCGGCCCTCGGCCCGTGGATCGAGGGTTCGCCTGCCGGGGAGGAACGGGAGAGAGCGGCGTGGAGGACGGGAAGGTGCCCGAGGTCGCGAAGGCGCCGCACGGCTGGCGGCCGGCGCGGTTCCTCGTCATCACCGCGCACCCGGACGACGCGGAGTTCGGGCCGGCCGCGACGGCCGCGAAGTGGATCGACGCGGGCTCCATCGGGAGGCTCGTGTGCTGCACCAGCGGCGACCAGGGCGGGGAGGACGCCGACCTCGACCCGCTCACGCTCGCCGCGACGCGCGAGGCCGAGCAGAGCGCCGCCGCCGCGATCATCGGCTATGAGGGCGTCTCGTACCTCCACCAGCCCGACGGCGCCGTGGCCAACGACCTCCCGCTGCGCGAGCTCCTCGTGCGCGAGATCCGGGCCTTCCGTCCCGATGCGGTCCTCACGCACGATCCCGACGTCCTCTTCTACGCCGGGGGAGGCGTCAACCACACCGACCACCGGACGGTCGGGATCGCCGCGGTCGACGCCGTCTTCCCCGCGGCACGGAACCCGATGGCCTTCCCCGCGCTCGCGCAGGGCGGGCTCGCCCCGCATCGCGTCCGCCGCCTGTACCTCTTCTGGTCGAATGCGCCGGACGCCTGGGTGGACGTGACGGACACCTACGACCGTCGCATCGACGCGCTCCGGTGCCATGTCAGCCAGCTCCACCACCCGGAGCGCCTCGACGAGCGGATCCGGGCATGGGGAGCCGAGGAGGGCGAGCCGATCGGCGTGGCGTACGGCGAGGCCTTCCGGCTCGTCGTCATCGACGAGGACGAAGAGGACGCCCCCGAGGTCGTCTGACCCGCGGATGCCCGCGGCCGGCTGCGCGCCGGCGGCCGATCAGGCCGACTCGGCGAGGAGGAGGGGCCGCACCCGGCCCCAGGCGTTCCAGAGCTCCGTGAACGGCTCGGCGTGCCGTCCGAGCAGCGCGACGACCTCCCCGAGCGTCAGACCGCCCGCCTTCTCGAGCAGGAAATCCACGACGTTCGCCTCGACGCGGTCGAAGAGGCTGGCCATCTCCTCCTCGGTCGGCCAGATCCGGAGGCGCATCGGATCCTGTCCGGCGAACCCCACCGCGAGCGAGAGGTCGCGCCGGCCCGGGACGCGGTCGTCCACCCACCCGCCGCCCGGGATCGGGTGGTACCCGAGCGCCGCGAGCGCGACCGCGATCTGGCGACACTCGTCCTGCCGGAAGAGACCCCAGAACTCGTGATCCGCCGGGAAGACGAACCGTGCCTCCTCAAGTGCCCGGTCCACGATCGCGGCCGTGAGGCCGTCGAGAAGCCCCGCCCAATGCTCGGCGGTCGTCACCCCCTCCGCCGCGAGGCGTACCGAGACCGCGTCGCGCGCCGCGGTGTCGCCGAGGATGATCGCGACGATCCGCGGCCGCGCCACACCGAGGGTCGCATCGAGCCCGAGCGCGCCGGCCGCGGGTGCCTCCTCGGGCTCCGCCGAGGTCGTCTCGACCGGACGCGCAGGGCCGCCCATCGCCGCGAGGAGCCCGGGTGCGGCACCTCCGGCCTCCACCTCCTCGCACGCCGCCAGTCGCTCGCGCGCCTCGCGGCAGGCCTCGGCGGAGCGCTCCGCCGCGACCCGCGCCCGGTCCACGGCGACCGTCCGCCGTTCCACCAGCGTGACGATGCGGCCCATCTCGTGCCGCTCCGACTCCATCACGCGCCGGGCCGACAGGAACGCGCGGTTCACGTCGTCGATCTCCCGGAGCCACTCGGCGGCGGCCGCCTCGAGGTCGGCCGGACCCGTCGCGTGGGCGCGGGCGGCCCGGAAGACGGCGAACGCGTCGGCCTTTCGCACCTGGACGTGGCGGGGGTCTGCCGCCAGCGCCGCGCGGCCCTGGCGGTCCTCGTGCACGCCGAGCGTCCGCTGCGCGTCCCGCAGCTCGTCGCGGGCGGACCGGAGGATCGCGCCGAGGCGCTCCGCGAGCGCCGATCGCTCCTCGACGAGGCGTCGCTCGGACGCGCACGGCCCGTCATCCGCGGCCGTCCCGGCGACCCCCGGATCGCGAGGCTCCGATGCCATGAAGCCCTCCCATTGGAGGCGCGCGCCCTTTGCGGGGGCGCATGGCACGATGGTATCCTGCCGGCTCCGGAGCCCGCCCGGGACTCGGAGTGCCCTGGAGAGAGGACAAAGGCACATCCAGTGACGATCGAGCGCGACCAGGAATACCTCGTCCAGCCGGTCGATGCGTCCTGGCTCCAGTGCAACATCGAGTGCCAGGAGGCCTGCCCCGTCGGCACCAACTGTCGCGGGTATCTCAACCTCGCTGCCGAGGGGCGGTTCGAGGAGGGGTACATCCTCTCCCGGGATCCCAACCCCGTCGCCGCGATGTGCGCGTACGTCTGCTCCGCCCCGTGCGAGCGCGCCTGCCGACGCGGCGACATCGACCGCCCGCTCGCAATCCGCGCGATGAAGCGCTTCCTCGTCGAGTGGCACGAGATGTCGGGGATCCCGGACGTCCTCCCGGTCATCGAGCCGCGGCCCGAGAAGGTCGCCGTCGTCGGTGCCGGGCCCGCCGGCCTCGCGGTCGCGCGTGAGCTCGCGGTCAGCGGCTATTCCGTCACCGTCTTCGACGCCCTCCCGTTCGCGGGCGGGACCATGCTCATCGGAGTCCCCGCGTTCCGCCTCCCGCGCGAGGCGATCGAGATGGACGTCCGGCTCATCGAGCGTCTCGGGGTCACGTTCGTCTACGACACGAAGATCGGCGTGGACGTTCCGTTCGAGGACCTCCAGCGCGACTTCGACGCGATCGCGATCACGGCGGGCGCGATGGACCCGGTCGGGCTCGACATCCCCGGCGCCGAGCTCGAGGGCGTCCAGTACGGCGTGGACTTCATGAAGAAGGCCAACCTCGAGGAGTCGCTCGAGGTCGGCAACGACGTCGTCGTGATCGGCGGCGGCTACACGGCGATGGACTGCTCGCGGACCAGCCTCCGGTACGGCGCGGAGAACGTGACGATCGCCTACCGGCGCACGCGCTCCGAGCTCGTCGTGGACGAGGAGGAGCTCGACCAGACGGAGCGCGAGGGCGTCCGGATGGAGTTCCTCGTCAGCCCGATCGAGCTGATCGGCGAGGACGGCAGGCTGACCGGCGTGAGGTTCATCCGCAACAGGCTCGGCGAGCCCGACATGTCCGGGCGACGGTCCCCGGTCCCGATCGAGGGGTCCGAGTTCATCGTCCCCGCGCAGACGGTCATCCCGGCGGTCTCCCAGGCGGCGGACCTGTCGTTCCTCCCGGTCGAGTCGAGCTTCGAGGTCGCCCGCGGCCGCCTGAAGGTCGATCCGGCCACGTACGCGACCAACGCGAAGGGCGTCTTCGCGTGCGGCGACTTCGTCACCGGGCCCGCGACGCTCATCGAGGCGGCCGGTCATGGGAAGAAGTGCGCGTACGCGATCGACCGCTACCTCGCCGGCCGGTCCGACGTCACGATCGACGCGAACGTGCGGATCACGAGCTCGTGGCGTCATGAGATGCCCGAGATGTACGACGTCATCCCGCGTCAGCACATCCCGGTGCTGCCGCTGGGCGACCGGATGCCGTCGGCGGATCCGGTCGTGAACTTCACGACGCCCGTGGAGCTCGGCTACGCCGCGCAGCAGGCAGTCGCGGAATCGACGCGCTGCCTCATGTGCAACTTCAACATCTGGTTCGATCCGTTCCGCTGCACGCTGTGCGGGGCGTGCGCGGACGTCTGCCCCGAAGGCGTCATCCACATGGTCGACATCGACCGGCTCCGGACGGAGGGGACGCTCCCGGAGATCGAGGACGCCTACGGATGGGAGCGCGGTGCCGCGATGGTCCTCGACGAGGAGCGGTGCATCCGCTGCGCCCTGTGCGTGAAGCGATGCCCATTCGACGCGATTACCATGGAGCGGTTCGAGCTGCAGGAGGTCTCGAGCGACGGTCGGCTCTACAAGGAGTCGTACCGTGACGCACGGCTCGCCGGAGTGCCCGGCGCGGCAGGAGGGGCACGGTGAGCTTCCTCGAGCGGGTCGACCAGGGGATCCGCCAGAGCGCCGTCTGGCGCTCGCTGTTCCGGAACCCGTACCCGAACGACGAACGGTCGCGCGCGTACGCGGTCATGAACAACGTCTTCCTGCACCTCCACCCGGTGCGGGTGCGCCAGCACGCGGTGAAGTTCGCCTACACCTTCTGCCTCGGCGGACTGTCGTTCTTCCTCTTCCTCGTCCTCACCGTGACAGGCGTCTACCTGATGTTCTTCTACGCCCCGTCGGCGAACATGGCGTACACGAACATCCTCCAGATCCAGACCGAGGTCCCGTTCGGCCTGCTCACCCGGAACGTCCACCGGTGGGCGGCGCACCTCATGGTCTTCTTCGTCTTCCTGCACATGATGCGGGTCTTCTACCACGGCGCCTACAAGCCGCCCCGTGAGTTCAACTGGGTCGTGGGCGTCGTCCTGCTGTTCCTGACGATCATGCTGAGCTTCACCGGCTACCTCCTGCCGTGGGACCAGATCGCGTACTGGGCGATCACGATCGGCACGAACATGGCCGGCTACGCGCCGCTCTTCAACACGCCGAGCAAGTTCATCCTCCTCGGCGGGCTCGAGGTGGGGCAGAACACCCTCCTGCGCTTCTACGTGCTCCACATCATGGTGTTCCCGCTCCTAGCCGCGATCTTCCTGGCCGTCCACTTCTGGCGGATCCGGAAGGACGGCGGCATCAGCGGGCCGCTCTAGGCCGACCGAAGGAGACGACCGAGAGCGATGGCTGAGCAGCAGACAGCACCCGGGCACCGCACCGTGCAGCCGGTGGATCCGGCGCGCCGCACCGAGATCGACAAGCAGCGGGTCCCGATGAGCGCGCGGCCGTACCGGCTGCTCGCCCTCGTCAAGCAGGACGCCGTCGTCCGGGTCCAGAAGGAGCCCGACGACACGGTCATGACGTGGCCCCACCTGCTGGCGATCGAGTTCCTCGCCGCGGTGCTGGTGTCCGTCTTCATCCTCCTCATGGGGCTCTTCGTGAACGCCCCGCTCGAGGACCTGGCGAACCCGAACGTCACCCCGGAGGTCGCGAAGGCCCCCTGGTACTTCCTCGGCCTTCAGGAGCTGCTCGCGTACTTCCACCCGACGGTCGCCGGCGCGCTCACGCCCATCTTCGTCCTCGTGGGCGCCGCCCTGATCCCGTACGTCGACCGCGGCAACCTCCTCGCGACCCGTCCGTCGGACCGCAAGACGGCCGTGCTCCTCTTCACGCTCTTCTGCGGGCTCGGGCTCGTCCTCACGTTCATCGGGATCTTCTTCCGCGGCCCCGGCTACGCCTTCGCGCTGCCGTGGGTCACGGGCATGCACTTCAGCCTCTGAGCCGGTGACGCTGCGTCCATGAGCAACTACCAGGTCGAACCCGCCGACAGGCCCCAGGCGCTCACGAAGGAGACGCTCAAGGCCATGCGCCACGAGCAGGTCCGCGGGATGTCGCGGCGCCGCCTCATCCGGACCTCGCTCGCGGCCGGGATCGGCCTGTGGCTCCTCGAGGTCAGCGCCGGCACGATCGGCTTCCTGTGGCCGAACCTCGCCGGCGGCTTCGGCGGCAAGGTCAGGATCGGGACGTTCACGGACGTGAAGAACGCGAACACGGACATCCCGTTCGGGGACGGCTTCCCGGCCTACTACCAGGACGCCCGCGCGTTCGTCGTCCTCATCGACCCCTCGCGCCAGGAGTTCCTCCCCGGGACCGATGCGACCGGCGACGGCACCGCAGAGAACGTGCGGGGCCTCTACCAGCGCTGCCCCCACCTCGGCTGCAAGCCGAACCCGTGCATCAAGAACTTCTGGCTGGAGTGCCCGTGCCATGGATCGCGCTATGACCGCCTGGGCACGAAGGTGAAGGAGCTCGGCCCGGCGCCGCGGAGCATGGACCGCTTCTCCCTCACCGTCGACGCGGGCGGCGTCCTGACCCTCGACACCAGCCGGATCACGCTCGGCCCTCTCCCGGTCTCGCTCGGCCAGCCCGGCCTCGAGCCCCCGAAGAGCCCCACCGGCTGCATCTGACGATGACCGTGATGCCGATCTCCTGCACCGCGACTCGCCGGGGGACTCGATGACCGACACGCCCGGAACCGAGCCGGAAGAGCGCCTGCCGGCGCCCCGCCCCGACCTGACCCCGGTCCGGGTGGAGCGCCTGGCGTCACCGCCATCGACGCGTCGATTCGGGCTGACGGGCGAGCGCGCGGCGCAGATCGTCCGCCAGAGCGGCAGCGCGCGCTGGGCCGCCTTCCTCGGGGTCTCGTTCGTCGCGATCTTCGTCCTCGCGTACTACTTCTACGAGGTCGGCTTCCCGGGCGTGGCCGGATCGAGCCGGATGGTCAAGGCGCAGCAGGACCAGGTCGTCACGAACGTGTCGCGCGGCTATGCGCTCTTCCAGGCGAACTGCGCGCGCTGTCACGGCGCCCAGGGCCAGGGCGGGATCGGCCCGGTCCTCAACGACCAGATGAAGCTCCTCGCGCACCTCAACCGGCAGTACCTGAGGAACGTCCTCACCGCCGGCGGGCGCTACGTCTGCGGCGACGCGAACAGCCTCATGCCCGTCTGGGCGCAGCCCGTCGGGCCGCTCAACTACCAGCAGATCGACGACCTCATCGCGTGGCTCCGCGCCCCCAACGACCTGACCTTCGAGGGCATCGACCCGTCAACGGGCCAGCCCGCGCAGATCTCCGGCTGGCGCGATCCGAACTTCGTCGCGCCGCCGTCTGCCACGCCTGTGCCCGCCTGCTGGAAGGACGCCTTCGCGGCGCCCAGCGCAGCCCCGAGCGCGTCCACGGGCGTCCCGTCGGCGGCTCCGTCGGCCTCTCCCGGCGAGTCGCCGGCTGCGAGCGCGGCCCCGGCCGCAACCGTGATCAAGATCGTGGCGCAGAACATCGCGTTCGACCTCACGGAGATCGAGGTCCCGGCCGGCCAGCCGTTCCAGATCGAGTTCGTGAACAACGACGCGGGGATCCCGCACAACGTCGCCATCGCCGAGGGGTCACCGACCGGCAAGGTCGTCTTCCAGGGCGACATCGTGACCGGCGTCACGACGGTGACGTATGACGTGCCCGCCCTCCCCGCGGGCACCTATGGGTTCGTGTGCCAGGTGCATCCGAACATGACAGGGACGCTCACGGCGAAGTAGGGGACGCGGCCGCGCCGCGCGGGACGAGAGAGCCGTCGGACGGTCCGGCGGCCGGGCAGGGAGGGACGATGGCACAGCAGGCGCTCGGAGCCGGCGGCGCGACGGTGACCCGCAGGCGGGTGCTGTTCGGCCTGCTCGACGCGAACGGCTGGTCGTGGGCTGCCATCAAGGCCGTCTTCTGGTTCACCCTCATCATCGCGATGATGGGCTACATGCCCGATCGCGCCCTGTACTTCACGATCTTCCCGACGATCGACCTCGGCCTCAATGTCGT
>JAKAJU010000175.1 GCA_021813655.1 Chloroflexota bacterium | reverse complement strand
CCGCCGAGACGACCGCGGCCCGCGCCCTGACGGCGGCGCGCGGCCCGACGACCGCGTCCGCGAAGAGCGCCCGCACGAGGCCCACGCACCCCGCGAGGAGCGAGCGCCGCGCCACGAGCCCCGGCCGGCCGCCGAGGGTGCCGCCCACGCTGCTCCCGAGACGCAGCCAGCGCCCGGACGGCGCGAGCGAGGACCCGTCCGCGAGCGGTCGTCCGTGGTCTCGGAAGGCGAGGCCCGCGAGGTCCAGGCCGCCCGCTCGCTCGCGCGCGAGCGCGAGGAGCTCCAGGCCGCCGAGGCATCGCCGGAGGCGCTCGAGACCGGGCGACAGATCCTCGCCGAGCTCATGGAGCACCTCGGGTTCGACGTGGACGTCGAGGTGGACATGGGCGAGACGAATCGCCTCAACGTCGTCGGCCGCGGCCGCGAGAAGGAGGCACTCGGCGCGCTCATCGGGCGGAAGGGCGAGCGCCTCTCCGCGCTCCAGCACCTGCTCAACCTCATGCTCTCCCGGCGGATGGGCGAGTGGACCCGCGTCCTCGTGGACGTCGAGGACTACCGCGGCCGGCGCGAGCGACAGCTTCGAGAGCTCGCCGAGAAGGCGGCCCAGCGCGTGATGGAGACGGGGAAGATGGTGCAGTTCGAGCCCATGCCGGCGCTCGAGCGTCGCTGGCTCCACCTCGCGCTCCGCGACGACCCGAACGTGGCAACGCAGTCGATCGGCGAGGAGCCTGACCGCCGCGTCGTCGTCCTCCCCCGCTCGGTCTGACGAGCTGGCGACGGGGTCCGCCCTGTCGCCCCCGCGTCCTGTCGCCGTCCCGGCCCGGGCCCTCGCGGCCGGATCGCAGCCGCCCGCCGGTCCCGGCCGGTGGACGCATCGCGGTCTCTTGGTACGATGCGCGGGCGCGCCGCGCGTCGCGCGGATCGCCACGCGTCAACGGACACGCAGGGCACGACGTGGCTGAGGGCCTCAGGGTCGAGACGGAATGGGTCGCCGCTCCCGCCGTCCAGGGGGGACGACGGGTCTGGTCGCGCCTGCTCGCCGGCACCCTCTTCGGTGCCCTCGCGGCCCTCGCCATCACGGCGGGGCTCGTCGTCGCCGCCGACCAGCAGTACGCGGGCCGGATCCTGCCGGGCGTGCACGTCGGGCGGACGGACCTCTCCGGCATGGACGCCGACCAGGCCGCCGCCGCGATCTCGACGGCTCTCGCCGGCTACGGTGAGGGGACGATCGTCGTCCACACCCGTGCGGGCGACCGCGAGATCCCGTACTCCGCCGTCGGCCGTCGCCCGGACGTGGCGCCGATCGTTGCGGCCGCTCTCGCGGTCGGCAGGGAGAGCAGCGGGATCGACCGGCTCACCGCCAACCTGCGCAATGCCGTCCGCGGCGTCGACGTCGCCCCAGCGGTCACGCTGGACCCGGCCCTGGTGCGCGCGGCGATCGCGGACGTGGCGAGCAGCACCGACCTCGCCGCCGTCGATGCCACCGTCGACTACAGCCCGGACGGGTCGACCGTGACGCCGGCCGTCCCGGGCCAGGGCATGGACGTCGACGCCGCGGCGTCGATCGCGACCGCCACGCTCGCCAGCCCGGACGCGCCTGCGACGATCGAGGTGGACGCGACGTACGTGCCTCTCGAGGCCGCGACGACGACGGAGGCCGCGAACCAGGCGGTCGCCGCCGCCGGGCGCATGCAGGGCCCGGTCCTTCTCGCGCAGGGCGGCGAGAAGTGGACGGTGACGGCGAAGACCGTCAAGACATGGATTGCGCTCGGCGAACGCCCCGACGGATCGTTCGGGCCGATCGTGGACACCGGGCAGGCCGCCGCGTCGATCGCGAAGCTCGCGCCGAAGATCGACAAGCCGGCGAAGAGCGCGTCGTTCCTGACGGGCAAGGACGGGAAGATCGTCGGCGTCGTGGCCGCGAAGGAGGGGCGCACGCTCGATCCGCAGGGGACGGCCGCGCGGGTCGAGGCCGCACTCCTCGCGCGGGCCGCCGACCCGTCGCTCGCGGCCGCGCCGGTGGAGATCGGCTACGCCGCGGCCGCCCCCGTCCTCACGACGGAGGAGGCGAACAAGGCCGCCCCCCTCATGCAGCGGATCTCCACGTGGACCACCCACTACGACGTGGGCCCCCAGAACGGCTTCTCGGCCAACATCACGATCCCCACGCGGATCATCGACGGCACGGTGGTCGGGCCGGGCGAAGTCTTCGACTTCTGGAAGGTCGTGGGTATCCCGACGCCGCAGCAGGGCTACCTCGCGGGCGGTGCGATCATCAACGGCCATTCGCAGCCGACCGGAGCCTTCGCCGGCGGGATCTGCTCGACGTCCACCACGCTCTTCAACGCCGCGGTGCGGGCCGGCTTCGAGATCCTCGAGCGCGAGGCGCACTACTACTACATCACGCGGTACCCGCTCGGCCTGGACGCCACCGTCTGGCTCGAGGGCGGCGTCGGACGGTCGATGCGCTGGCGCAACGACACCGGCTACCCTGTCCTGATCCGTGGGTACGCCTCGCCGGGCGTCGTCCGCTTCGACCTCTACTCGGTCCCGACGGGCCGCATCGTGACGTTCACCGACCCGATCGTGAAGAACGTGAACCCGGGCGTCGACCTGACCCGGTACACGACGTCACTGCCGCCGGGGGTCACGAAGCGCGTCGAGTATCCGACGGTCGGACAGGACACGTGGGTCACGCGCGTCGTGAAGGACAAGAGCGGAACGGTCATCCGGACCGACACGTTCTACTCGCACTACGCGCGCGTCAACGGCGTCATCCTCGTCGGGACGAAGAAGACCGACGCGACGCCGACCGAGACGCCGCTGCCCACGTCGGACGTGCCGCCGGTCGACGGCGGGATCGTGCCGCCGCCCTCGCCCTCCCCGGCGCCCTGAGGCCGCGCGCCGACCCCGTCCCTACGGCAGCGTCATCCCAGACGGCAGGACGAGGCCCGACGGCAGCGGGAACCCGGCCGACCCCGGTGCCGCGACCTTGGCCGGCGGCTGGATGTCGACCGGCGTCTCGTAGTCGAAGACGAACACCATCGACAGCGGGGTCCCGGGCTGCGCCTTCGACTGGTCGATGACGAACCCCATCGACTGCGGCAGGTTCGTGGAGGTGTCCACCCGCACGACGAACGCCGAAGCGCCGGACAGCGCGCCGAGGGGGTCGCCACCCGAGCCGCCGGTGACCGCCGGTGCCTTCATCGAGTAGCCGATGACGCAGGTGGACGAGCCCGGGAGGTCGACGTTGGCGGGGATCTCCGTCAGCGGCGTGAGGCCGGTCGCGTCGAAGGCGGACCCGAAGGCCTCTGCGTCGGAGGTCGAGGTGGTCGAGTCGGCCTTCGTCCAGGTGTCGGAGCCGAGCATCGAGATCCAGCTGTCCTTTCCGATCGTGATCGAGGAGAACAGCGACGCGCCGCCGCCCATGCCGGACGAGACCTCCACCCGGTCGGGCTTCTGGTACTCGAGCGTGATGTCCATGCTCAGGTCGCCGGCCGACGAGTTCGGGATCGCCGCGATCACCTTCGCGGTCGCGACGTAGTGATCCACGTTCTTCATCGCCGCGGCGATCGTCGCGGCATCGGCGCAGGCGTTCGAGATCGTCCCGCCGCCAGCCGTGGACGGTGCTGCGGTGGGTGGCGCCGTGGGCGCGGGCGCCGTCGTGCCAGCGGGTGAGGGGGATGCGGAGCCGCCGCACGCGGCGACGGCGAGGGCGACGATCGCCGCCCCGGCCACGAGCCGGACGGCGACGAGGGAGCGGGTTCGGTTGAACATCGTGTCTCCTCAGGCCGCAGCACGCACCGCGGACGCGCATCGAGCATACCGCGAGTCGGTCTGAACGCCCTCCGCGGCCTCCGCCTGCGACCCGGGGCGCGACATGCCACCATCGGGCCATGCCGATCGAGATCCGCGACGCGCGCCCCGAGGAGCACGCCGCCCTGGGCGAGATCGTCGTCGCAGCGTACCGCGACGTGGGCGCACTGGAGGGTGACGAGGAGTAGGCCGCCGAGCTGCGCGACGTCGCCTCGAGGGCCCGGTCCGCCGTCGTCCTCGCGGCCGTGGACACCGAGGCCGGCCACCCCGTGGGGTGCGCCACCTACGTCCCGGGCACCGCATCGCCGCTCGCCGAGGAGCTCGGGCCGGGCGAGGCGTCGATCCGGATGCTCGCGGTGGACCCGGCCGCGGCCGGCTGTGGTGCCGGGACCGCGCTCGCGGCCGCATGCGTGGAGCGCGCCCGCGCGGACGGGTTCGAGCGCGTCGTCCTGCACTCGCTCCCGATCATGTCGGGCGCCCAGCGGATCTATGCGCGCCTCGGGTTCCGGCACATCCCCGAGCGCGACTGGGAACCCGTGCCGGGGATCTTCCTGCTCTGCTTCGTCCTCGACCTCACGGGACGGTAGCCGCCGGCCGCTCCCCAGCACCACCGCCGGCCGCTGCCCGCCACCGGCCGCAGCCCGCCACCGCGACCCGCACGTTCGCGCCGGCCTACGATGTCCGCCATGACGCGCCTCGCCCCCGACCTCACGATCGGCTTCAAGACCTCGCCGCAGGGCGTGGACATCCGGACCCTCCACGCGACGTGGCAGGTCGCCGGCTCCCTCGATGCCTTCGATGCCGGATGGGTCAACGACCACCTCACCGACGCGAACCTCGAGCGAGGCGGCTCGAGCATCGAGCCGATGACGCTCCTCGCGTCGCTCGCGCACCACGTCCCCGGCAAGTGGGTGGGGACCGCGGTCCTGTCGAACACATTCCGCCATCCATCGCTGCTCGCGAAGGAGGCGACCGTCCTCGACAACCTCACCGGAGGACGCTTCATCCTGGGCCTCGGCGCCGGCTGGCACGTGGGCGAGCATGAGGCGTTCGGGATCCCATTGCCACCGCCGGCCGATCGGTTCGACCGGTACGAGAGCTCCCTGCGGGTCCTGCGCGCGCTGTTCTCGGAGCAGGCGCGGAGGCCGCCCGGCGTGGACCTCGACGATCCGTTCACGCCGCTGCGCGGCGCGACGAACGAGCCCGGCACGGTCCGGCCCGACGGCCCGCTCATCTGGCTCGGCGGCCAGAGGCGCCGCGGGATCGATCTCGCGGTTCGCTACGCGGACGGCTGGCCGATGCCGGGGAACATGGCCGGCGACGTGGCGTACTTCGCGGCCAAACGCGACGAGATCCGCCGAGCGCTCGAGGCGGCCGGTCGCGATCCCGACGACTTCAGCTTCGCAGGCCAGGTGGTGGTCGGGGCAGACGCGGCCGCCTGGCGCGAGGCGCTGGCGACGGCCGAGGCGTTCGTCCGGGCCGGTGCGGACCACGTCATCGTTGGGATCGCCGCGGCGGGCGGGCCGGTGGCCCTCGAGGTGGCTGCGCGCGAGGTCGCGGAGCCGCTCAGGGAGCGGTTCGGGTAGGAAGCCCCGCGCGGCGGGGTCGATCAGCGGACGAGCAACCGCCCGCTGCGTGCCCAGGCGCCGGTGCCACCGCGCACGGAGACCGCGTCCTCGAACCCGCGGTCCCGGAGGACGTCCACCGCCGTGCAGCTGCGGCTCCCCGACTGGCAGATGACGGCGTACCGCCTGTCTCGCGTGAGCCCGCCCACGCGCTCCGGGAGGCTCCTCAAGGGGATGTGCGTCGCCCCGGCGACGTGTCCGCGCCGGAACTCGTGGTCCTCGCGGACGTCGAGGATGCGCACGGAGCCTTCTTCGATGAGTCGGTCGAGCTCCTCGACGTCGATCTCGGGCGTGCCACTGCGGCGCAGTAACGAGAACACGAGCTCCTCCGGTGGTCGTACGAGGGCGATGGCGCTCCGCGCGAGCGCTGGCGGCGCGGACGGTAGCACAACCTTGCGTACTTGCGCAATCCGATGATCCTGCGGACTGCCTCGGGCCGCTGCCGGCGCCGCGCCTCAACATAGTCGCGTGCTTGCGCAGGCACGCAAGTGGCAGTAGGATCGACGGCACCCACAGAGCGCAGGCCGGAAGGGCGGCCGCACGACCGAACAGGAGCACGCGTCACATGCAGAAGGATCCTCGCGCCGCGGTCGGCGCAACGAGTCACCGGGTGACCGTCTTCTCGACCCCCACGTGTCCGTGGTGCACCCGCGCGAAGTCGTACCTCCGGAGCCGGAGCGTCCCCTTCCGTGATGTCGACGTGAGCCGGGATCCTGCCGCGGCGCGCGACCTCGTTCGGCGGACCGGCCAGATGGGCGTTCCGGTCGTCGAGATCGACGGTCGCCCGATCGTCGGGTTCGACCAGGCCCGTATCGACGCCGCCCTCGGGCTTCGCGCCCGCTGATCCGTGCAGCAACATCGTCACGTGATGAAGGGAGTCGCACCGATGTCCGATCTCGTCCAGCCGCTCGGCGGCCGCGTGCTCGTCCGCGTCCTCGAGGAGGAGAGCGTCACGAAGTCGGGTCTGTTCCTGCCGGACACCGCGAAGGAGAAGCCGCAGCGGGGCGAGGTGGTCGCGATCGGCGAGGACACGGACCTCATCAAGGTGGCGGTCGGGGATCGCGTGCTGTTCCCCAAGTACACGGGAACCGAGATCCGCGTCGCGGATGCCGATCACCTGATCATCGAGAGCGGCGACCTCCTGGCGATCCTGCGCGACGCCGACACCGCGTCGGTGGCCGCCTGACGCTACGGGCGGCACCTGCGGGCGCGCGGCATCCCGCAACCCGTCCCCGCTCGGCTCGCGGTCAGCCGCCCGCGGGCACGAGATCGATGACGATGCGCGTCGGCCCGCCGAGGATCTCGACGCGGTAGCAGGCGGGTGATCGCAGGCCGACGACCCAGGTCATCACGGCTTCGTAGTCACCGGTGCGGACCAGCGAGGCGAGTGTGCCGCCAGGGCTTGCGGGAGCAGCGAACGACGACGGGCCGGCGTACGTCGACATGCCGGTAGCGAACGGGAGGTGGACCCGTAGGAACTCGGCGCCCGGCACGGCGACCGGCAAGCCGCTCCCGTCGGCCACGAACGGCGGCCGCGCGGGCTCGATGTCGAAGGCGGGGACGTCCGGCCCGGCGAACTCGAAGACGATCCGGTCCGTCGTGCCGTGGCTCGCGACCCGAACGTCCGCGAGTGCGGCCGGTTCCCGTGGTGGCGACGGCGCAACGGCCTCCAGCCTGGACGCGCACGCGGTCGCGGTCGCGCCGACCGCGGCGCCGATCGAGGCGGGTGACGCGCCGGATGGCCCGGGCCCCGCTCCGCCCGAGCACCCCACCGCGACGAACATCCCGACGACGGCGACGACGCACGCCCGGCAGCGTCCCATCCGCACGACCTCCACCTCCCTCGGGTGGACCAGGGGACGCGCACCCACGCGACGCACGGGATCATGCGCCGGTTCCGCGACGGCCGTACCCTTGCGGCGTCGCCTGGCGCGCCACGGCCCGTTGCCCGACGCGCGCACGGGGTGGTGCATTCACGGAGGACCCCGGTGCCGTCGCTGGCCGACACGAGCCATGGGCACCACGGCCGGATCGCCGAGCACGTGGATCGACTGCCGCACATCGCGGACTCGATCGGGCGCGTGGATCTCCTGACTCTCCGAGCGGAGTTCGCGCCCGAGTACGCGTTCATCGCCGGCCGACTCGTCCGCCACATGGCTGCGACCGAGACGTCACTCTACGGCCCCCTCGAGCAACTCATGGCGGGCCGGCACTCGATGGCGCCGATGCGCCGGGAGCACGAGGAGCTCGCTCGACTCGTCGATGCACTCGGCGACTACGCGGCGAAGATCGAGGACGGGACGCTCGACCGGGACGACGGCATCGGGCTGCGCCGCGCGCTGTACCGCCTCCATTCGATCGTCAAGGTCCACCTCGCAGAGGAGGACCTCTACCTCGGGGTGCTCGACCGGAACCTGACGGAGCAGGAGAAGGACGAGATCGTGCGCTCGTTCGTCCGGGCCTGCGAACAGCCGCTCTGATCGCTCAGGTCCGCGGACGACGCTCCCGTGCCACCCACTCGAGGTAGCGTCCGTCGAACTCACCGACGAGGCGGGCGCGCTCCTTCATCACCGCCGCCCATTCGTCGAGCGCCGCGAACCCGCTCGCGGTCAGCTCGTACTCGCGGCGCTGTGGGCCCTGCGCGTCGATCGACCAGGCAGAGGTCACCTGGCCGGCCTCCTCGAGATCCCTGAGCGTCCGGTAGAGCTGTCCGACGTCCACAGGTCCGTTCGTGATTCCCATCGCCTCGAGCTCGCCGATGATCGCGTAGCCGTGCGCGCCTCCACCCGCGAGGAGCACGAGCACGAACGGCTCCATCCAGCGCCTGCGGCCACCGAGCGGTGCCCATCCCCGGTGGATGGGGACGCCCGCGGTATCGCGTCCGGACGCGAGGTCGCCGGGCGAGGCCCCGGGTCCAGTCGCGTCGACGGACGAGGACGGGTCGGGGCTCGCCGTCGACGCGTGCCTCGTGCCCTCCATGGATCGTCGCATCGCGCTCATCCGATTGCGAGCATACCCGCCCCGATGCGCACGGCGGCTCGTGCCCTGCGGTCGAACCCGCGGGACCGTCCGATCCGCTGCGCGACCGGCGCTCAGTGCGCGCTGGACAGCGGATGCGCGATGCCGGCGGCGAGCAGCTCCGCCACGTCCGCGGTCACGCCCTTGTTCACGACCCTGACGTAGAGCTCCTCCTCGACGAGATGGACTTTGAGGAGCGCATACAGGCGGAACACGACTCGGCGGAGCGCGAGGGTCCGGGCGAGGCTCGGCCTCGGCTCGTCGAGCGACGACCCCAGGCGGTGGAGACCGGCGACGAGAGCCCGGATCTCGTCGTGCTCCTTCCGCATCGGCGTCATCGAGTGGCGGTTCTGGAGCATCCGCTCGAGCTCCGGGTAGAGCGTGCGCTCGGCCGCTTCCATGTGCGGCACGAGGATGTCGGATAGGAACGAATCGATCTCCTCGACTCGGGGCCTGATCTCGGCGGTGCTCGCGGTGACGAGGGCGTCGCCGAACGCGGGCAGCGTGTCCACGGTATGGAGCAGGATCTCGTGCTGCTCGTGCGCCACGAGCGGCAGGCTTGTCGTCATCGAAGGCCTCCCTCGTCGGTGGTCGCCGATCCGCCCGGCGAGTGCGTCGCGCCCCGTCGAGGCGATCGCTATATGCGTGCAGCATATGTGTCGCGCATATAGAGGCTACTGCCGAGTGTCACCTTGTTCCGCGACCCGACGGCGGCCGCGACCGCCGTTCTCCTTCACGCCGTCTCCACGCGGTCTCCATCGATGCTCCACGGAGCCTGCCGAGACTCGCATGTGTCGCCCGAACGTGGCGACCCCGGGGTGGCCCCGGGAGTCCGGAGATCACTGGAGGCTCAGCTGATGAAGAGCACGAAGCAGGCGATCATCGCGTTCGGGGGGGCGTCCCTCGCGGCGCTCGTGTTCGCCGCGACCGTCGCCGCCGCGGGGCCGAACGGTCACGGCACGGTTCAGGGCCAGCCGCAGGCGCCGACCACCAGTCAGGCGGCGCAGGCCGGTGCCGGTACCGGCTACGGATACGGCGCTCGCGAGGTCGCCGCCGATCCTGCGCCGACGATCCTTCGTCTCAGCCGCGAGGAGATCGCCGCACTCCGCCGGAGCGGTCTCTCGCTGGCGGCGATCGCCGAGAAGCAGGGCGTCGACCCGCAGAAGCTCGTTGACGCCTACGTCTCCCGGTGGTCGGCCCGCATCGATGACCGCGTCGCAACGGGCGCGCTCACCGCGACCGAGGCCACCGATCTGAAGAGCCAGCTGGCCGCGCGGGCGAGGGACCTCACGTACAAGACGACTCTGGGCGGGATGCGGGGGGTCGCCGTCGGCGCCGGGCCCGCCGCACAGGGCGGTCGCATGGGTCACCACGGCGCCGGCGCCTGTGACGGCTCCGGCCCGAACGGGAACGTGCAGCCCTGACGGGCGGCACGAACCTGGCGGCATCGCACGGATGGCCTGCCACTTGACGTGGCCGGCCGTCCGTGCCGCATGCTCCGCACATGGCACGCATCCTCGTCGTGGACGACGAACCCCACATCGTGGGCGTCCTCAGGGCCTATCTGGCCCGGGAGGGGCATGACGTCGCGACGGCCTTCGACGGTGAGAGCGCGCTCGCTGTGGCCCGGGAGGCCGTCCCCGACCTCGTGATTCTGGACGTCATGCTCCCGGGACGCTCCGGCTTCGACGTGCTTCGCGGGCTGCGTGCCGCAGGATCCCCGGCGGCCGTCATCATGCTCACCGCCCGCGACGACGTCATCGACCGGGTCGCCGGCCTCGAGATCGGCGCGGACGACTACGTGACGAAGCCCTTCGAGCCCCGGGAGCTCGTGGCGCGGGTCGGTGCCGTCCTCCGGAGGTCGGCAGGGGGGCGATCCGCGCCTTCCGGGCCTGCCGACGCGCGGCGCTTCTTCGATCTCGCGATCGACCTCGCGGGCCGCGAGGTCGTCCGGGGCACAGGCCGGCTCGAGCTCACGAGGGTCGAGTTCGATCTCCTCGACGCGCTCACCGACTCGCCGGGGATGGTCCTCACGCGCGAGCAGCTCGGCGAGCGGGTCTTCGGCGAGCGGTTCGACGCGTTCGATCGGACGATGGACAGCCACGTGAAGAACCTTCGTCGGAAGCTCGGACAGCGGCCGGACGGCGGGCGATACGTCGAGACCGTTCGCGGTGTCGGGTATCGCGCGGCACGCCCGTGAGCCTCCGGGTCCGGCTCGCGTTGTCCTTCGCGTGCGTCGCCCTCGCGACGGCCGCGGCGGTCGCCCTCGCGACCCCGTGGATCGTGGGCCGCGGTTTCGCACGCATCGAGGCCGCCGCGTCTGCCGGGGCCGGAGCAGGCCCCGGACCCGGCGCGGGGCAGGGCGGCATGGGCGCGGGGATGCACGCGCAGCAGGTCCAGCAGGAGACGATCGTCGCCCTCGTCGCGGTCGCCCTCGCCGCGGCCGGCGCCGCATCCGCCCTCGGCGTCGTCATCGCCGGCCGCGTCGTCCGGCCTCTCGACCGCCTCGCCGACGCGGCGGCATCGGTCGCCGACGGCGACCTGAGCCGCCGATCCGGGATCGCCGGGCGCTCGGATGAGCTGGGCTCGCTCGGCCGTTCCTTCGACGCGATGGCGCACGAGCTCGAGGACGCCGACGCGTCGCGCCGGCGCCTCTTCCAGGACGCCGTGCACGAGCTCAAGACGCCCCTCGCGGTCATCGACGCAACGACGAGCGCCGTCCTCGACGGCGTCTACGACCACGACGACCGCCACCTCGAGACGATCCGTGACCAGTCTCGACTCCTCGCCCGGATCGTGGACGATCTCCGGACGATCGGGCTCGCCGAGGCGGGTCAGCTTCCGCTCCACCTCGGCACCGTTGCGGCGGACGAGTCTGTGGCCGCTGTGGTGCGCGCCTTCGAGGCGCGCGCCGCGGCCAGGGGCATCGGTCTCCGCTGCGATGCCCGGTCCCCGCTCGCCGTCCGTGCCGACCCGGATCGGCTCGCCCAGGTGCTCGGGGCGCTCGTGGACAACGCGATCCGCCATGCACCCGCGGGCAGCGAGGTGAGCGTCGAGGTCCGCGAGCGGACGCCGGGCCGCGCGCGCTTCACCGTCCGTGATTCCGGCCCCGGGATCGCCGCGGAGGACCTCCCGCGCGTGTTCGACCGCTTCTACCAGGCCGATCCGGCGCGTGACCGGTCGACGGGCACGAGCGGCCTCGGCCTCGCGATCGTCCGCGCGCTCGCCGGCGCCCAGGGCGGGTCTGCCGGAGTTGATCGCGTGGTCCCGCATGGCGCCGCCTTCTGGGTGGAGCTGCCGGCGATCGTCGACGTTCGGGCGTCCTGAGAGGGGCTCCCGGCGGTGCCGGGTCCGCGCCGTCCGTGTGTCTGCTCCGCGTGTCTGTTCCGTCACTTGCGCAAACACGCAATCGCGTGGTATCGTCGCCACCCGGCCCGGACCGGGCCGCCAGGAGGTCGAGTCAGCCGATGAACGCAGACCCCGACGGGATCGACGCCTACCGGCTCCATGCGGAGATCTGCAAGGTCCTCACGGACCCCAAGAGGCTGATGCTCCTCGACGCGATGCGAGGCCGAGAGCGGTCGGTGGGCGACCTCGCCAGCGTCGCCGGCTGCACCCTCGCGAACGCGAGTCAGCATCTCGCCGTCCTCCGGTCCGCGGGCCTCGTGGACTCGCGTCGCGCCGGGACCGTCGTCTTCTACCGGCTCGCCGAGCCCGAGATCCTCGAGGCCTGCGACGTCGTTGGCCGCATCGCCCGGCGCCGGATCCAGGCCCAGGCCCAGGCCCAGGCCGAGCGCCGCGACGCGACGCCGGACCGCGAGCCCGTGACCACCCGGAGGTGACACCGATGGCCCGTCTGACCAGCTTCACGTTCGGGGCGACCCTCGACGGCGGAGTGACCGAGAACCGACCACGCGTGGAGGCGGCCCTCAAGGCGGAAGGCTTCGGCGTTCTCACCGAGATCGACGTCCAGGCGACGATGAAGGAAAAGCTGGGCATCGACCGCACGCCGTTCCTCATCCTCGGCGCCTGCAATCCAGCGCTCGCGCACGCCGCCCTTGAGGCGGATCCGTCCGTGGGCGCGCTCCTCCCCTGCAACGTGGTCCTCCGCGAGGACAGCTCGCGCACGATCGTCGAGGTGATCGATCCGCTGGCCATGCTCGGGGTGGTGGAGCGCTCGGGAGTCGAGGTCGTTGCGAAGGAGGCCCGCGCCCGACTCGAGCGCGTCGTGGACTCTCTCGAGGCATCGGCCTGACGGGCGCCGACCCACCCATCCGCGCAGCCGTTCGGGATCGACCCGGCCGCGCACCAGGAGCTTCAGCACGATGGCGAAGAAGAGAACCGGCCGGACGCCGGGGTCCACGGGCGCGGCCGCGAGCGTCGCGAAGGCTTCCACGTCGGGTCCGAGCCGACCCGCCCGGTCACCCGGTCGCGCGGACCCCTCCGCGCTCGCGGTCCGGAAGCGTCAGAACCGGATGATCGCCGCCGCCGGGGTGGCCATCGTCGCTGTCCTTGCCGTCGTCGTCGGCTGGGGCGTCCTCTCGCGTCCCGGCGGCGGGGTGACGATGGGCGCCGGCGGGGCGGCGATGGCGTCGGAGGGGTCCACGATCCAGGCCAACGGCGGCCACTGGACGAGTGTCTCGCCTGACCTGCTCGCGGCGATGCTCCAGAAGAAGGACTTCACGCTCCTGAACGTGAAGACGCCCTACATCGGCGAGATCGACGGGACGGACCTGTACATCCCGTACACGCAGCTGACCGCCCGCGCGACCGAGCTCCCGACGGACAGGAGCGCGCCGATCGTCGTGTACTGCCGGACCGGCAACGAGAGCGCGATCGCGGCGCAGACGCTCCTCGACATGGGCTACACGGACATCGTCAACCTCGACGGCGGGATGACCGCGTGGACCGCGAGCGGCCGCCAGATCATCGACCGCGGCCGCGGCTGATGTGCCCGATCGCGGCGGCGCTGGCCGACCGTCGCTTCCTCGCCTGGGGCCTCGTCCTCACGGGCGCCTCGCTCCTCGGCTTCGGGCTGGTCGCGGCGATCATCCCGAACCCGGTCTTCGGGCGATCGGTCCCGCCGGAGCCCTTCGCGATCGGTGTATGGCTCGTCTCCGCACCCCTGATGGGGCTTCTCGCCGCGTCGTTCGTCGTCCCGGCAGCACCGCGAGCCGAGCCCGTCGGCCTCACCGTACCCGCACCGATGGACGTCGCGCTGATCGGACCCTCCACCCCGCGCGCTGCGCGCCCTGCCTCAGCCGCGGCGGCCGCGGTCGCGCCCGATTCTCGCGGGTCCGCACTCGGGACGGTCGCTGGCTTCGGCGCGTTCCTCGCGATCGGCTGCCCGCTCTGCAACAAGATCGCCCTGGTCGCCCTAGGTGCGAGCGGGGCGATGTCCATCTGGGCTCCGCTCCAGCCGATCGTCGGGGCCGTCTCGGTGGCGATGCTCGCCGGCACCGTGGCGTGGCGCCTGCGGCGGCGAGCGCGTGGCGACGCGTGCAGCGCCCCTCTCGCTGCGCGCCGCGTCGGCTGACCTCGCGCCGCCCGGCATCCGTCGATGCCGCTCCGCAGGGTAGCGGGGAGGTCGCCCGATCGCGCCGTCCGCACGCAAGGTCTCTCGGTCACTGTCGGATCGCGACACCGAGCAGTCGTCGCCGGG